>CAUTOX010000024.1:0-23289 GCA_963539665.1 uncultured Treponema sp.
GATGCGTCCAAATCGGTACTGCCCGCTGCCAGCGAATCTGCTTGAAACGCTAAGTTGTCCGGCACAGCTGCCTCGCCCGCAGGCTTATTCAGAGAATCCGCCGTAGGCGCGGAGGCGGCAAGAGCATCTGGCAGACTGCCAAGCAAATCCCCTGCGTCTTCGGCAGGAATGCCGGGGACATTGCGTACTGCGGCGGATTTTTGCAGGCTCCCCGCGCCGCTTTCGTGCGATTCGGAATGTTCTTCGTTGGAATTGTTTTCTTCTATTAAGTAGTCTGCATCTGCGCTATCGTCTTCCGTATCCGCCTCGCTGACATACGCATCAAAGCGTTCCGCCTCTTCCTGCTCCGCTGCAGCTTGCATTTCCCATGCGGCCGCAAAATGCCTATTCATGCGCTCGGCGCCGCCCTTCGCCCCATAATTATTCTGGTCTACGCGGGCGGCTGTTTCGTAATCGTGCAAGGCATCTTCCAAATTGCCGAGCGTTTCATCAATCTTACCAAGCAAAAGCCACGCGCCGACATCGTCAGAATTCTTTCTGATAAACGCCTTCACATATTTTTGCGCTTGCTCAAACTGCTCCATCTGCGCATAGCGGCGGGCGGCATTAAAAAGGTGATCAGTGTAGCGCGGCGTATTTTGTTCAATTTGTTCGTAGTGACGGAGCGCCGCAGCCTCTCGCTTGGTGCAAATGTAGTATTGACCGGTTAAATCATGAACCCGCGCATCATGCGGCAATGTTTGCTGAAGTTTTTGCAACCGATTTCCGCACGCATCCATCTTTCCGGCAGAAATCATAACGCCAATCACTTGCATCAGCAGTTCCGTGCTGTCAGGATCCATTTTTTCCGCAGCTAAAATCTTTTCGGCGGCTTCGGCAGCCCGCCCGTCCTTTTCATAGACTTCCGCCAATGCCGCAAGCGTTTCAATTGAGGCAGGTTCCAGCCGTTCGGCTGTTTCAAGAGAAGATTCCGCCATGCCGTAGTTATCCTGCCGCGTAAAAATGCGTCCCAAAAGGCAATGGAATTCCGCGCTATCCGGCTGAACGCCCAGCGCATTGCGTACCAATTCCGATGCCGAGTCGGTGCGATTCTGCCCGAGTAAAATTTCCGCATACGCCTTAACCGCATCGTTCCAGCCCGGCTTTGCGCGCAATGCAATCTCATAGGCGGCGATAGCATTGGCGTAGTTCCCCGTCGCCTCATAACTTTTGGCCAGATTGTATTGCAGAATCGGGTTGTTCGGATCAACTTGCAGGCCGCGCCGGTAGCTAGAGACCGCTTTTTCATAGTTTTTTTGCGCCGCATAGATAACGCCGAGGTGATTATACGCGAGCGCATCAGTTGGATTTGCCGTAATGACCGACTGAAAGCAGTTGATAGCTTCCTCTATTTTCCCCATCGACTTATAGGTAAAGCCGAGATTATATTCAATGGCATCCGTTTTTTGAGCAGTCGCCAACGCCCGCTGTAAATATGCGATCGCTTCATTATAGCGGCAGGTGCGGCGGCAAATTCCGCCAAGACTGTTGAGCGCATCAACATTATTCGGCGAAAGTTCAAGAATCTTTTTAAAATAGGTTTCCGCCGTTTCTTCCTGACCGGCTTTGATAAACAAATTCGCAAGAATTGCCAGCAGTTCAAGGTTTTCCGGCTCTCTTTCAAGCAGCGAATTATACAGTTTAGAGGCGAGATCAAAATCCCGCGTTATCAGGGCGTTTTTTGCCCGCTTTAGGATGATATGTCGTTCTTCCATAATTTTTAGTACCTACGGAAACGCCCGCCGCGTACGGTTCGGCGAACGCGCGTATCCGTTGCCGTTTTATCGGGAACCTCTAAAAACTTCAGTTTTTAGAGGTAACTTTGAAAATGCGATGTTGTAACTCGCGATAATCCAGCGAGTTACAACTCGTCGCAATCTCGAAAAAATCGCAAAAAGCGAGTTTTTCGAGATGCCCTATCGTTTTTCCGATTATCAAAAAAAACGCGACGTGTTTCCTTCATCTATTTTAATTAAAACTCCGTAGTCAATGCTGCGGTAAACCGAGCGCTTTTCCACGCGCTCATCTGATTGACGGACGAGCGTATACTTCCTTCGATAAGTCGCCGCAGATTCTGCTGTCAATTTTTGACCATGCCGCGATTGCAAAGTAGTAGATGGTGCCGTTTTTCAATCCGGTCAGCGTGTAGCTTGTTACGCTTCCCGCATCAACAGGGGATGCGCCTTCTGCCGCGGCGCGGCTCAAATACTCGCCCGGCCGCGTTCCGTAATAGATGTAGTAGCCGCCGGCCGTATCATCGACGGAATGATTCCACGAAAGCGTAACCTGCCCATCTCCGTGCTGCGCACTGACGCGGAACGGCGGAAGCGGCGGCGGCAACGCCGTATAATCAAGCGCAATTTCCGTTATCGATGGAGTTGACTTACCGGCGCCGTCTGCAAAAAGTTCTGCGGCAACCTGAAAATACAGACCGCTTAGCCCTTTAATATCCTCGCCAACCTTCACCGCCGTCCATGCAGGATAGGCATCCGTCCAGTTAAAATAATTATCGCCCGCGCGGACGTAAAATTGCACGGCAGTCTGCTCCGGCAGCTTGAGTTCCGCATCAATCGAATTCAAAACGGAGCCGGCGGAAGTAAGAATCGGCTTCGACATAATCTTTCCGGCGGCAGTTCCGTATTTTGCTGCAAAACGCGCGGCATCCTGTTCCGCCGCAACTTCGTGCGAAATATCGTAATAGCTTCGGAGAATCCTAAAATCATCGATTAAGCCAGTATAATTCCGGCACAGTTCAAGTTCCGCCGGTACGCCAATAACAGCAGGATAGACGCTTCCGCCGTCATGCCCCGTCGTTGTTACGTATTTTATGTCTTCAAGCATTCCGTTCAGCCGGTACTCAAGCGCGCCCGTCGATTCCTGAAAGGCGATGGTCAAGTGCGACCATTTATTCGGAATCAAGTTCCCCGAACCAGTAAGCGTTACATCGCCGCCGTCCGCCGTGTAGCCGTCAAAAATGTTCGAAAAGATGCAGAAAACCTTGTTGCGGCGGCAGTACACGCTCACCAGTTGATATTCAAGCGCGCCGGAAATCTTGCGGGAAGAGCGCCAGTTGATGAGCGTTTCTCCGTTTTCAATGACGGACGGGCAGAGCCAGAAGTCAATGACAAAGGAACCGGCCGGCCCCTCTTTTCCGAAAAGGCTCGAATCATCGCCGGAAAGAATGAGGCCGTGTCCGTTGCCGCGGCTTAACGCCGCCGTTTTGCCCCGCGCCGCCTGCTCCGTTAGGTAGAGGCTATTTCCAATAATTTTATATTTTCCTGCAGCATCGCGGAAAACGCCGTTTTCAAAGTTGAGCAGCAAGTCGGTATTGCTGTTTCCCGTACTCGATGCGGAGGCAAGCTCAAGGCATTCATAGCCGAATCGCCCCTTGCCGGATGTAATGCCGTCGCGCACCGTAATATCGTCCCAGCCGGATTTTCCGCCCATGACATAACGCTCCGCATGACTAGACGCAATGCGGAAAAGGAGAAACGACAAAATAAAAATGATTTTTCTGCTATAATATTTTCCGGTACTCATAATGGCAAACATAAACGCAGCCCGAGAAATTCTTCATAAGACCGCATTACAAGCTCCTACCTCCAGCGGAGTTTACCTCTGGCGCGATAGCCAGGAAAACGTAATCTATGTCGGCAAAGCGAAAAACCTCAAGCATCGCCTTACCTCTTATTTTTCCGGAAACAAGGACATCAAAACGCGCCTGCTCATTTCCAATGCTCAGTCAATCGAATACATCACCACAGAGAACGAATACGAAGCGTTTCTGCTCGAAAACAATCTGATAAAAAAATACAATCCGCGCTACAACATCAACTTGAAGGACGGAAAATCCTATCCCGTTCTGCGCATCACGAACGAAGCCTATCCGCGCTTGTTTAAAACTCGGAACGCTGTCCGCGACGGCTCAACGTACTTCGGCCCCTATCCCGATGCCGGCGCGCTCGACACATTCATAGACGCGCTATTCAGAATCTATCCGATCCGCCGCTGCAAGACGCTGCGGAAGCTCGATTCTCCGTGCCTGTACTATCACATCGGCCAATGCAGCGCGCCGTGCTGCGGTAAAATCTCAAAAGATTGCTACAGTGAATATTTCGGCGAAATCGCGGCGCTCCTTGAGGGAAAAGGAAACGAAACGCGCAACAAGATAGCGGATGCGATGAAAAAAGCGGCGGCGGATTTGAATTTTGAAAAGGCGGCGCGGCTTCGAGACGGGTTGAACGCGCTGAACGTCATGCAAAATCAAAATATTGTAGAAAGTTTTGACGGACAAGACCGCGACTACATCGCCTACGCGCGGGAAGGAGAGCTGGTCAGCTTTACGGTTTTGAAAATACGCGGCGGAAAGCTGCTGGGGCGCGACAATTACCGCGCCGTCAGTTGCAACGAAGACGACGAGCTTACGGCGGAATTCATCCGCGCATATTATATAGAAAAGAACTGCATCCCGCCGCACATTTACGTGCCGACTCGTACAGCGGTCGCATTCCTTGCCGAATGGCTCCGCGATTCGCTTCAATGCAACGCTCATATCATTTTGATTGACGGCGCGGCGGAAAACAGTCGGCTGCACCACGCGGCGATGAATATGGCGTTCGAAAATGCCCGCGAAGACATCATCCGCCGGATGCGCGAGCGCGGCGACCTTCCGGCGATGGAAGAATTGCAAACGCTCCTCCAGCTGCCGCAGCTTCCGGTTCGCATTGAAGGCTTCGATATTGCGCATATCGGCGGAAAGTTTCCGGTTGCAAGCCTCATCAGCTTTTACAACGGCAATCCCGACAAAAAAAACTACCGCTATTTCCGTCTAAAGACGACAGACGGCATCATCGACGATTTTGCCTCCATGCGAGAGGCGACGACGCGCCGCTACACACGCCTTTTGAACGAAAGCGCGGAGCTGCCTGACTTCATTTTGATTGACGGCGGCATCGGGCAAGTAAATGCGGTGCAGGGCGTACTTGATTCGCTTGGCCTCGACATTCCGATTGCAGGTTTAGCCGAGCGGGACGAAGAAATTTGGCGGCCGAACGCGCATGAGCCAATCCGTCTGCCGAAACGAAGCGACGCGCTCAGGCTCTTGCAGCGAGTGCGGGACGAAACCCACCGCTTCGCTACCAGCCGAAACCAGCGGCTCCGCACCAAAGAAAATACGGTCAGCATTTTCCAAGAAATTGCAGGAATCGGGGAAAAGCGGGCGCGGACGCTGCAAAAAGCCTTTATTACGCTCGAAAACCTTGCCGCATCCGGAGCTGAATCGATTGCAGCCCTTCTGCATATTCCGCCCGCGCAGGCAGCGCAGATCCTTCAAGATGCCGCAGCCCTCCTTGACCGCCGCGCCGCCGCGCAGGAAGTGCAACGCCGCTCGCTACAAAGCGCAGGCACTACGCCCCAAACCGCCGCCGCCGCCCAATACCTCAAAGACCTTGCGCACACTGCCCTTGAAGCCGCAGAAAAGCCCGCGCCCTACGCCGCGCTGCCGGACGCGCAGCCGTAATCATTGTACGCGCTCCTTGACCTTTCGCCTGTCCGCCATGCAGCGGTCGGCCGAGCCTTTGCTGCTCGCTTGCGCCCGCTACGGGTCCGCCGCGTTTTCCGTTGCTTTTGCAGGAATTGCGTGTATAGAATTCTTCTATTATACCCCCCCCCCCCCCGTTGTTTTTTCCTATTTTTCTGTGCTATAATGCCGCTATGCTGGTAAAGGAGGCGCGGGCTGTCGCAGCGTTGCAACCGGTCGGCGGAATTATGAATCGATAACCTGTTCTGAAACACGTTTAATATATTTGGGGGTTTTATGAAAAAGCTGTTTTTTACTGCGGCTGCGCTTTCGGCGTTGCTTGCGCTTTCCTGCGGTTATGAGATACCTGAAAAGGTTTCCGTAAAAATGCAGGCCGATTATGCGTTCGGCATCGGACAGATTCGGCAAACGTTTGCCGATTATCTGTCAAAAAAGACGATTAGCGATGCGATGGGTAAGAGCAAAAAGACGAAATTTAAGGTTTCCGACTATAATCCGGGCGGCGCATCCAAAGAGCAGCAATATTTGATGGATTTTAACATCGCGGAAATCCCGATTGATGCAAGTTCCCATTTTTCTGGAATGGGATTTTCCTCAAAAATTAAAGGAATGAAGTTCGATCGTATTGTAAAAACGCCGGATTTAACGCAGGCTCCAGTAAAAAAGCAGGTGAAGCTGCCGGATATCAATGAGTCGGTGCGGCAATCCGCTCAATTTGGCGCGCTGCCCCTGCACGTTCCGGAAGGCGTTAGTACCCCTTTTTCTTCGCCTGATCTGAATATCAACATTTTGAAACCGGAATTTAAGACGATGACGTTTTCTGCCGGTTCGCTCATCTTACGCATTCTGCCGACAAATACGCCGAGCCAAAACTTTTCGACCGCCTTTACGATCACCTTAAAAGATGCGGCGGGCGTTTCGATAACGCAGCAGACCGGCGTGGATATTGCGCGCGGCGCGAGCGTACAACTGCCCTTGCAAGGAAAAACGATCCCGCAAAAAATGAAGCTTGCGATAAGCGGCGCAACGCGCGGCGGCGCGCTCGGTAAAACGGATTCGTTTGAAATAAAACCAGCCTTTTCCGACGATATTCAACTGTCGAAAGTAACCGGCTTAACGATGGGCGCCGACGACCTGAAAAAAAGCCCGATTAAAAACACCTTCAAAGTTTCCGCCGACGATACATTTGTCGAATGCCTCATCGGGACGGATTCCTTTATCAGCATGGAATCCCGGCTGCCGCCGCACTGGACAGGCGTTGTCTGCACGCCGGACATTTCTCTCTCCGATGCAATTACGGCATCCGACTCTGAATTCGATAAAAGCGCGGAAAAGGCTCCCTTCCTGCTCAACCGCAAATTAAATCTTGAAGACCGGCCGTTCAAGGCGGGCGATGTGCAGCTTGACGGGGAACTTGCGTTCGCGCTCAAGGATGCTGACATTACGTTTACCGGCGCAAATGAAATTACCGTAGATATTCAGTTTGTCATAAAAAACGTCAAGTCGATTACGATGGATTTTTCAAGCAATCAAGAGCAGCTGACCGTCAATTCGACTGAACCGCTTGATGACAGCCTTGTAAAAAATGTCGAATCTATTAAATTCGGCCAAACGAACATCAAAGTAACGTACACGAACACGTTGCCGCAGGGGAATGACATCATTGCCGAAACAAAGTCAAACTTTTTCGGACTGGATGCGAAAAAGCCGCTCAAGGCGGGAGAGGCAAACCGCGTTGCGGATCTGACCAACGGCGCAAATGCGGAAAAAATGGTCTATCCTGCAACCGATTCATCTGCCGACTTCAAAGTCAATTTTACGCTGCCGGGCTTTGGGACGGTGCCGGCGCATCCGTATTACGCGGTGTTCACCGGCATCAAACTCAATACGCCGTACCGAATTGCGATTGCAGTCGAACCGTCCTATGATTGGAAAGAAATCGTACTGAAAACCGATGCCGGTAAGCCGTTTGAAGAGATTGTGAACACGGGACTCAATGCCTCTTCGATATTGGAACCGCTGAAAAAGAAAAAAGGTACGAAAGAGTTTTTTGAAAATATCGACTTTGAAAACATCTTCCTCTACGTGTATTGCAGCCGTCCGGATGGACTGGATTCGCTCAGCGGTCTTGGATTTTCGGGAAACGTAACGCTCAACGTGCGTAACGGCGGGCAACCGGTCGGAAAAAGCATCGATATAGTAAAAAATACTGACTATATTCCAGCAAAAGTAACGATTCCGCTCGATTCTGCTCCCGATGGCGCCGTGATCGGCGATGTGGAAAAAAGCAAGGATTATTCGCACAAAAAAGAGATTACCGAGCTTTTTAACCGAGAGGAAAACGGAACGGTTTGCGTCGATTATACCCTCCGCTTTGCAGACAAAACCGGAAAGCCGCGCATCAAAATTACCCGCGCCGAGTTTGATACGCTGCAAAAAAATAAGACTGAAGCGGCAATCAAACTGTACGGGCGGATTGTCTTTCCGCTGAATCTGCGGGTAAAAAAGGAAACGTACATCGATTACCTTGAGCTGAGAGGCGTCGATACGAAAAACGACCTGTTTGACCGGAGCGAAAAAACAAGTACCGAGGATATTGATACATTTTTGGATGTAATAAAAGATTCGGGCATCCGGTACTATACAAACAACAACCTTTTTGTCTACCGAGACGACAAAACACCCTTAAAGTTTTTGTGCGATACGAACATTGCGGCGGGGGCGGCGGGGAAAACGCGGATATTCGAATTTACCGAACGCGGCGAGTATGTGCCGGTTACGGTCGGCGACATACGGATGATCCTCAACGCCTATCCGTTTAAGCCCTCCGTGCAGCTTTACATCCCGAAAGGCAGTATGTATTTACCGCGAAATGCAAAGCTGACAGCCGACCTTGCGCTTGAAATCCATACCAATGGAGAATTTTCGATATTCTGAGAGGGAACATGAAAAAGAATCTTACCATGCTGGGCATCCTACTGGCATCCGCCCTGCTGTATGCGCGGCCGCTGCGCGTTGCGCACCGCTATTTTGAATTAGGAATCAATGCGGACATCAATGCTGCAAACAATTATTTTACGCCCGCAGATTTGTTGCAGCGGCAGCTTACCATCGATTTGAGGCAGATTGCGGACACGATGCAAATGCCGTCGTTCCGCTTCGATACAAACAATTCGGTTGAATATTTTATGAACCTAAACCTGCCGAACGGCGTACATGCGGGACTTTCTGCGGGCGTCGATATTTCCGGAAACATAAATCTTTCCAAATCGGTGTTCGAGTTTTTGGGGAAAGGTAATAAACTCGGCGAAAAGCTCGACATCAAGAATGATATGCACTTTGACGCCTTTGCGTATGTGGACGCATCCGCCGGATTTAATTTCAGGAAGTCGCATATTACGGTAGTTCCCGCTGTCTTTCATCCGCTCCTGCATGCCGAAATGCCAAAGTGCAAGGCATCTTTTGAAAATAGCGCTTCAGGAAAAACTATGGTAGCTGCGGAGGCGGAGGTGAAACTCAATTCGTTTACCAATATCGGCTCGTATATCGGGCAGGGCGGAGAGCCGGCCAATCCTGCCGAAGATTTGAAAACCGGCTGGGGATTTGATTTGCACGTTGCCGTTGAGCATACGGTTTTAGACACATTGCAGTGCGGCGCGTATATGCGCGTACCGTTCGTTCCCGGGCGGCTTGAAAACGAAATTTCTGTGGAAGCGGCGGCGCTTTTTGATATAGACAGTTTAATTGACGCTACCGGCGGAGCGGTACATTCCCACTCGGTCATGCAAACGGCCAACCGAAAAGAAAGCTTTTTGCTTCATCGCCCGTTCCGCATGGGCGCGGAGGTTGCGTGGCGGCCGGTCGGCAAATGGCTTACGCTCGGCTCGCTTTTGGGGCTCGGCGTTTCCTATCCGTACCGCACGTATGCAAAGCCGTACATCGATTACAGCATTTATACGAATTTGTCTCTCTTCGAGATTTTAGGGCTCACCCTTTCGTCCGCTCGTTTTAATCAAGTCTTCAAGCAGCAAGTCGGCATTATGATCAATGCGCGGGTTCTGCAAATCGATGTGGGCGTTTCGTCTCAAAGTTCGGATTTTGCGCACAGCTTTCAGCTATCGGGAGTGGGCGCATTTGTCGGAATTTCGCTGGGATTTTAGGACATCGCCGGCAGCGCTATCGGCGCGTGATGCAGCCGCTTTTGTCGGATGATTTGCGTTCGCAGTAAGCGGCGGAAACAAAAAAGCAGCCCCATTTGGAGCTGCTTTTTTGCTTAGTACGTTGATTTGAAATCGTGCGATTTCCGGTTTTTTTTCATCAGCTTGCGTTCAAGGGTCTTATTCTTGCGGTTAAGAATAGTAGACGGCTTTTCATAATACTCGCGCTTTTTAAACTCACGGATAATCCCTTCTTTTTCAACCATCCGCTTAAAGCGTTTGATTGCTTTTTCAAGGTTCTCCGACTCCTCAACAATAATCGTCGCCATCCTTCATCACCTCCTTGCTAACGGAATGCCGTAAAGTTTGTGTAGAATAATGGAAAGCGCAGGGCATTGCAAGTGCGCCCACGGGAATGGCCGGACGCGGAGGCTACGGGGATCGCGGCTCGTTTTTCTGAATGCGCCAACAGCGATGCGGTTTTGCCCTGCCGCAATCAAACGGAGTTGTCCGTTCCGTGAAGTCGTCCACCGAAATGCAGGGGGACGAAAGTTTTTGCACGTCGAATTTGAGGCGGCGGCTGTTTGTTGAAAAATACAAGATGCCGCCTTGAGAGAGCAGGGGAATGCAAGCGTTTACCAGATCGCTCCATGAGCGGTTGATGTCGAGCGCATTTTGCGTTTTTTTGGAGTTGCTGAATGTCGGCGGATCCAAAATGATGAGATCGAACGGAGCTAATTGGCCGGACGCAAGCGCACGGTTTGCGCGGTCAAGGAATGCGCCCGTATCGGAGCGAGTATACGCATAGCGGGCGCCTGAAAAACCATTGAGTTCCATATTCCGCGCAGCCCATGCAAGGTACGTGCCGCTTAAATCCACCGATTCAACGAACGCAGCTCCGCCGGATGCCGCATACACGGAAAAACTTCCCGTATAGCAAAAAAGGTTCAACACGCGCTTTTGACGCGCAGTATCGCAGACTATTGAGCGCAGCGTCCGGTGATCAAAAAACAATCCGGTATCGAGGTAGTCGGCTAAGTTGACTTCAAACAGATTCCCCTGCTCCTGCACGATTCCTTTGAATGCCGCCGAATTACATGGATTTTCGGCGCGCTCATATTGATTTTTCCCTTTTTGCTTTTTACGAACTTTGACGGCAATCTGATTTTTTTGCGTCCCGCACACTGCGCATACGGCCTTCGTCATCAGCTCAAGCCATGCCGCCTCTTCTTCGTCAGGCTTACGGTACGGCCGCTCATACAAATACAACGCAAGCCGGCGGTACAGCCGCGCATTTTGTTCGGCAATCGCATTGTTTTCGGCAACGAGCGCGCTTTGCTCCAAAAAATATTCTGCGCTTTCACGGACGGTATGAATATCCGGCGGTAAAAACTCATACAAATCGAGCGTTACAGGAATTTCAGGAATGTCGCGGTCATAGATTCTAAAACACGAAACGCGGTTCCTACGCGCCTGCTTCCGCAGAATGCGAAAATTCTTGCGAATGCGATTTTCAAAAATCTCCGCCTGAAAAATATCTTTTTCCGTCATAAAGCCCCTATAAATAGAAAAAGCTGCTCTTTCAAGCAGCCTTTTACCGTGCATGGCAGGTTATTAGCCTTCCGCTTTGATTCCGTAGCGTTTGTTGAAGCGGTCGATGCGTCCTGCCGTATCAACGAGCTTTTGCTTGCCAGTATAAAACGGATGGCACGCAGAACAAATTTCAATGTTGATGTTGCCGACTGTTGAGCGCGTTTCAATTACATTGCCGCACATACACGTAATTTTCGTCATCTTGTACTCTGGATGAGTATTTTTCTTCATTGCTATATCTCCTTACGCTTGCCCGATAGTGAAGAATGCCGCGCAGTCAAATCACTATCACAAGATTTTCCGGATAATACAAAGAATAAATATGAAGGTCAATAACTTCCGAATCTGCGGCAACGGCACGGAATTCGCGACGGTGCGTAACTGTCCGCTTTATTCGTGCTGCGGGAGCGCTCTCACATTGCATCGGCATGGAAATCAATTTTTCCCCACCATTATTTAACCAGTCAACAAAATGCTACATTACATGAATGCGATAGGAGCAAATAGGGAATACGATGGATATTTTTGCCGCATAAAAGATGCAGTTATAGCGACTGACGTTATAAAGCCGCATCAAGCGTCTCTTTAACGGAACTGTAACGAAGGCTTTGCCTTCAATATTCCGCTTCAACGCGCTCCATGTGTGCTCAATGGGGAGGAAATTCCGGCGAATACGGCGGCAAAATATCAGCGGCTGCGAGTATTTTTGCGATTGTACACAAAACTGCTTTCTTGTAAATGCAGCATTGTTCATGATGATGACGCGCTTTTGGGGCAAGTGTTTCAACAAATCTTTTCAAACCATTGCTCGACAAAAACGCCGCTCATCGTTGCTTCCTAGTGAAATGGTGCAATCAAATCCCCGCACATAAGGCCGCGGCCAGCCCAATTCGCGGCAGGCGTTTACCGCAGCAGTGACGGCAGCGTCCCCTTGTACGCCGTTAGAATGCGCCCTAGTAGCCGATTGCATCAAGCCGCTCCCGTTCGGTTTTGAGCGCCTCTGCGGAAGGCAGCCACGGATACTTTGGACGAAGGAGGGCGGCCGCGGCCATCACGTCGCCTCTGCATTCGGTAAGCGCGCTTTTAAACTCTGCGGAAAAGACTGCGGGACTTATATTTTCGGTTGCGCGTTCCTGATTGAGCTTTTTGATTTTCCAGCGGTCATTTTCCATGCGGAGCGATAATTCCGCCGCATATCGCTCGATTTGCAGCATACCATCAACCGTGCGCACCAGATAAAAGCGGGCTGTATGCGTTTTGTTTGTGCGGTTTTTGATGCGCTCGCCGTCTTCTATGCGGATGCGCGGCGGATGCGCGCGGTTTGTCGGAATGGCGGCAGTGAGCGGCAGCGGCTTCCCATCAAGCGTAAAACCGGTGATTCCGTAAACGGTACGCGAATAGGCGCGCGGGGAATCCGGCTCAAAGAAAAGCCAATTTTCCGGCGTCGAAATGCCTGCTTGCAAATTAAAGACGCTCCGCATCTGGCTCATCGCATAAATCTGCGGGATTTCTGCAATGTAACGCTGCGCCTCCGGACAATTTTTCGCGGCGGCAAGAATCAAATCCGTATCCATCTGGTGGATGCCCTGATAGAACACGGCCGCACACTCGGCGGACGAAAGCCCGATCACGCACGGCTTTTTCCCGCGCTCGTGCAAAACGGAAAGGGTAAAAATCAAAACGAATATTGCGAAAGCGGCGGACGCGGCAATTTTTGCAAAAAGGCGGCGGTATATCCGTTTTGCTTGCAGCTTTTGCTTCTGTCGTTTTTGAAAACGCAGCGCCGTGATGCGTAACGCTTCTTGTTCCTTTTCGCATCCCCGATTGCTTCGGGATAATTCTATCTGCAAAAGATTGAGCGGAAAGGGAGCCATGCTCGTTTTTCCGCCAAGCGCGGTGTTTACGGACTTGGAAAGTTCTTGATTGTGGATAACCGCCGCGTATTCAAGCGGCAAAAAATTGCGGTGAGCAATCGAAACGCACTTTTTCGCGCCCGCGTCCGGCGGATAAGGCAGTGTTCGGGCGAGGGCGTAGTAGGCATATACGGCAAGCGAAAAGGCAATGCGCTCTGGCAGCTGCGCGTTTGCATCCCGCCACGGCTCCTGCATTTTTGCATAATATTCCGGCCCCGCGTTTGCCGCAGCGCGGTCGAATGCCGATTCAGGCAGGAACAAAAGGCGCTTTCCGTCATACAAAATACCGGAAGGCGCATTGCACGGAAGCGGAATGCCGCGCGAAAGCGATGCAGCATAGGCGGAGCAGACGGCAAGAAGCGCCGCGGTATCATCTAAAAGCGATGCAACAGACGTTCCGGCAAACGCATTTCCGCATAAAAAGACGGTTTCCCCCATCGTTTTTACCCCATCGAATTTCCATTCGGAAAAAACGATGCCGTCCCCGCCTTCTTCCTTTTCCGCGATGAAGCCTGCCGCATCGCAAAAGCGTGAAAACTTCGTTTTTGCGAACAGCGATTCATCAAGCGAGGTAGAAAGATATATTGTCTCCCCGTCCGTGCGTACCAATTCCGTCATCGCGCGCGGCCGCCGGCAGAATACAGGTATTTAAAATAATCCATGTTCGTGCTGTAGGTTGCCTCATAATCTTTGAGCGTGGTCTTATACGATTCCATGCTTTTCCAAAAATTGTAAAATTCCGTATCTTTCCCATACGCTTCCGCGTAAATCCGCGCGGCCTCCGCATCAGCGCGCCCCTTCGTCTCCTCCGCCTTGCGATACGCCTCCGATTGAATCGTACGCTTTTCGTTTTCGAGCTTGCCGAGCCACTCGGCCTTTTTCCCTTCCCCAAGCGATCGATACGCCTGCGCCACTTGATTGCGCTCTTTAATCATGCGGCTGTACACTGATTGCGTCAGCTCGTCGGAATATTTAATTTGGCGCGGCACAATGTCAATAAGTTCGATGCCGTATTCAGGCACAAGGCGGTTTGACTCTTCCGTCATTTGACGGCACAGTTCGCTCCTGCCTTTGATAACCGATTCATTTACCGCGCTCGCATTGACCAGCGATTCAATTTCTTTCATCTCGTCGTCGCTTCTGTCCGCTATAACGGCGGAGCGTTCGTTGATGATGTTGGAGCTGCGGACAATTTCGCTCAGCCGGTTTTGCGTAATGACCGTTCGCGTCGATGAATCGATGATGTCGCTGAGCTTATAGTAGGAATCTTCGAGCGTCTTAAAGCTCTGGTAGAATTTTACCGGATCGACAATCCGCCAGCGGCTCGTCGTATCAACGATGATAAATTGATTTTCCTTCGTCGGAATACGCTGCGCGTCTCCGTCAACCGACAAAATGAGCTTCGGGTACGTCGTTACGCGGTCAATGAACGGCAGCTTGATGTACAAGCCTGCTTCCGTGCGCGTTGCGACAATGCCGCCGAATCGCGTTAAAACGGCCTGTTCGCCTTCATTGATGATGTAAAACGGCCCCATCAGCATAAAAATGAAGAAAAGCGCCGCAATGCCTGCAAGCGCCGCGAGCTGTTTTTTTTGCGTCTGTTTCATAATGCGCTCCTAATTACGGACGGCGCGCGCGCCGTTTTCAAGCGATTTGATGGGAAGGACATTTTCAAGTTTGCCGTCGATGAGCATAGGCTTGGTATCCGCGCCGAAAATCTCTTCCATTGTTTCAAGGTAGATGCGTTCGCGCGTTACTTTCGGGGAGCGGGCGTATTCGGCATACACGGAAGCAAAACGCGCCGTGTCCCCTTTTGCGCGGTTGACGCGCTCGGCCGCATAGCCTTCGGCAACCTGAAGCTGCCGGTCGGCTTCGCCCTGCGCCTTCGGGATTTCGGAATTGTACGCTTCCTTCCCCTCATTGATAAAGCGGTTCATATCCTGAATCGCCTTGTTTACGTCCTCAAATGCGTCCTGTACGCCGGCAGGCGGCACAATGTTCTGCAATTTGACTGCATTAACGCTAATGCCAAGTCCAAGCTGCTTAAAATTTTCGTTCATGGCGTTGAGCGCGATTGTTTCGATTGCCGAACGCTCCGAACTCATAATCTCAAGGATTGCCCGGTCGCCCACAAGCGTATTAATCACCGAGCGGGAGATGTCGCGGATGGTCTGTTTGCGCTCAAGCACGCCGAAAAGCCACTGGCGCGGCTCAACAATCCGGTACTGGATAATCCATTCGACATCGGCAATATTCAGATCGCCGGTCAGCATCGTAGATTCGCTGGTGATGTTGTTGCGGTATTCGTTGTCGCGGCCGGACTTCACCGTTTTAAAACCGAATTGCTCGGTCTGCACCACTTTGACAGGAACATTATAATTGCGGTCGATGCCGAACGGCAGTTTAAATTGCAGCCCCGGCCCTGCCGTTCTGCTGTATTTCCCGAATCGCGTTATCACCGCCTGTTCGGTTTCATCCACCACAAAAAAACTGCCCGCAGCCGCAATTATGAGCGCGCCGAGCGCAAGCAGCCAGAGCGCCATCCCTGCGCTGAACGTAAAATTCACCTTTTTGATTGAGTCCATACTACCTCCACAAAACGAAATACTGCGCAGTCTGCTGCACAAACGGCACAGTTTCTTCTATTATATAAGCGATTCTCCGGCTCCCCGCCGCGCATTCGCCCCCCTCTGCCGCTATAGAAAACGCGCTCCCTATAATTTTAAGGATATATTTGATAAAATAAAAAGACAAGAGGCATGAAATTGGAACGCTCGTATTTATTTTTCGACATAGAATGCGCAAACTGCTTCGGCGGCATCGGTAAAATGTGCTCATTCGGGTACGCGCTCACTGACAGCGCGTTCAATGTACTCGACAGTCAGGATGTCGTTATGAATCCAGAGGCGGAATTTGATTGGTATTTGTTTTCTCCGAAAAATAAATGCCCGCTCGCCTATTCAAAAGATTATTTCCGTATGCAGCGGAATTTTGAGGCCTACCACAGGGGAATCAAAAAGCTCATGGAAGAAAGCGGGCGGCGCATCATCGGTTTTAGCAGCGCAAACGATGTCGGCTTTCTGGTTTCCGCATGGGAACGCTACAGCCTTGCCCCGATTAATTTTTCCGTATATGACAGCGCGGCAATCGCCAGCGCAATAACCGGCGAAAAACACCGGCTTGAACAGTGGTGCGATCATTATGCACTCGACACCGGCGGCCTGACTGCGCACCGTTCAAGCGATGACGCGATGATGACCATGCTGCTGGTAAAGGCGCTCTGCGCGCAAACGGGGCTCGACATAGAATCGCTCCTTGCTTCGCACAAGGGGCATAAACTTTCGGTAGAAAAATATTTGGAACAGCGAGAAATGAAACGCCAGAGAGAGGAGACGCTCAAAAAAATCCAAAACCTCTACGGTAAAAAGAATCGCGCCCCGCTTTCGGAAAAACTTTCGGGAATGAACTTTGTCTTCAGCTTTAAGGCGCTCAAAGATGGAGAAGAAGCATACAAACTTGCCGACCTTATTTACCGGAACGGCGGTACGCTTGCAAAAAGTCTTAAAAGCGGCAGCGGCATTCTCCTTGTTCCGCCTGCTGAAAATGGCGCAGGCGGCGTAAAATGCATGACGAAAGAAGATGTGTACCGCCTGCTGGGAGCGGAGAAGGCATTACGAGCAAATGACGCGCCAAACGGCAAATGAGCTGCCGCGCTGTACCCAAAGGCCTTTGCAGAGGCGGATGCGCATAGATTTGCCGCCCGCGTTCCCCAATCGCGCCCCCCAGCCGGAAATACCGCCAGCCGCGTACGCGATTCGTCGGCGTTTCCAATAAATATTATGCCGGATAATTCCGACAATAATAGCGGTGGATTTTAAATGAGAAGAGCTTTTGCATTGATTCTAAATTATTTAACGGCGTTGCTTATTTCCTGTATTGCGGGAATCGTAATTTATACGGCATTTTTTAGCGGGACAACGCTTGTCGCCGGAGCGACGGTACGCTTTACAAAGGAGATTCTGGCGTGCGGTTTTCTTGAAACCGCTCCGACCGTTTTCCTTTTGATGCATCTTGTTTCGATGGCATACAAAATCAGCCATAAGCGCAGTCCGGTTGCAAGCATCCTTGCCTATCTCCTGCTTACCGCTCTGACGTGGGGAATTTTCTATCCGGGCGTTTTATTTTTGGAAAACAAACTTTCTCCTGAAATCCAGCAGCGGAAAAACGTGCAAGCGTACCGAAACTTGAGCGGCGGCTATTTCCGGCAAAATAACGGCGGGATATACTATTTTATTGAAAGCGAACATGAAGAGACGGCCGACTGCATCGTCCTTGATGAAAAAAACAGCGCGGGACACTTCGGCTACTTTGACACGCTCGACCTCTCTCCGACCTCCGCATTTAATTACGCATCGCTCCCGTTCCACGATCCGCTCATTAAAGAGGCCATGCGCAGCATTCCGTACCGCTTTATCAATGTGTTCACCTCGATAAAGAATCAGGCGGCGAACGCATGGAACGGAGGATTTGTTTCGTGGCTGTGGTTTTGCTCGCTCGCCTTGGCGTTGACTTCCGTCTATCCGTTTATCAGGGTAAGTTCATGGCGGCTCGTAAATATCTTTACAATTACGCTGCTGACGGCGCTCATCGTGCTATTTAATGCATTTTATTTTACGCCGGATATGCCGATCTTTGAGCTTTTACGCGATACCATCAATTCGATGGTTTTCAATACGCCGGTATACGCATATTTTAAAACGGTCAATCAGGATTTTTCGCTCATCTGCATAAATGCACTTTGCAGCATACTCATATTACTTGCCGGCATTACGCTCCGGGCAATCAGGGGAAAGCAGGACTAATATGAAAAACATAAAAGCAAATAAATCATTTTTCATTTTTTTCATACTTCTCATTTTGATGTTTATCGGAAGCATGATATATGCATTTGTATTCTTAAAGCTGCCGCCGCTGGTTGCTTCCACGATTAAGGCGTACCGATTGACCTATGGGCTGCGTTTCTGCGCAAAATTGCTGCCGGCCGCAGCGGGAACAGGATGTTTAATCGGCTGGGCAATGGAATTCGGGCGGAATCCCGACGGCAGCATCCAGCGCTTTTCTTATGCAATGTTCGCTCGCTTCAAAGCCATCGTCGTCATTAGCCTTGCCTTTGTGTTTTTGCTGACTGCAGCGGCGGAATTTATAGAACCGCGCTTAAATCTGAATCTCAAACGGTATGCCGGTATGCCGTCGCTTTTAAAACAATACAATGCGGTTGCCGAGCGGCTGTACAATGCGGGGCAATTCCGTCTGGCGTTCGATTATGCAAAACTTGCTGCGGAAATCGATGCGGAGAACAAGGACACCAAGCGCATTCTTTATCTTTCAGAGCTGTCGCTGCATGAAGAGGAATCGGAGCCGCCGGAACAGGAGGATGCCGCGCTGCCGGATGCAGAGGAGCGCACGGCTGCCGAAGATTCCGCAGATAAAAAGGAATATGCGGAACTGTATGAAACGCGCAAATTGCTCGGAAATGCGCAAGAATGTCTGGCAAAGCAGGATTTTTTTGGAGCGCATTATTATTCGCACCTTGCATTGCAACGCATATCTCCCAAAGACATCAACGCTGCCGCATTAAAGCAAATCGCTGCCGCCGCGTGGAATGAACTTAATCAAAGCCGCTTACTTGAAAGCAGCGAAGCGCAAAAAATATTTAAGAAAAAGTATGAAGGCTACGTAAACCTTATAAATGAGGAATACTTTAAGGCCTACTACATTTTCAAAACGCTTTCGCTCGAATCACGGCAGCTGGCAATTGATCCGGATATCGTCCGTTATCTGGCCATCGCCGAATCGCATATCGAAAAGCAGAGTTTCTTTATCGATGAAACATTTAATTTGCAGACCTTTGAAAGCGCTTCAAACGTATATTTTAAGCTCAAAAATCCGGACGGAACGACGGATGTTGTCTTTATCAATGGTATTGCGCAGGCGGAAGGAAAAAATGAGTTGATTCAATACCTTCGCGGGCTGTGCATTTTTACACTGGATTTATATGGTAATTTTATGAACGGCAGTTATACCGTCTATGCAAAGATGGAAAGCCTTGCCGCCAAACACTTTGACGACTATGCGCTCGCCCTTGTCGGCGTTCGGAACAAATACAAGAGCGTCCCGTATATCATTTTGAATTCGATTGACCGAAACCGCGGCAGCAGCGTTGGAAAACCTGAGCAGATGACCGGCGGTTATATGGATATTTCAAGCCGCAATTACAAAATCCTCCCGATGGAATACAGCGATTTTGAATTGATAAAGGGAGCGGCAGCCGGAGCGGACACGATGACGCTTGCAGCGCTCTTCAAGTTTGCAAGCCGCGCGGAACAGTACGGCTATTCGGCGGAGGTTTTTATGCAGGCGTTGCTGAACCGCTTGCTGTATCCGCTGTTCTTGCTGAATATCTTTTTGCTTTTGGCATGGCTTGCATGGCATGGCAGAACGCCGCAGAATGCAGCGTTCAAATTTTCATGGAGCCTGCTCTTTCCGTTTATGGCGGCAACCTTGCACTTGCTCTACCGCATTTCAAAGGGCGCCTTCAAAGTGCTCAATTACGGCTTGCTCAGTTTGACGGGAAAAACCTATGCGCTTCCGGTTGGAGCGGTCTTTTACGCGCTTTTGCTATTCATCCTGTCGCTGATGTTTCTTGCCTGCCGCAACACGGATAAAGATTAGCAAAAAAGAGCGGCGGAAGAGAATGCGGGAACAAAAGATGCTGCCGAATGCGACTGCGGCAGTTTTCCGCTGACAAAAAATCGGCGAATTGCAATTTCCGCATAAAAAACGGTATAGAGTGCGGCGCAATACGAGTGCGCTCGATAGATATGCGGATAGAGACACTGCACGGGAGGCGGTATGATACTGAGATTGTTTTCTATTATTCTATGCTTGGTTGCAGCGGCATTTTTCGTGGGCTTTAATCTGGACAACAAGTGCGATGTCAATGTCATTTTTTATACATTCAGGCAGATACCTGTCTTTTTTACGATAATACTGTCATTTGCGGCAGGGATTTTGTTCGCGCTGCCGTTCGCCTTTATCCACCGGCATTCCCAAAAGAAAAAAAAGCAAATAAATGAAGAAAAACCGCATCGCGTTCCGCGCAGTATACTGACTACGGAAGAAACTCCCGATTCAGCTAATGCTGCCGCCGAAACGGAAGGCGAAAGCGGAAAAACGCCTACAGAGGAAGCATGAAACGCTCGCTTCTCCTCATCTTCCTTTTTTGCCTTCCCCTTCATTTTTTTGCAGAAGAACTCAGCGCAAGGCACATTGCAGCTGCAGCGGTTGCCAAAGCATCCGTACAGGAGTCGGTGGCATACGTCAAAACGGCGCTGAACGATATGAGCGCAGGGACTGAAAAGCGGGCAGTTCATGCTTTTTTAGGCGGGTTGCAGGAGGCGCTTTCGCAATATGACGAGGCGCACCGTTCGTATGCTGCGGCTGCGGGAATGAGCGGCGGAGATGCGGTTGGCATGGTAAAAAAGTCGAACGCGCAGCTCATCCTTGATGCCGCGCGCTGTGCATTATGCGCCGGCGATTATAAAACTGCCGACGACTATTTGGCCGCGGCCGCGCAGAATCCATCCGCTCCCGCGACGGAAGCGCAGATCAAGTTATACAGGCAGTGGAGTAAGCTCTCCCACGCGGAAGCGGAGACGGAGATTGCCGATGCGGTTGCGGCGATGAAAAGCTATCTTGAATTGCAGCAGATGAAAGCCCTTAAGCCGTCGCTGTTGTTTACGCTTTGGTATCTTACAGGAGACGAAAAATATGCGGCCGCATTGGACAAGGATTTTCCGAAATCTGCTGAGGCCGCGCTTGCTTCCGGCCGCGTGCAGTTGCTCCCTTCCCCATTTTGGTATTTTATCCCGCATAAAGAGACTGCAAAATCATCCCGCCCGGCGGAATCGCAACCGCCGCTGCACGATGCAGCCGCAGAGCCGGAACCGGAAAAACTGCCGGCGGCCAAGACTGAAGAGCGTCCGCTCAAACAGCAGCTCGGACTCTTTCGCGACAAAGAAAATGCCGACTCATTCATTGCGCGGCTCAAACGCAAAGGCTTTCACGCATATACGCAGAAAGAAGTTCGTGCAAGCGGAACCACGTACTTTTTAGTCCTTGTTGACGAAAATGCCGAAGGCACCATTGCAGAACAGCTCCGCACCGCAGGCTTTGAATGCTATCCGGTCTTTTAAGCGGATAAAAGGCTGTTTCTGCCACAAGACCAGTTTGATACGTTGGTATCGAACTGGTTTAATTTTTCAAATCGGATTCGATACGCAGCGGTATAGCACGGAAATCAGTGTTCCCTCCGCCGCTATGTAAACGGCAAAAAATGCTGCATTACATAAATGCAATGGGAACAAGGAGAAGAAGCGCCCGCAGAGCTTGGAAGAGAACGGGAATACGACGGATATTTTTGCAGCATAACGGATGCAGTGAGCATCATCATTTTCGGAAGCCTGTGCGATTTGAAAGCGTGAAGAAAATACACGGCAGAGGCAACGAGCAAGCATATAAAGGCGTTCCTTGCAAAAGAATTCGGCCTAAAAAGAATCCCATGTTACAGGGTGGTTGTTAAGTCTTTTTGCAGTGATACGCCCAAATTCACTGAATCAATGTATGAAAAACTGGGAGAGATCAAGTTTCCTATGAGGAAACTTGACGTTAAACTGCGGCAACAGTATTTGGTTGCGCAGTTAAACCTCGTTTTTTAAGCTCCTGCATTTCTTGCTGCATGGCAAGCCGCGCTCGGTCAACGGCGTTTTGTCCGATGCGATTCTCTTTTCCACTGCTCTCGCCTTCCGCCACACTGCAATCGTGCAATAATTGATTCCCAGCTGCCTTTTTCACTCCTCGCTCATCCGACAATAGCAGCGCCTGTTCCTTAAAATTTTCTCATCGTGTTTTTCAGCCGCGCTATTTTAAGCGGCTGAAAATAACCCATCCTTTATTTTTCAGGTTTTGGAAACTGCACTTTTATGATAGCGGTTCATTGTAACGGCTCGGCCGACCGCTTAGAGTTTGCCGGCGGGCAAACGCGCTAGAGGGCTTGCGCATGGATGGGCGGACTGTAGGAATGGTATTGTTAAAATGATAGGGAATCGTACAGTCCGCTCGAGTTTTCCGCGGGCAAACTCGCTAGATGATTTGCACATGACGGGCGGGAAAATGAGCGTGCGAATGATGGAATGGCTCGGCCGACCGCTTCGAATTTGCCAACGGGCAAACGCGCTTGATGTGCAGCGGACGGCGAGAGCTTTGCCGTACAACCGGTTGAGCTTCATGTAGTCCGCTTCGGTTTTTCAGCGGGCGGAACAATGGGCGTGCGAATGATGCAATGGCTTTTGAGCCCGAACAAGTTTTCTTTGCAGCGCACTTCCGAGTTGGTTGTATAGGGCAGAAAGAAAACGCCGGTTGCTAAAATGCAGCAACCGGCGTTTTTTGCGTACCCCCCGCGCATTGCGGTACACAGCGTTTACTTTTTATTTAATAGTAAGTTTTACCGTAATATCAGTCCAATGGGTGCGATCATAGGAGTAAACCCCTCTGTCTGCGCGTAAATGCTCGTACGCTTTTTCCGGTTCTGCAGAAGAGCTATACCAGTAGTGCGCTTCTCTGTTTAACTGATCTTTAAGGTCGCTCTCATCGCCGGCTTTAAGTATTTGTTTGTCCGTAAAGAGCCTGTCCCCCTTATAGTCATAAGTTACATAATACGCGTATGCGGCAAGGAAGGTCGGAACCTCTACCGTACAGTCAAATACGTCGTCGTACAGATCGTTTGGAAGCAACTTTGGATTTTGCTTAATGGTGCTTACGGCAGTTACGTTCTTAAAGGAGTCCTTTGGCTTATACCAATTTCCATCATCCCCCCGTATTGCTCCCGCATCATCATAGGATGCGCGTTCAACCTCAGCAATCCAGACTTGTACATTCTTAGAGGCTGTTTAAAGTCTAGGAAATATGGTATAGTGAAAGAATGAGAAAG
>CAUTOX010000025.1:0-21713 GCA_963539665.1 uncultured Treponema sp.
TGCTTTCTCATTCTTTCACTATACCATATTTCCTAGACTTTAAACAGCCTCTTAGAAAAACTGCGCAAACCGGATGCATGTATCCGCACTCCGTTGTTGCTGGGGTTATGGAATTACAATCCTGCTTACCGTGTTGGATTTTTCGATTTTTACGTGCGCGGGGATTGCGCTTTGCAGCGATTCGACGTGCGAGATGATGCCGATCATGCGGTGTTCGCGGACTTCTTCGAGTATTTCGACGGCATTATCCAGCGCTTCGCCATCAAGCGTACCGAAGCCTTCATCGATAAACAGCGAATCGAGCCGGATCCCGCCGCTTTTTGACTGTACGGCATCGGTAAGCGCGAGCGCAAGGCTCAGCGATGCTTCGAATATTTCACCGCCGCTCAGCGTGCCGGCCGTCCGTTCCCGGCCGGTGTGGGCATCGTATACGTTTAGCTCAAGCCCCTGATAGCCGCGCCCCGCTGCATCTTCTTTGAGCGCGAACCGGTAGCGGCCGGCGGAAATGCGTTCAAAGCGGATGTTTGCCGCACGAACAACCTCTTCCAGATACGCGCCAAGCGCCCACGAATCAAGCGGCTTCCGCTGCGGATTCATGCCGGAAACGTCGCGTCCCAAACGGATGAGCGCGGCATTTTTGGAAGAAAGCGCAGCGTATTCGCTTTCAAGTTTGGCAATCCGTTCCTGCCGCTCGATAATGCGCGTTCTTTTTGCGGAAAGCTCCGTGTCTTCGGTGTGCAGCGCATCGATTTGGGCATGAGATGCGTCAAGCGCGCGTTGCAGTTCCGCAGCTTCTTGCAAAAATACGTCGGCATCTTTGCCCTGCGTCTGCACCGCCGACAAGCGGGCAGTAACATCCGCCAGCTCCGCTTCGTAGGCTTTTACCGCTTTTTGCAATTCGCAAAAGGCGGGGCGGCTCATGCTTGCAGCTTTGAGCGCCTCCTCTGAATCAAACGGAGAAGCGCACAGGGCAAGCGCAAATTTTTCTTCCGCTGCCGCCGCATCTTTTTCCGCCGCTTCCTGCTCGGCGCGAATATTTTTGACAGTCGTTTCCGCCTCTGTATACGCGCGTTGTGCGGCGGCATACGCCCTTTCATACGCGGCGCACTGCGCATCTAAGTCATTCTTCCGAATCAAAAGCTCATTTTTTTCCGCGCGGATTGCCTCCTCGCTTTCAACGCCCTGCGTCTGCAATGATTCGATTGCCGCATCCGCCCGCACAACGCGCGCCGCCGCTTCCGCTGCATTTTTACGAAGCGCTTGCAGCGTATCTTCCGAAGGGAGCGGCTGATTTGTTTGAGCCGCGGGCGCCGCCTTATCTTGCAGTGCGACCGCATCTCCCGCAGCCTCTTGAATCTGCGTCAGAACCTGAGAAGTAAACGATTCCTGCCGGAGCAGCCGGAGTTTTTCCGCCTCGCCGGCGCGGTTCGCCGCAGTTGCAAGCTTTGCCGCGTGCTTCGCTTGCTCCATTTGCGCATCAAAATCTTCTGTACAACAAAAGAGCGGAGCCGGGGCCGGATGCAGCAGCGAACCGCAGACGGGGCACGGCTCATTGTCGCAGAGCGTTTGGGCTATGCCGCCTGCGGCATTTTTTATCCGCGCCGCCTCCTTTGTTGCCAAAAGCTCCGTAATGCTTTGCTCCGCCGCTGCGATAACGGCATTGTTTTTCGCCGTTTCCCGTTCAATTTCGGCAAGCTGAACCCGTATAGAGCCGAGTGCGCCGACGGCAATCCGCCACGTGCGCTCAATGTCCGCACGGCTTTGCGCGCGCTCTGCGTGTAAAACGCGGCAGCGGCTGGCAAGGGTGAGTTTTTCATCCGCCGCATGGATTTGATTTGAAAGCTCCTGCGCGGACTTTTTCCGCTCATCGTGCTGAGGCCGCGCAGCTTCCAATGCGGCATATTTTTCCGCAGCATCCGCAGAAGCCGCCTCCGCCGCCGTGAGCGCATTCGACTGTTTTTCAACACGCCGGCAGGCGGCATCGCGCACGTGGAGCGGTTCTTGCAGCAAAAATGCATCTTCCGCCGCGCCGAGTCGCTTCTTGTCGGCTGCGATGCGCTCCTGTTCGGCAAGCAGCTCGGTATGCCGCTTTTGCAGTTGCGCCGCCGTCTGGATTTTTTCGGCCTCGATCCGCGCTTCCTTTTGCCGCGCCGATTTTGTTTCGATAAGCCGGGTGAGTTCGGAAAGTTTTTGCGCGTTCGCCGTAAGCATCTCCGAAAGCGTATGAACCGTTTGCTCCGCCTCTGCCGCATCAAAGCCGTTCCGCGCACCGTCCAGTTCAAGCAACTTTGCCTTAATGTCCGCCTCCGCCGCGTCAGATTTTTCTTTTATTGCGCGGACGATATTCGTGAAATATTCAACCGGAAAAAGTTTTGCCAGCGTCTTTTGGCGGTCGCTCGACTTTTCATTGAGGAATCTCGCAAATTCCCCCTGCGGCAGCAGCACGATTTGCGCAAACTCATCGCGGCTCAAACCAATTTGCCGCTCAATGCGCAGGTTAATTTCCGTTTGGTTCCCGCTAAAAAAAATCCATTCGCCGCGTTCTTCGTCGAATTCTTCAAGGGAAACGTCTTTTTTTTGATTTTTCGGCTTTCCGTTTTCGCCGAATTTCTTTTCGATTACCTCCCGATTGACGCGGAAGCGCCGACCGTTCAGCAGAAAGGTAAACTCGATGAAGGCTTTTTCGTTTTCCGGCGCAAAGTCGCTCCGAATGCGGACGTTTTCAGCTCCGCGCGCGCCGGACGGTTTGCCGTACAGGGCGTAGGTCATCGCATCGAAAATCGTCGTTTTGCCGCTGCCTGTTTTGCCGCTGATTAAAAACATATCGCCAAGCTCGGAAAAGTCGAGCGATTCATCGGCATACGGGCCGATGTTGCAGAGACGGAGGTGGAGCGGTTTCATTGCGCGCCCCCGATTTCTTTAGCAAATTGCGCAAAAAGTTTTATTTCTTCTTGAAATGTCTCGTCCTCGCTGACCGCCGCCTCTCCGTACACGGATTTAAGGAAGGCGGTTACGAGCGCTTCCGGCGCTACTTCCGCTGTAGAAAGCAGTTGCCGCCGTTCTGCGCTTTGTGCGCTCTCTTGTGCGGAAAAATGCTGACTTTCGTACGCAAAGCTGAGCGCGTTCGCAAACTTGGAGCGCAGAATATTCATCGGGTTTGCGATTGCGCTCCGATCAGTGCAAATAACTTGAATATAATCATCGGCAAACGCATCATACGTGTCCGAATTGTAAATGGCATCGAATTGGTCGGTGATGACCGTGCAGCGGCGGAGCGGTTTTACAGGCCGTTTTTCCACCGTGAACGAGCCGTCTTGGAGCGTAACGCGCAGCATACATTTTTCGATCGCGCTTTCATCGAAGGAATAGGCGAGCGGAGAACCGGAATAATAGGCGTTCTCCGCAGCTTTTTGAAATTTATGCAGATGCCCGAGCGCGGCGTAGGTAAAAAAGGAAAGAGATGCGGCATCAACTTGTTCCGCATTGCCGACGGCAATCCGCTCCGAATCGCTTCTGAGGGCGCCTGCGGTAAAAAGGTGTGCGCACAGCACGGCATCCATGCTGCCGTAGTTTTTTTTGTGCGTACTGGCAATGCGTTGTACCGCCGCATCAAGGAGTTCCTGCTGCGTCCTGAGCGGTTCGGAAAATTCGCCTTCATCCGCGTCTTTGCGCACGATGCAGCCCGCGTTCAAGTACGGCAGCTGATACACCGCTACGCCGTTTACGATAACCGGTTCGGCGATATTCTTGCAGTCAGTGCAGATATGAATATTGGATTCGCCCAAAACATCCTGTGCAAATGCGAGCCGTTCGGGGCTATCGTGGTTGCCGGCCAAAAAAAACAACTTCAGCGCGGGAAAATCCCGATGCGCCTGTGATAAAAACGCGCCCAACGCGCTCACCGCCTCCGCCGGAGGCACCGCGCGGTCATAAATATCCCCCGGCACAATGAGCGCATCATACGGCTCCCCGCAGTTTTGCGCCGCCGCAAGCTCTTGCGCCACCTGCGCCAAAAAAAACTTCTGATCTTCAATAAGCGATGCCCCAAAAAACACCTTACCCAAATGCCAATCGCCTGTCTGTAGGAATCTCATGGCGCACAGTATATAGATGCAACAAGCGGGATGCTAGGGAGCGGCGGGATGGATGAGCATTTAATGATGGAAGGGAGCTGCCGGCCGATTCAACTTTGCTTGCGGAAACTTGCCAGTGGAGGTGTATATGAGACTTTGTATAAGTTCATCGGCACAAAAATCCAATGAGACTATGCTGCTTGCCGCGGATGCGAATGTTGTCCCTTTTTCCTCGTTTACTGTGCGCATAATGCGATATATCTGCGTTTGGATGGAGGTTTCATCGATGTATATGAGGTGAAACGTAGAGTTTTCCAAAACTCGACATTTGACCTAATAATTTACCTTAAATACCGCCGCAGCCAGTGCCAACGTGCGGCCTGTAGGAATTCATCCGTAAAGTATGGAGCGTATCGTACTGGTTGCCTTGTTTGCAATGTCGGATAATTTTAAGCGTGTTTGGCAAAGGTAAACGTATTCGCGCGGTCTGACGGTTGTGCCGTTCAAGCGGCCATTTTTACCGCCTGATGCAAACAGGCACGGGGGAACGGCAGGCGGCAAAACGTGCAGGTTCAAAATGTCGGGGAAATCGGGTAGTATCGCGGTATGAAATTGATTTGTGCACCGATGGCGACGCTCAGTCATGCGGCGTTCCGGCGGCTGATTGAGCGGTTCGGCGGATGCGATGAGTTTTTTGGGGAGATGATTAATGCGCCGTCGCTGGTGAGCGGGGGCCCGTTTGAGTCTTTTTATACGGAGGGTGCGCCGGCGCCGGAGAAGCTGGTGCGGCAGTTGACGGGCAAGGATGGGCGCATGATGGCGGCTGCGGCAGGGGTGTTGTGTGCGCTGGAGGGACTGGGCATCGATGTGAACATGGGCTGTTCGGCGCCGGAGATTGTAAAAAGCGGCGCGGGAATTGCATGGATGCTCAAACCTATGGGCGAAACCGAAGCAATGGTACGCGCAGTCAAGGAGCGGATGGACGATGCGGCGAAGGCTGACGGCGTTTCCCGGCGGCTGAGCGTGAAGCTGCGTCTTGGCGCTGATGATTTTACGGAGACGGCGTTTTTTGCGTTTTGCGATATGCTGGTCGGATGCGGCGTAGAGCTGCTTACCTTGCATCCGCGTACGCAGAAAGAAAAAGACCGCGATGCGCCGCGCTACCAGTATGCGGAGGCGCTTGCCGTTCGGTATGAGGGCGCGGGCGTTCGGGTATACGTGAACGGCGGCATTCGGAATGCAGAGGATGCCTGCGTCCTTGCGCGAGCGTGCCCGCACTGCGCAGGGCTGATGATTGGGCAGGCGGCGGTACAAAAGCCGTGGATTTTTGCAGAAATCCGCCGTGCGCTTAGCGAGGGCGGCAACGTAGCGGATTCGGGGACGCGGACTGAATGGGCTGCGGGGGCCGGGCAAAACGCGCCGCTTTCCGCAGCTGCTTTTGATGCAACGGAAAATACGCGCTCCGTCGACCTGCTTGCGCTTGCGCTCAGTTTTATGGAAGACCTCCGCCGGTATCAGCCTGAAGCTTTTTGGAAGACGCGGATGCAGCGTTTTTTCTCTTACTTCTGCAAAAATCTGTTTTTCGGAAATTACCTCAAGGGGAAGCTGCTCCATGCATCGGACATGGAGGAAGCGGCGCAGCTGCTTGATGCATATTTTTCGCGCGTTCAGGACGACAGATTCATGCGCATTGCGGTATAATTACGCCATGTACGAAATAGAATTGAAAGCGCGCGTTCCCGATCGGGGCGCATTGCTCCTGCGGCTGCAAGAATTTGCATCATTTTCGCGACGTATCAAGCGCGACGATACGTATTACCGCATTCCGGCAAAGCCCGGGGCGCATACGCGGCAGGACGAAAACGGAGCGGCCTATGTCGGTATTCGTCTCCGTACCGAATATTCGGAAAATGCCGCTGGCAGCGAAACAAAAACGCTCCTCACCTACAAGCGAAAACGGACGGGCTTGGATAATGCTATCGAAGTCAATGATGAGCGTGAATGCGAATTGACGGACGCAGCTGCGCTTTCGACCTTTTTTGAGGATGCGGGGGTGATGCCCGTATTGCGGAAACGGAAGGAAGTTGCAGTATATGAATGCGCAACGCCCTTCGGAACTGCCGCGCTTGAAGTCTGCACGGTACCGCCGCTCGGAGATTTTCTCGAAATCGAGATTTTGAGCGCGGCCAATGATGCAGGAACCGTCTGCGCGGTACAGGCTGAGCTGCATATCCTCTTGGAAAAAGCCGGCCTCTCCCGCGCCCTGATTGAACCTCGGTATTACAGCGAATTGTTAAGAATTCGGGCGGACGGGTAAATGGGCATTTGAATGATAGAGTTGCTCGTCCGTCCGCCTCCTGTTTTGCTGGGGCAAAACAGGCTAGGGGGAATGTGTAGGTTACGGGACGGTGAAATGCCACTTGAATGATAAAGGTTGCTCGTCCGTCCGCCTCCTGTTTTGCTATGGCAAAACAGGCTAGGGGGGATGTGCAGGCTGCGGGACGGTGAAATGCCATTTGAATGATAGTGCTGCACGACCGTCCGCCTCTTATTTTGTTAGGGCAAAACAGGCTAGGGGGAATGTTATAGGCTGCGGGGGCGGACGGTGAAATGCCACTTGAATGATAGAGCTGCACGTCTGTCCGCCTCCTGTTTTGCTCGGGCAAAACAGGCTAGGGGGAATGTGCAGACTGCGGGGGCGGTCGGTGAAATGCCACTGAATGATAAAAGCTGCACGACCGTCCGCCTCCTGTTTTGCTAACAGCAAAACAGGCTAGGGGATGGATAAATGGCTCGCTGCCTTCTCCTCCGACATGAAAACTTGTATATCCGGAGAAATTGCTTTTGCAATTTTTTGTGCGGAAAGCGCTTTGTGCGCGGATATTGATTTTTCTATCGATTTTGCATATATCTCAAGCCGCGTATGGCAGATGCTGTAGCAAGCGCAGGCGGAGCGCAATGCGGATTTTGCGACATAAAAACATCTCCGGCCTTTCCGGCAGCCTGTAACAGGAGTTTTACATGAACATTTTTACGATAACCCATCGGTGCGCGGCATCCAACGCGCGAACCGGCTTACTCAATCTGCCGCACGGGACGGTGAAAACGCCGGTTTTTATGCCGGTCGGTACGGCCGCAACGGTCAAGGCGGTTTCCAAAGACGCGCTTGAAGAAATCGGATTTGAAATCATCCTTGCCAATACCTATCACCTGTTTTTACGGCCGGGCGCCGATCTGATTCGCGACGCGGGCGGACTGCACGGATTTTCCGGATGGAAGGGCAACTTTCTTACTGATTCAGGCGGTTTTCAGGTTTTCTCATTGTCAAAACTTCGGAAAATCACGGAGGCTGGCGTACAATTCCAAAGCCACGTAGACGGCAGCCGCCATCTTTTTACGCCGGAAAATGTTGTAGAGACCCAAACAAAGTTCAACTCGGACATTCAAATGCAGCTTGACGTGTGTACAGGCTACGGCGCATCCCGCACAGAAGCTGAACGCGCGCTCGAAATTACTTCCGGCTGGGCGCTGCGGGCAAAAAGCGAATGGCTTTGCAGGCAGCAAAATGGCTACGGCGGCATCCTTTTTCCCATCGCGCAGGGAAACTTTTTTGAAGATTTGCGTGCGCGAAGCGCGGATTTTGTCGCGTCTCTTGATTTACCGGGAATTGCAATCGGCGGTTTGAGCGTCGGAGAACCTGCCGATGAGTTCGCCCGCTTTACCGCATTTACGCTTGCGCTCCTGCCCGAAGAAAAGCCGAAATACATTATGGGAATCGGAACTCCGGAGTACATTCTTGAAGCGGTCGCAAACGGCGTCGATATGTTCGACTGCGTACTTCCGACCCGCAATGCCCGGAACGGCTCTTATTTTACCCGCGACGGGATGATCAGCATCAAGCAGGAGCGTTACCGGAACGATTTTTCTCCAATCGACTGCGACTGCCCCTGCTCGGTGTGCCGGAATTATTCCCGCGCCTACCTGCGCCATCTGTTCAAGGAGCAGGAGATTCTCAGCGCAATGCTTTCTTCCTATCATAATCTGTATTTTCTACATAACATGATTCGTGAAGTCCGTGCGGCAATCGAGCAAGATACCTTTGAAGCATACAAACGGAGCTTTCTTTCGCGTTTTTGCAGAGGAGATGAGGCATCGTAAGCGCACGTCGAACATCCCCGTAGCAGGCTGCAATAGCAAGCTCCTTTCACTCCGCTGCTGCAAGTCCCCCAAAATGGAGCTGCAATGCGGCGCATAGTCGCGCGTATTCTCCGGCATCTTGCGTCTTTTGAAAACCCGTAACGTAGAGCGAAAATTGCGGCGCAGCGTCCACTCTGTGCGCAGGGAGAGGAGCTGCAACTTCCAATGCGCGGCGAATAACGCCTTCCCGCGAATCTACGATAAATATGCCGTCCCCCGCCATTGCTTTAATTTCGTCCGCTATGTTCAAAAAATGCGTGCAGGCAAGAACGATGGAATCGCAACCGGCCGAGCGAAAGAAGTTGAGCGCCGGCTCAATCGCCGTATTTTTTTCCGCTTCCGATGCATTGAAGGCGCGGCGTTCAATAAAATCAATAAGCTCCGGATCCGCGCGGAAAACAACTTCGCATCCGTGCGCAAATTGGTCGATTAACTGCTGCGTGTAGGGATGATGGATGGTCGCATTCGTGGCAAGCACGCCGATTTTTTTGATTTTAGAAAGAAAAGCCGCAGGCTTAATAGCGGGAACGGTACCGATGAAGGGCGTATTCGGAAAGCGGCGGCGCAACACATCAAGGGCGGTTACTGATATGGTGTTGCAAGCGACGACAATCGCGCGCGGCCTCCAGCGTTTGATAACCAAGCGCACTGCTTCTTCGGCGCACGCAATGATTTGTCCGGCCGTTTTTTCTCCGTAGGGGAAATGTTTTGTGTCCGCAAGATATACGCACCGCGCAAACGGCGCTTTATCCCGCAGATAGCTCAGGTACGGCAGGCCGCCCAAGCCGGAATCAAGAAAGGCAAAATCAACTTGCATACGGATTATCCGAATAGGCTATTGAACATATCGCGCGCGGCGGCGGCTTTTTTGTCCGGGGCGGCGGATGCGCTGACAGCGCGGCGGGCGGAAAACCAATCGCAGAAATTAGCGCGCTCTTTGTCCCTTACCGGATCGTCGATGCGCTCCTTGCAATCGTAGTGGGCGCCGCGCTCATAAAACAAGCAATTCCGGCATGAATGCACGTCCGCGCCGCAGTCCGGGCAGACGGTCGTCCGGAATATTTGCACACTATCGCCGATATTTTTCCCGCATTTCCAGCACATGGCGAAAATCATAATCGTTTGACTAAATAATCGCAATACTTTAGCATTGCCGTATGTTCGCACTCAACAAATGTCTGGTAAAGTCATGCGGAAACATTGCAGTATCGAGCTTTGACGCATCCGGAAACATTGCCGATAAAGAGAACTACTGCCTCGATCACACCCCTGATCCCGGAAAAGCTCAGCAGGAAATCTACAATTACATCAAAAATCACGACAAAATTGTCGGCCTCAACACCGCCGGCATGACATTTATGAACATTGACTTGACGAACAAACGCTTTTACGGCTGCAATTTTATGCATTGCACCTTCACAAACCTGCATTCGGAAGGCTTCCGCAGCCGCATGAGCATTTTCGACTTTGCGGTTTTCATAGACTGCAATCTGCTCAACTGCAATATGCAGTTTACTTCGTTTGCCGGCTGCACCTTTATGCATACTCTGTTTACTGGAAGCGACATGATTCAAAATAATTTCAACGGCATTACGTCGCTCCAATCGTCATTTGATGACTCGGATTTGTATAATTCGCGTTTTATCCGCGCAAAATTAGTAAACACGTCCTTCCGCAACTGCAACATCAAAAAGACCATGTTTATCGACCTTGATCAGGAAAATGTTTCGTTTAAGATGTCGAATACGAACGAAGCGGTATTCGATGTACGCGGCAGCGTACTGTTCAGCGGCCGGAGCGAATCGCTGGTGATGACCGGTGCGGATGCAAAAAGCGGCGGAGTCGGCGTGTGAAAGTATATTTTCATTTGAATCCGAGCGACTTTTCAAATTGCTATCTTGTCGTTAACGAAAAAAACAGCGAAGCGATTCTTATTGACCCCGGCCAGCTTAATGAAGCGATGGTCAACCAGCTGGAAGGCAATCGATACAAACTTTCGGCAATCCTCATTACGCATAATCATTCAAGCTCTATGCATGGACTGAAAACGCTTTTTAAAATCTATTCGCCGAAAATCTACGGCGCGGACTGGGAACTTGCCGAAGGCGCGACGAACCTCCTCATGGGCGATGGAAAGTTTCGAATTGCCGGAATGACCGTCCGCTACATGACGCTTCCGGGGCACACGGCAGATTCCATGCTCTACAAAATCGAAAACGTGCTTTTTACCGGCGACAGTATATCGGCAGGACTTTTGGGCACAACGAGTTCCAGCTATTCGAGTCAAATCTTACGGACAAATGTAGAAAACAAAATCTTTTCGCAACAAGACACGACCGTCATTTTGCCGGGGCACGGTCCGCCGACAACGGTTCGCGCAGAAAAACTCTACAGCCGCGGTATGCAAAAACGGATGCAGGAAACGCTCCTCTCTCCTGATGAACAAGGCAGCCGGTAGCATCTCCGCCTCGACAAAAGGGACAAGCTCTCGCGCGGCTTTTATTCACGGTTGATAAGCGACACTCTGCCGGCCGCAAGTCCCCACCGGTCAAACACATAGGTATCGATAATCTCCGCCGCATCTTCAAACGTCCGCCCCTCTGTCCGCCGCACATACGCGCACAATTCCGGAAGCGCCTGCGTAACGGAATAGCGGTTTGCCAGCTGCACAAAATATGCCGCCGTCCGATGAATCGGCTGCTGCATCAAATATGCCATAAACTCATTTTGCATCAAATATTCATCGCTGCGGTCGTAATCAAGCGATGGCTGCGATGTCCAGTATTCCTTCATGAAGGCCAAAGAATCGGCGTCAATCGTATAGTACACGGCCGAAACGGCATTCCGAAAATCCTCATCCGTAAAAAAGAGCGCGTGCCAGCTTTCGTGCGCCAAAAAAGAGCGACGGAGCCACCGCTGCGACTCCTGCGAAAGCGAAACGACTGCCCCGCGTCCCGCCTGATACGCATCCCCCTCCCGAATAATGAGCGCATTTGCAAGTAAAATCTCCTTAAACAGTTCCTCTTGTTCGTTCAGGGGGAAGGCCGTCCGTTCGGCAAGCGAAAAAAAGTCGGCAAGCGCGTCAGGACTGTAGTCATGCGCATTGTAGCTGTGCTTATCGTGCAGCTCGCCATCGGTTAAAATCTGCCCGCGGAACCCGTTTTTTTCGGCAAAATACGAAAGACGCAAAAAGAAACGCGCCTGTACCGCGTAATTTCGGAAATCAAAAAACAAAATGCCCGGAAAGCGGTTCCATTCGTAAAGTTCAAAATCCTGTCTGCGCCAGTTGTCGCGCCGTGAGCCTAAAAGCAGCTCCAAATCAGTTTTCAGCGGTCGCGTTGCCTTTGCGCCGTCCGCGCCGACAAGCGATTGTTCATTCGACAGCATGATCATTCGGCTCACCAGCGCGGCATTCTTGTCGAGGATAAAGGTGCCGAACGGAAACTTGAGCAAGGCCGTTTGCAGGGACACATCCGGCAAATCAGCCCGCTGTATAATAGAAAAAACTTCTCCGCCGGCATTGAGCTGCACACAAAGCGGCTCTTCGCGCGTACCGTATCCGTTTTCAGATGGGCGGAACGCCAATTCAATGAGCGGCATGACGGAGGATGCGGTGGTTTTTACCGGAAACACGGAGGAGCAGCCGGAAAAATCGATGGCAGCAGGCGTGGCTATGAAGTTTCCGCCGTTTGCGGCAAGTCCGTAGAACGGTACGGCTCCGGTAAAATCGAAACCAACACGAGCTTCTCCGATGCAAAGGCCGTATAAGCGAACTGGAGCTGCGGCAGATACGAAAAATCCGCGCGGAAGTTCAGCCGCCTTCAAATCCTTGTCGAGCGCAAGCGAAATATCGAAGCGCGTTTCGCCGTCAGCATTGCGCAGAAAGTCGCGTAAATCGGCGGCCGCCGACACGGAATGTTTTGCTTCGTCCTTCAGCGCCCCTTTCGCGTCAAAATCTTCTGCATAAATGAATCCATAATAAAATGAACGTGTTTCCGCCATCAGCGAATGGTAGTGCGCCGCCTCCGCCGCATTTTCTACGCCGAGCCGGAGCGTCAGACTTGCCGCCGGTAAAGTGGCGTACGATTCTATAAGTGCGGCGCGCTGTTCGTCGGTGAACGCAAAAAATGCGTATTTTGTGCCGGACAAGCGCGGGCGGCGGGCGGCTTCATTGAGCGCAACGGTTTTTCCATACGAAACGGTAAAATGCGAGCCGAAAATTTCCGTTTGCGCCCATTTCACACGAAAAACAAAGACGACGGCAAAGATTGCGTTCGAGATGATGATAAGCGCACCGAGCGCGGCAACAATTTTTTGATTTTTTGAAAACCGTATTTTCATGCGCCGATACTACACCGTTTAGGTGAAAAAAACTATACGGACTGCATCGGGACGCGGAAATCAATTTTTGAATCGCCCTTACTTATTATCCGCTTATCAAACTTTGTTGCGGTCATGCTGTAGGGGAGAAAACTCAGGTTTTTAGAGGTAACTTTGAAAATGCGATCTTGTAACTCTCTATAATACAGTGAGTTACAACTCGTCGCATTCTTGAAAAAATCGCAAAAAGCGAGTTTTTCGAAATGCCCTATAGCTTTTGAAGCTGCGAGCATTCGTAAAATGCTCAAAAAAATTGCAATCTTCATTCACCGTCAGTATCATTTTTTTCAAAACTTGCTTTCCGTAATTCCCGCTCGCCGCAAAACCTGCCCACCTGCAAGTTTTCCGCCGGAAAACTTGCAGCGGACGGCCGACAAAGCCAAATCCGGTGGACAAAGTTCATCCCGTCCGCCCCACTCGCAAGTTTTCCGCAAAGAAACCGAGAAGCGGCCGGCTGACCATGTTACTGCTATACGAAAAAATATCCCCGTCCGCAGCTAAACCTGTCCACTAGCAAGTTTTCCGCCGGAAAACTTGAAGCGGACGGCCAACAAAATTAAATCCGGTGGACAAAGTTCATCCCGTTCGCCGCAAAACCTGCCCACTCGCAAGTTTTCCGCTGGAAAACTTGCAGCGGACGGCCGACAAAGCCAAATCCGGTGGACAAAGTTCATCCCGTCCGCAGCTAAACCGCCCACTAGCAAGTTTTCCGCTGGAAAACTTGAAGCGGACGGCCAACAAAATTAAATCCGGTGGACAAAGTTCATCCCGTCCGCCCCCTTCGCAAGTTTTTCCGCAAAGCAACCGTCAAACGGTCGGCCGACCAAATTAACGCTATAAGAAAAATATCTCTGTCCGCAGCTAAACCTGTCCACTAGCAAGTTTTCTGCAAAGAAAACTTGAAGCGGACGGTCAACAAAATTAAATCCGGTGGAAAAAGTTCATCCCGTCCGCCCCACTCGCACGTTTTTCGCAAAGAAACCTAGAAGCGGTCGGCCGACCAAGTTAACGCTAGAGGAAAAATATTCTCGTCCGCCGCAAAACCTACCCACTAGCAAGTTTTCCGCAAAGCAACCGTGAAGCGACCGGCCGACCAAATTAACGCTATATGGCAAAATATCCCCATCCGCCGCGAAACCTACCCACCTTCAAGTTTTCCACAAGAAAACTTAAAGCGGACGGTCAACAAAATTAAATCCGGTGGAAAAAGTTTATCCCGTCCGCCCCACTCGCACGTTTTTCGCAAAGAAACCTAGAAGCGGTCGGCCGACCAAGTTAACGCTAGAGGAAAAATATTCCCGTCCGCAGCTAAACCTGCCCACCAGCAAGTTTTCTGCAAAGAAAACTTAAAGCGGACGGCCGACAAAGCCAAATCCGGTGGACAAAGTTTATCCCGTCCGCCCTGCATGGACAGGCAACTGCGTTCCCGCTAAGATGGGCGCATGAAGCCGATTACGACGATTATTCCGACGCCTCCGTTGGTGAAGCGGTTGGCGCTGGTTATGCTGGGAGCGGCGCTCTTTTCTTTAAATCTCAATACATTTGTTTACAGCTCGAATCTCTTTCCGGGCGGCTTTAGCGGCGTGGCGTTGCTGATTCAGCGTTCGGCGCAAAAGTTTGCGGGCATTCAGTTGCCGTATTCGCTCATGTATTTGCTGCTCAATGCCTTTCCTGTGTATATCAGCTTTCGGTTTATCGGTAAGAATTTTACGCTCTTTTCGCTTGTGATGATTCTCGTTTCTTCTGCGCTCAAGGATTTTCTTCCGCAATTTATGATTACGGACGATGCCATTCTCTGTTCCGTGTTCGGCGGGATTCTCAACGGGCTTTCGATAACGCTGTGCTTACATGCCGATGCAACAAGCGGCGGCTCGGACTTTATTGCTATTTATTTTTCGGAGCGGAAAGGCAAGAATATGTGGAACGTGATTTTTGCCGGAAATTGCGCTGTTCTCGCGATTGCCGGGATGCTATTCGGTTGGGATAGAGCCTTGTACTCAATCATTTTCCAATTCGCTTCCACGCAAGTGCTCAATATGCTCTACCGCCGCTACCAAAAAAGCACGGTGCTCATCATCACGGAAAAGCCGGAAGAGCTATTTGAAGTCATCCTCACGTTTACCAATCATGCGGCGACCCGTTTTGAAGGCAGGGGCTGCTTTCAAAATGCGAATAAAACGCTGTTGTATACAGTTGTTTCGTCGGAGGAGGTACACGGGTTGTTCAAAGCGCTGAGCAAATCCGATCCGAAAGCATTTATAAACGTCTTGAAAACCCAAGAACTGCTCGGAAAGTTTTTTACTCGACCGACCACATAGCGCAAGGCTTCCAGAACCTCCTTGTGCGGCTGCCGGCATACGCGGCAGCCTTCGACTGCTGCGGACTGCGCGATTTTCCAAAGGGCTTTCGTTTTCCGCATACATTCCCGCAGGCAATTCCCCGCTTCGCCTCGCTCTTTCTGCCCCAAATTGCGGCGCATCCTAATTTGACAAAAGCATAGTGCGGCGGTACGATACCGCATCGGCTGGAAAACCGGCCGGTTGAGACAGTTTTATTTCATTTTCAGGAGGAACTATGCGCAATAGAATCGGTTTCGCGGCGGCCCTTGCACTCGGACTAGGGGCTGTATCGACGCTCTCTGCGCTCAGCATTGCGGAGATTCAGGGGGAGCATCACACGTCGCCTTATAATGGAAAAGAAGTCTCCGACGTTGAAGGCATCGTAACGGCGGTATATCGTACCAAATACAACAGCGGTTTTTATATGCAGAGCGCAAAGCCGGACAAAAACCCAATGACATCGGAAGGCATCTGGGTTGAATACAAGGGAGATACTCCGGTTGAAGCAGGGGATTTGGCCTCGGTGAGCGGCAAGGCGGCAGAAATCCAATTCGGAAAGCCGAATCCTGCGGAGTTGACGGTTACGTCGATTCAAGCGGAGGGCGTTCGGGTTGTGAGCAAGGGGCACGCGGTCAAGGCTGCGGCCATTGATCCGAAAAAAATCCCGCAGAAGATTCACACCGGAAAAATAACGGACAAATTGAACGGTAAAGCGAATGCGATGGATTTTTACGAATCTATGGAAGGAATGCTTGTAAAAATCGAAAAGCCGGTGATAACGGGCGTTGCCGAAGCATACGGAGAAATTGCCGTGCTTGCGCAAAACGGTAAATACGCAAAAGATCGCACGAACAACGGCGGCGTTCTGTATTCGTATGAAAACGAACAAACGCAAAAGATTTTAGTCGGAGATGAGCTTGTGCCGCTCCGGAATGGGAAGCTGTTCAAGGATCCGAATTTTGAACCGAATCCCGGCGATAAATTCGGCGGCGACATTATGGGCATTCTGACCTTTACCTATTCCAACTACAAGGTGTTCAACACGCAGCCGCTTCCGCCGCTCGTTGAGGGAACGACCAAACGCGATGTGAACCGGCTGACGTATGCGCCGGAAAACTTGAGCGTCGCATCGTACAACATTGAGAATTTTACCATTGCGGACGGCATAGAGCGCGTGAAGGCGCTGGCGGCGCAAGTGAAAGACGATTTGAAGCTGCCGGATATTATCGCTCTGGTCGAAGTCGGCGATGATGACGGCGGCGCGGAAAAAACGCCGGAATTAAGCGCAGAAAAGACGCTCGCCGCCATTGTCGATGAAATCCAGAAAGCGTCGGGCGTTGCATATAAATACCTAACGGTTGCTCCGCTCGATTTAAAGGACGGCGGCTGGCCGGCAATGCACATCCGCAATGCCGTTTTGTACCGGACGGACAGAATCAGCGTACCGTATCTGAATCAAGGCGACGCTGTTACTGATACGGCTGTTCAGGATGGCAAGCTCACCTTTAATCCGGGCAGAATCGGAAACAGCGAGCCGTGCTTTGACGAGGTGCGAAAGCCGCTCGTGGCGCACTTGCAATTCCTGTCGAACAGCAAGGACATATTCGTTGTCGTCAATCATTTGAAGTCGAAGCGGGCGGACGACAAACTTTACTCGGCAAATCAGCCGGTCAAAAGAAAATCCGAAGACGTGAGGATTCCAGAGGGAAAGTACATCGGCGGTTTTTTTAAAACGCTCAATCAAGCGTTTCCGGATGCAGTGCTTTTTACAATGGGCGACATGAACGACTTTGAGTTTTCTCCGACGCTCCAAGCCGTTAAGGGGGATTTAATGGTAAGCGCCGTTGAAATACTGCCGAAAAATGAACGGCACACCTACGTGTATCAGGGAAACTCGCAGGCGCTCGATAATCTGCTGGTGAACAAAAAATACGCAAAGAACCTGCAAGCGGACATCTTGAACATTAATTCCGAATTCACAAGAGCGCAAGGCTATTTCAGCGACCACGACCCAATTTGCGCCGTGATTGAAATACAATAGCATTGAAAATAACCGGCTCGGAAACGGATCTTTCCGAGCTGGTTTAAACAACACCGCACATGAATAAAAAAACGCCCATCGTCCCATAAACATACCGCTCAGCACAATGAGCTGCCGTTTTTATCGCAGCCTGTACGCATAGGAAAACACATACGGACAGCCGCATTTTTGCGGACGCACAACTCAGCTTAAAGCCGCAACTAAAAATCATACCGCCAGCACACCTGTATTCACCAATCAGTTTACAGGGGTAAAAAGGGATGGCAACATAGTGCAGTTCCTGAATACCCTAAAATGTAATTTAAGCTGCCAGTTTTAATAAGCCGGCGTTTCAAAAACACTTTCCGATAAATCGCAGGAGGATAACCTTTCGGATTCATTGTGGTAATCCTTCGTCGGTTGTAGTACACAATAAACCTCCAGACGGATTTTCTTTACTTCTTCCCTTTTCAATTTTGCTGTATAGCACGATTTAGAACATCGCATTGAAAGATAACCAGTTCCGAAACAGAAGTTTCCGAACTGATTTAATCATCAAATACATAGAAGCGCATCCTGATGCCTATCTCAAAGACATCATAGACGTCTTCGGCTGTCATCCATACTTCAGTGCTGACGCGGTTGCGAAAGCTTGGTATTACGCGAAAAAAGAGCACTTTCTATAAAGAACAAGCCCCAAACAAGTAGAGGCGTATTTAGAAAAAAACAAAGACATTCCCAAAGAAAAGCTCGTATATATCGATGAAACCGGTCTCCAGACGCAAATGTACCGCCAATATGCACGCAGTAAACGAGGAAACCGCGTCAATATTCGTATCAGCGGCAAGCGTCATGCTCGAATTGGGCTTGTTGCGGCGCAATGTGAGGGCGCTTTGCTTGCTCCGCACACCTACAGCGGAACGATGAAAGCGTCTGTGTTCGAAGAGTGGTTTGAAGACAAATTGTTGAACTGTTTACCGAAAGGGCACGTCATCATCATGGACAACGCGGCGTTTCACAAAAAAGAAGTCTTGTATCAAATCGCAAAAAAATACTCGCAGGAACTGATTTTCCTACCGCCGTATTCACCTGAATACAATCCTATTGAGCACACGTGGAGCGCTTTGAAGCGAAAAGTTGCTGGCTGTGTTCATCTTTATGGCTCCGTTTCTCAGGCGCTAAATGCGGCTTTAGACGCCAGTTAGCTATAAAACATTGCCGTTCGCTCTCGTGCAGTTTGCCTTGCGACAAACGTGCATAAGAGGCGTAGGCCAGCGGATGAGGAGGAGGGAGTGGCGTAGTTTTTTTATATTATGCCTTGTGTAAAACTTGTAAAGCGGCGCGGCGGGTATTGTACGGCGGCGGAATGATAAAAAAGCGCGCCCCCCGATATGTAAGTGTGAGTCAGTTTATATTGCAAACTGCACGCAGACGGTAAAGCTAAATCCAGCGGATAGCGTTCCTCTGTCCACAGCTTACTGCCGCATCGCAGCTTGTGTTGCCAAACAAAAACAGTGATGCGGACGGGCAACAATACTGCATCCGGCAGGCAAAGTTACATCGTCCGCCGCGTATCGCTGTCAGTTTCTCACCGCCGTATTTTAACTGCGTACGATGGCGCTGTTTTCGCCTACTGCTATCCATGTATGATTGTGATACGCAATACGTGAATAGTCTCCAGTTATTGCTGTCCATGTATTTTCATTGTCTGTACTGCAACTGATTTAATTCTTTCATTTTTCAGAAAACAGAAATAAGATAAATACAATATGAAACAAACCTTGTTAGAAAAAAACATATTGCCTTTAAATCTAAATAAATTTTCTTAATATAGCGTATGACAGAAACTTAAAATTGTAAGCGACCGAATATACGGAAGAAGCCTACACGTTTGCACCAGCTCTATCGCGGAAACGCTCAATGCGGACTTATAAGGCAAGTCGCTATAGAAGAGCATCCTGATGCCTACCTCAAAGAAATCGCAGAAGTCTTCGGCTGTCATCCATCTTCCGTGCTGAAGCGGCTGCGAAAGCTTGGTATCACGCGAAAAAAAAGAGTACCTTTTACAAAGAACAAGACCCCAAACAAGTAGAGGCATATTTGGACAAAATTAAAGAAATACCCAAAGCAGGGCTTGTATATATCGATGAAACCGGCATTCAGACGCAGATGTACCGCCAGTATGCGCCCAGTAAACGAGAAAAACGGGTGAATATTCGCATCCGCGGCAAGCGGCATCGTCAAATTTGGCTTGAGGCGGCGTTATGTGAAGGTGCTTTGCTTGCTCCGCACACCTACAGCGGAACGATGAAGGCTTCTTTGTTTGAAAAATGATTTGAAAACAAACACCTGAGCTGTTTCCCGAAAATGCATATTATCATCATGGCCAATGCGGCATTTCATAAGAAAGCGGTTTTACAGAACATTGCAGGAAAATACTCTCAGAGATTGATTTTTCTGCCGCCGTATTCGCCTGAATACAATAACAAGTAATCACAATTGGAGCGCTTCGAAGCGGAATATTGCTAGCTGTGTTCATCTTTATGATTCCGTTTCACAGGCTCTGGATGCTGTTTTAGAAGGCAATTAGATATACATCACCCATAAAATCCTCCTACTTGATTTTATTATTAGGAGAATATCTGCCGGAAGAATTATCTTATTAACAATAAGTGGCGCACTGCGTCCCTCCAACATTGTTTTAAACCGCAAACGGCTTGTCTGCGTTGTCGGCTTTGAAAACGGTGTTATGTGTTATTTCAAATTCTCATAATGTGACCACATTCTAATAATTTTTACTGTGCCCTCATATTCAATATTATCTTCTACCATTTTTCCAACATAAACTTGATAGACAAATCTATGCTGAATATTTAATCTTCTGGAAAAAAGACCTGACAGATTTCCTACCAAAGCTTCATATGGTGGTGGATTTTGAAAAGGATATTTCCTAACAATTTCTATCAGTTCTTTGGCTTTACCATCCAGTTTTGCTGATTTCAAATTCTGTATATCCTTTATAGCTTGTTTTTCATATACAATTTTATACATTTACCACTCTACATCTTTTTCTGAAATACATTCGCTTAATGGAGTTTCAATTCCACTTTTAAGAGAATCATACATTCCTGGAATCGAGTTTAAATATAAAGTCTCCTGAATCGCATTCCAATCATCTTCGCCAATTAATACAGCATTTTTTCCTTTACTATTTGTAAGAGTAATTGGTTCTGAATTGAAATTTACATTTGCAATAAGCTGAAAAAGCTTTGCCCTTGCCTGAGTTACGTTCATTGCATTCATATAACACCTCTAAAACTAATATAATGTACATTTTTATGTACGTCAATAAAATTTGTTATTTATCAATATCTGTAAGCGCCCTTTGATGAAAACTTTTGGGAAAGATTCCTAATTCATTTGAATTAAACAATTCATTACAAAATAATCAGCTGCTCTTAAAATATAAACAAAATATACGAGGCGGTAATTGTAATGGCATACAAAACTTGCGATTGATGCGGAAGAAGTTATAAACCTTTGTTTTCTGCAGACAGAGACATGGGAAATACTTTTATGGATCAAATGGGATTAGGGATTGTAACAAAAGCAGTAGGCGGTGCTGCAAGGCTTGCAGGAAAACGAAATTTTTGCAGCAAGCAATGCAAATTGGCATATGAAAATTCTAAAAATGGAGAAAATTCTTCCAATGCTACAATTTCCGAGGAAGAACGAGCTGTTCAAAATTCACGTGGTGGTAGTTCGGGAGGAATTGGAAATATGTTTAGTGGTGTTTTTTCATCTGTTGGTGACGAAATGATGTCAGTGTTAAATGATAAGAAAGAAAACAAAGCTAAAACTGAAGAAATTGTAAATCTTCAGTTTGGTACAGATAAAGAGGAACTGCAAAATCAGATTCAAAACCTATTTACACAGATTTCTTCATTACCTAGATTTAAGACACCAGAGCAGAAAGCCTTATACAATGCAATAAAAGAAAAACTGGAATTTGGAATAATGAAATTATCTTCAAGTGGTGCAAGTGCTGAAGCAGATTATTTTCAAAAGAAATTTGAAAAACTCAAATAATGAGAGCTCTTCAATCAGAAAAAGATTTAGAAATCAGACTTCGGAAAAAATTAAAAGAAAATTTTTGGAAGTCTGATTTTGTTCTTTTAGAAAATAAAGATATTGTTGATTTAATTATACTCAATGACAAAAAACAGAAATTGTTTTTCATCGAACTAAAATTTTTTATCAAAAGTCATTCTCGTCTAGGAGTAGGTTCAAGAAATGGAACTGGATTTCAAATTGAAATTCTAAAATCTAAATTTAAATACTTCGAATCAAGTTTAAGATGGGTTTTAGCAACTGAAAACGATGGTTACTTTAGATTTTGTATAAATGAACAAATACGTAATAATATCTGTAATGGATTAGATATAAAATTTAACAGTATATCAAAAACAATATTTGAAAACAGTAAAATTGAAAAATTAGACGAAGAAACTTTACTTAGAGCTATGGTTAAATTCATAGTATTCCGAGTATTTTTGCAGCTTCAACTACATCAAGCCTATCGTGAATGTTCATTTTTGAATAAATGACACTGTGCAAATCCTTCTGTAAATTCCTAAAAAGTAGCTACAGTGATAAAATAAACACAGGAGCCAAGTTATGGCAAAAGCAAAAACACCACCGCAC
>CAUTOX010000026.1:0-21588 GCA_963539665.1 uncultured Treponema sp.
ATTTTACCACTGTAGCTACTTTTTAGGAATTTACAGAAGGATTTGCACAGTGTCCTTGTTGTCCAGCCGGCGGGTTTTCATTTTCACGTCGCCGGTTGCCCCTGTTCCGTTTTCGCAGGCCAATGAGCGTATCGATGTTTACTTGAATACCGCCGCAGCCTGTGCCAACGTGCGGCTTTCTTCTGTATATTTTGTCATACGTCATGTGAAGATTGTATAAGATTCTTAGTTGTATTTCAAAGCAAATCGATAGAGTTGCACGGAACTCAGTTTTTGCCATTTTACCGCCGTCATCTTATTACCTCTCGCGTAAGTTTTCCGCAGGAAAATTTGAAGCGGACGGCAACCAGTTAACTCTATCCGAAAAAAATCTCCGTACGCTGCATTACATCAAGCTGACCGGATCGATGTCGCATTCAATGTAGACGTTTGGGGAGTGGGTGTAGCCGTTGAGCAGGCGGGCGGCGGCGGCGCGGAGCGGGGGGAGGTTTGGGCCGCGCAAAATGATTTGGTAGCGGTAGTTTTGCGAGATTTTGAGGATGGGGCATTCGGCGGGGCCCATGACGCACGCGGGGCTGCCGGTTTCCTGCACGAGAATGCGGGCGGCGGCCGCGGCGCTTTCTGCGGCGATTTTCTGTGCGGCGGAGCGGAATACGAGCCGTATCAAGCGGCAGTACGGCGGAAAACCGAGCAGTTTCCGCTGGTTTAATTCGTATTGATAAAATGCTTCCGTCTTTCCTTCGCAGGCGAACTTAACGGCATCGCGTTCCGGCGCATAGCTTTGCACAATCACAATCCCATCGGGAAAAAAACGCCCCGCACGTCCGGCAGCCTGCGTTATGAGCGCGAATGCTCGTTCCGCTGCGCGAAAATCCGGCAGATGCAAAGCGGTATCCGCAGAAATGATGCCGACCAGTTTTAATTGCGGAAAGTTGAGGCCCTTGGCGACCATTTGCGTTCCGAGCAGAATATCGTACGCGCCGTTTCTAAAATTATCGAGCTTTTCTTGCAGCTCCGCGCTATTTTTTACGCTGTCCGCATCGACGCGCACAATCCGCGCATTCGGGAATTTTGCAGCCGTCTCCGCCTCGATATATTCCGTTCCGAAGCCCGAATAGCCGACATCGAGCGAACCGCACTTCGGACACGATGGCGGCGCTTCCGTAGACCAGCCGCAATAGTGGCAGCGCAACCGGTTTTCGCTCTTGTGATACGTCAGCGGTACCGAGCAGTTCCGGCAATTCATTTCGAATCCGCAACTTGCGCACCGGAAAAAATGAGTGAAGCCGCGCCGGTTCAAAAACAAAATCGCCTGCCGCCGCTGCAAGAGCGTCCGCCGCACTTCTTCTGCAAGTTCATCAGAGATGCAGTGCGTTCCGTCGGTTTTCGACAAATCCACCGCGCGAATTTCCGGCATCGCGCCGCCTGCAAGCCGTTGGGTCAAGGTGTGGCGGACGAGCGCTCCTGTTTCCATCAAATGCCACGCCTCGACAGATGGCGTTGCGCTCCCCATAACCAGCGGAATCCCCAGATGCGAGGCGCGATACATCGCCGCCTGCCGCGCATGGTAGCGGGGCGTGTTCCCCGATTTGTAGGAGCCGTCGTGCTCCTCGTCCACAATGATAAGCCCTAAATCCGGTACCGGCGCGAACACCGCGCTCCGTGCGCCGATGACGATACGTGCCTGCCCGTGCAATATCCGCTTCCACTGGCTAAGCCGTTTGCCGGATGTCAGTCCCGAATGGAGCACAGCCGCCGTATCGCCGAACCGGCGAGCAACGGAGTCGGCAACCTGCTTTGTCAATCCGATTTCCGGCACGAGGTAGATAACGCCCTTTCCCTGCGAAAGAATTTGCTCGGCCGACTGCAAAAACACTTCCGTTTTGCCGGAGCCGGTTTTTCCGTAAAGATAATGGTATGCAGGCGCCCCCGTTCGCGCGCTTTCGACAATGCTTGCAACAGCCGCCGCTTGTTCCGCCGAAAGCTCCGCCGACTTTTCCGCATCGAATGTTTCATCAAACGCAAAACCCGAATGCGCGCTTTCCCGCCTGCCGGACGGCGCGACCACGGACAGCGCCTCGCCGATTGAACAAAGATAATACTGCGACAGCCACGCGGCGGTGTCTATGCCTTCGGCCGTCAACAGCGGTTCTTCATCAATGATTTTGGTAACGGGACGGATTTTGTCCTTATACGGCTCGCATTTTTCCGGCAGCGCATCATACGCTTGCGTGATAAACCCGATGGTCTTCCGGTTGCCGAGGCGGATTTCCGCGCGTTTTCCCGCTTCCGCCGGATTTTTTTCCGCCGCATCGTCAGAGAGCGAATAGGTAAACGTCCGATTGAGCGGAATATTCGGCGCGACATCCAGATATTTCACCGTCAGCTTCCTCTGCGGCTCCGGAATTCCGCCGCGTAGTCCGGAGCGAGCGTTGCAAGATGCGCCCGAAAGCGTTTGAGGTCATCCCATGCCGGCCGCTTCAAATCCTCGTTACGCAGCAGGGCGCTCGGATGATAGGTTACAAGGAGCGGAATGCCGCGGTATTCATGGAACTGCCCGCGCAGTCGGCCGAGCGGAGAATCGGTGTTGAGGATATTTTGAGAGGCAATCCGCCCAACGGCAAGAATCATTTTCGGCTTGAGCGCGGCAATTTGCGCGTCCAAAAACGAGCGGCACGCAGCGCTTTCGTCTTCTTCCGGATCCCGATTGCGCGGCGGACGGCATTTTACCACGTTCGCGATAAAGCAGTTTGCGTTCCGGTCAAGTTCAATCGCGTTGAGCATCTTATCAAGCAGCCGCCCCGCCGGCCCCACAAACGGCAAGCCCTGCCGGTCTTCTTCTTCGCCAGGCCCCTCGCCAATTACCATGACGGCCGGGTTCGGAACGCCCATACCGGGAACGGCATTCGTCCGCCCCCCGCACAGCTTGCACGCGCCGCACGCCTTTATTTTTTCCGCCAACGCCGTAAGCTGTTTTGCTGCATCCTGTCCCGCATCTGCCGCAGGTTCAGAAGGAACGGCTTCCGGCGTAAGACGCGCAGCCGCTGCATTCGGAACGGGATACGCTCCGCCAGCTTGGGATGAAGGCGCATATTGTTCCGGAGCGATTGCATTCGACATACCGCCGGACGGTTCAGGCTGAATCGGGGACGGCCGGTCAGACGGAAAGGCAATGGGCGCGTCATCGTAAAATTGCACGGTTTCCGGAAAATCAGGAGCGGAGAAGCCGTAGTAATTGTCGGAGATTTTATGAAGCATTTCGAAAAGGAGCTGTTTATCCTGAGCGTTCATCGCAAGCGAGAATAGCACATAACTTGTAATTCACGCAACAAATAGCTATAATCCGCATTCAATTTGGAACGATACCTTGTTATGCAAAAACGAATACTCCTTACAGTTTCTTTCATTCTGTCTACATCTCTTCCGTTTTTTGCGCAGATAAGCGTCAATCCGCATAACGATTTTTATTCCGACGCGCTCGGCTGGCATCTCAAAGGCTACGTCCGGCAGTTGCCGCAGCTCAAACCCTATCCGGCGGCGGTGATACAAAACATTCTTGAAGAAGTTGCAGCCTGCGAAGATGAGGCGGAAGCCGCCCGTGCCGAATCATACCGGTCGTCTTACTTTCTGAAGCGTTGGCACGCAGGCGTAAACGCCGCCGCCGACATGAAACTCAACAAAATTGAAAATCCTGCAAACGGCGGCGCAAGAAGGTACGACTTCAAGCCGCTCTTTTACGGAGAGGCCATTGCCGCAGGCGATGAAGTTTTTAGCGACTGCTTTTCGCTCGGCTATGACGCATCGCTTTCCGTCTTGAACAATACCGTTCCCGCATCCGCCGTTGAACCGCTTTTGGGCGCAGGAGCGCCGCACCCCTTTATCAAGCAGCATTCGTTGCAGGCGGGGAGCGTTGATTTTACGGCGGACGGAACTGCGGCCGTCCATGTCGGAAACGCGACCGTGTACGGGACATTTGGCCGCAATCAATACGGCTACGGGCTTTTCGGCGACAATGACATTATCCTCAATTCGTATGCGCATCCGTTTTTGAACGGTTCCTTCCATTATAATGGCGCGCATTTTCAGTATACGCAGCTGTTCGGGCTGCTTGCGGCGCGTTCCTACGCATATGCCGACCGTTTTAAAGCGGCCAAGTTTTTTGCGTTCCATTCCGTTGAAATTCCGATTTTTACGCCGAAAGTAACCGTGTCCCTGTACGAATCCGTCGTGTGGGGAAAGCATTTTACGCCGTCGTATGTTATTCCCGCGCCGTGGTTTATCATCGCAAATGTGGCGGGCTTCAACGAAAACATCCTGTCGGGCATCCAATTCAAATTGCATCCGCTCAACGGCCTTGCGTTGACGGCAAGCGCGGTATTCGATGACTTGGATCTAAAGCAGTTTGCAAAATTCAAGCTGGAAAACGCTGCCGTCCGTACCGCGTTCAAAACCGGTTTCCTCTATGCGCCGCAGCATTCTCCGTGTTCGCTCATCGGGCTGGACTATACGCTCATCACGCCCTACGCCTACACAAAATACAATACGCTCAGCCGTACCGTAAATTATTTGGACTACACCCATTTTGGCGAAAGCGTCGGGACGCGCTTGCCGCCGAATTCCGACCGCGTTTGCTTTACGATGGATTTCAAACCGATGCGCGGCTTGCTGGTATCGACGCAAACGGCTTTTGCCCGACACGGCAATGCGTATGAATCGCTCGACGAAGAAGAGGCTGACCGGCTCTGGAAAAGCGGCGCGTTTAAAAAGAGCGCAGGCGACGGCGTAAATGCGGACACGCTGGGCGCAGAATCGGCGAGAGACAAGACTGCCTTTCTCAAGCAGCAACACATCATGTATCTGATTCAAGCGGCTCTTTCGCTCAAATATGAATTCCCCCGCGCCGGAATTGCCCGTGCGGAAATTTCCGGCAGTTATACGTTTGAATATATCAAGCAGGACGGCGTTAATAGCGCCATTTACCCTGCAAACGGCGGTTTTGCCGACGCAGCGGCGGCCCGTGCGGCATGGGCGAACGCGCTGCATGATTCGTATAACCATTATTTGAGCTGCGGAATAAAAATCATGTTTTGACGGAATGTTATGGGTGGACGGAAGTTTCTTTTTTTCTATCTTAATACGGGAGCCGGTCATATCGCTGCCGCACGTGTTCTGTGCGAGGCGTTAAAGGAGTACAGCCCGGAGACGGAAATAAAAATGATAAACGGCTTTCCGGAACGGCGGCTGGGGCATTTTATATTTGAAAAGGGCTACAATTATGCGTGTAATTACGTGCATGGGGCTTTTCCGCTGATCTATGATTTGGGGCAGCGCCGGTTTATGCAGCGTATTCTTCGGGCAACGATTGCGCCGGAAACGCGGCGCTACCTCCGAAAAGTGATTCTAAAAGAACGGCCGACCGATATTGTTTCCTTCCACTTTGGAGTTTCGCCATTCATAAAAGAAGTTACGAAAAATCTTCCATTTAAAATCAATACGACCGTCATTGTTACCGATCCGTTTACCGTTCCGCATCCATGGTTCTTTTATCCCGATATGCGCTTTATGGTTTATTCGCAGGAAGCAAAAGAGGCGGCAATCAAGGCGTGCGGGGTGCCGGCGGAAAATATTACGGTCATTCCCTTCCTTATCAATAAAAAATACCGGCAGCCTGTTTCTGAAAAAGAAGCGGCCGCGCTCCGAAAAAAACACGGTTTTGCTCCGGATAAAAAAATCGTGCTGCTCGTCGGCGGGGGAGAAGGCTTACCGGGCGCAACAGAAATCATCAATGAATGCATCTTGCACCGGGCAAAGTTTTCCGTTGCGGTGATTTGCGGGCGGGATACCGTAAAGCGCAGGAACTTTAATCTGCTCCGCATAGCGTATCCCAAGCTCGACCTGCACGTTTTCGGCTTTATCAACTACCTCGACGAGCTCATTAAAATCTGCGACTGCGCGGTGATCAAGGCGGGGCCGGCAACGCTCTTTGAAGTGCTTTCTTGCCGGAAACCGATGATTATCTGCAAGTACATTCACAATCAGGAGCTGGGGAATATGCGCTACGCCGTGCAAAAGCGCGTCGGCTATTTTATCCGCAGCCCGCGTAAGATTTATCGGAAAATTACCGAGCTTTTAAGCGATACGGATTTTGATGAAAAAATGGCGCACCGCTTTGACGAGGTTCAAATCGATACCGATGCGTCTAAGGTCGCAGCTCTGCTTCTCCAAAGGTAAAGCGCTTCACTTCCCGCTTTTCAAACGCCTCTTGTATTAGCGCATCGCAGTCAAGTATGCCGTAAATACGTTCCGCTTCAGTTATCGAGCCGCGCAAAACAGGATGCTTGGGGCTAAACAGGACGCAGCAATCTTCATACGGCAGAATTGAAATGTCGAAGGTTCCGATAAAATTGGCGGTTTCGACAATCTCCTCTTTATCCATCCCGACGAGCGGCCGGAACAGCGGAATTTCTGAAAAATGTTCAGTAACATTCATATTTTCAACCGTTTGGCTGGCGACTTGCCCGAGGCTCTCTCCGGTAATCATGCAATCGGCTCCGATGCGGCGGACAAGCAGCGCGGCGGCCTTCACCATGCAGACGCGGAGCATGAGCGTCGTCCACGCTTCCGGCGCCTTTTCCTTTATGCGCATCTGCACATCGGTAAATGGAATAATATTGAGGCAGGTGTGCAGGCCGTAGCACGAAAGGCGTTTGGCAAGCATTTCGACCTTTTGCTGCGCTTCAACGGAGGTATACGGATAGGAGTGAAAGTAAATGCAATCGACTTTCATCCCGCGCCGGAGCATCCGGTAACCGGCAACTGGAGAATCCAGCCCGCCTGAAAGCAAAAGCAGACCTTTCCCGCTGCACCCGACCGGCAGCCCGCGACAGCCTTGCTTGGAAGCCGCAAAGACAAAGCAGCGTTCGCGCACTTCAACATGAATGATGACATCCGGCTTATGTACGTCCACGCGCAAAATGCCCGCATCAAAAACAGGATCGGCGGCGCGGCAGGCAATTTCATAGGAATTGAGCGGGAACTTTTTATCGGCGCGGCGTACATCGACCTTAAACGAGGCGGCGCCTTCTGCAGCGGCTTTTTTTGCCGCTTCAAAAACCTCGTCTTGAATTGCAGCAAGACTTTTTTCCGTAACCTGCGCCCGCGCCCAACCGGTAATGCCTAAAAGATGAGATAGCGCAAATTCAGCCCGCGCCGCCGCCGCTTCATCGCAGTCAATGTACATCCGCCCTGCCCGCAGCGTAACATTTGCGCCCGTTCCTTCAAGAGAACGCCGAATATTTTTCAGCAGCAGTCGCTCGAATTCGCGAATATTCGCGCCCTTGAGCGTCAGCTCGCCCAGTTTTGCAAGATAAGTAATCATGGCCGGATAGTACCAGAAAAGCGGCAATCATGGAATTGCAGGCGAATTACGCCATTCTACGCACGTAACGCCGATTGTCGGCCGCAGCCTGCCGCCGCAAAATGCACGGACTCAGCAAGAACGCGCGGAACGCCAATGAAGCGGAAAGCCGCAGCATTCAGCAGGAATGCCCGCTGAGTTGCGCACGTAAAGCTGCAAGCTGAGCCGAAAACAAAGAGCGTCCGCCCGAGCATTTACGCCGCTGTAATTTTTTAGCGTTTTCTTTTGAACAATCCGGCAAGCTCTGCGAAAAACGCTTTAATCGCTTTCCAGATTTTCATCCAGAGCGGGGGGCGCCGCGCTTTTTCGAGCCGACGATAGCCTTCAAGCAGTTCTTCTTGCGTAAAATCTTTGCGCTGGTTGTTTTCTTCAATTTCCAGCTCAAGCTGTTCGGCCTCATTCAAGCAGTCGATGACGACCGCATTGATATTCATCCAACCAAGCGCTTTGGCGGCTTGCAGGCGGCGTTCGCCTGCAACCAATTCATGCCGACTGTTGAGAATAATCGGCGTCAAAAGCCCGTAGGTGCGGAGGCTTTCTTTGAGCGCGTCCATGTCGCCGAGATCTTGGCGAATGCGTTTGCGTATTTTTATGTCTTCGATTTTTACCAGCATAGCCTATTCCATGAGCGGGTTGAATTCGGGGAATTCTTCATGCGCTGCTTCAGAAGGCGTATCGGCGTTCGGGCTTTCCGCGTCGCTTTCGCCTCCTCCATTCAAAAAGTCAAGATTCAGTTTGAGCGGAGAATACTCAATTTCCGTCCTCAGATTCTGACCGGACTGGTAGCGCTCTCGCTTGAGCCGGTAGATTGCAATGTTTGATGCCGTTTTGTTTGAATGCAGCGAGCAATGCGCCGTCGGCTGCGTTCCGGAAAGAAACCACTGACTGGTTATGTGGTTGCCGCAATCGGAAGTCGGCAAAAGCCCCGTTTCGGAACAGACAGTAACCCGCGCCACTCCGTTCATCGGCTGCGGAAAATCTTTGGCGATCAGTCCGGCGTGCACTTCCTCCATAAAATCGCCCCACGCATGGCCTGCAAGCGATGCGCCGGTAATATTGAGGCCGAGCGACTGGCCGGGCATATCGAAGCCGAACCAAAACACGGACGTATAATACGGCGTAAAGCCGGCTGTCCACGCATCCGCCCAGTTCTGCGTTGTGCCGGTTTTGCCGCCGGCCGGCATAACGTACTGTTTGCCGCTGTCGGTTTTGTAGATGAATTTCTTGCTTTGCGCCGCAAGCGACCCGGCCTGCACGGTTTGCTGCAAGAGTTTGGTCATTACGAATGCCGTTTGCGGAGAAAGCGTTTGCGCCGCCTCTTTTTTCGCCAGCATCGCCTCCCGCAACTGCCGCTCCGGATTAAGGATGATGTTGCCGTTTTTATCCTCGACCGTCCGCACGGCAATCGGCGTAATCTCCTTGCCGCCGCTGGCAATAACCGAATAGGCGCGCGCAAGCTCTATCGGCTTAACCGAACAGACGCCGAGCCCCAGCGGGTAGCCGGGCGTAAAGCCGCGCGTCGGCACTTCTTCTTTCGGAATGCCGAGCAGCGACACCGTTCGGTTGATTGCCGCCTCAAACCCGATGCCGTCAAGCACTTTCAGCGACGGAATATTGAGCGAGCGGATGAGCGCATACCACAGCTGTACGTTGCCCTTCCATGCGCCGAAATAGTTTTGCGGAATGTACGGTTTTCCGTCAGCCGTATGAAAGACGACGGGCGTGTCGGAAATTTCCGTTACCGGCGTAAACTTTCGGGAATTAATCGCTTCGGTGTAGTAGAGCGGTTTGAACGTAGAGCCGGGCTGCAACTTCGCCTGCGCCGCGCGAATGAACTGGTTTTCCTGATCGAACTTGCTGCCGCCTACGAGCGCGGTGATGTATCCCGTCTCGTTTTCGATAGAAATCATCGTGCCTTCGATAGTCGTTTTTTCGCTCCGCTTCTTGGCCAGCGAATTCGCCTTGTTGATTGCGCCGACTTTCAGGCTGTCGATTCCGCACACCAGCGACATAACGTCGATGACCGGATTGATGCGAGTTAGAAAGACCGAATTGGCAAGCGACTCTGCCCGCTGCTCGCTCAACTTGATTGCCGGTAAGTTAAATGTGAGCGCAAGAAGTTCGGCCATCGGAATGTACGTGCGGTACGCTAACGAAGAGCGGGAATTACGCTCCTGCTGGTACAGCCGGTTTGCGCGTTCGATGTATTGTTCCATCACTTTTTCCGCCGCGTACTGATGGCGCAGGTCAAGCGTCGTGTTAATCGTCAAGCCGCTGGTGTAAATGTTTTGCGAACCGTAAATGATTTTGCCAAGCTCCCGGCGCACGTATTCGCTGAACCACGGCGCTTTGTCGTCCTTCATCATGTACGCCGATGCGCTTGTGCGGGTGTAGTCGAAATCCGCCCAAAAATCGTCAAATGAACGGTCGGCATCCGCCTTTGTAATGTAGCCCGCCGCCACCATCGATTTTAGAACGCTTTTTTGCCGCTCCATTGCAATATTCGGATGATCAAAAGGGTTGTAGAAGGCGGGATTTGAAAGCTGAATGACTAAGATAGCCGCCTCTGCCGGCGTAATTTCTTCCGCGCTGTGCCCGAAATAATACTTTGAAGCGGCATTGACCCCGTACGTTCCCCCGCCGAAATATATTTTATTAAGGTAGAGTTCAAGGATTTCGTTTTTTGAAAAACGCCGTTCCATCTGAATCGCCCACCACAGTTCCCGCAATTTCCGCACCACCGACTTATCGCTGCGGTCGCAGTATATCGTTCCCGCAAGCTGCTGCGTAAGCGTCGAACCGCCGCCCAACGAACGGCGCATCACCTGCCCGACCACTGCCCGCATCAAGGCCTTAAAGCTAAATCCCCGATGCGAATAAAATATCCGGTCTTCGCGCGTCAAAAGCGCATCAAGCATATGCTGCGGCAACTTGTTGAGCGTAATAATTTCCCGTTTTTCGTCCGCAACAAATTCGGTGATAAGTTCGCCGTTTATGTCCAAAAGCTTTGTCGGAAGCGCATTGTCGAAAGTCGTTATATATTCGGAATTGATGATGTTACGGGTTTCCGCCAGAGCCAGCCCCAAAAGCGATCCAATAACCGCCGCCGCAACAAAAAGAACCGCCAGCCAAAATGAAGCGGTTTTATTCTTTTTCATGCGTGCAGAATAGGCAATCGACTTGCCTTTGTCAATTCTCAGGCGGAAAAGCGGGCATTAAAATGAGGCGAGGGCTTAGGCTGAGCGCGCGAATGCGGCATCCCGACAAGAGGAGGACGTATCTCCGTGCGTTTTACGAATGCAAAGCGGAAGTTGGCGGGGCGAGTACATTGCATCCGGCGGATAAAGTGCATCTTGTCTGCATGGCAGCGGCTCTGGAAATCTGTTATAGTCGCAGCGAAAAGGCCGACGGAGCTGCGGGAGAATACGCTTTCTGCGCTATAAGCGGAACTGGACGGCTTTATCTTACTTTCGATTTTGATAAGGATTTTCTATGCACACTCGATTTTTCGATAATACCGATGAGCAGTTAGAGGCAAATGTTGCGGCGTACCGGCGGCTTTTGCAGACAATACGGATTTTACGCGCGGAAGGCGGCTGTCCGTGGGATCGGGAGCAAACGCCGCTTTCGATGCGCCGCGATTTAATAGAAGAAACTTTTGAAGCGGTTGACGCAATCACTGCCGAAGATGCGCTCCATGCGCGCGAAGAGCTCGGCGATGTGCTTTTGAATGCCTCGATGATTGCGTATATGTACCAGCAACGCGGGGATTTTTCGCTTGCCGAATGTTTTAATGAACTCGTCGAAAAACTGATTCGCCGACACCCGCACGTGTTCCCGCAAAGCGAAGGGCAGACTGCGGTCGAGGCTCCCGTGCAGAATGCCGATGAGGTACTTACGCAATGGGATCGGATTAAGCGGCAAGTCGAAGGGAGAGCGCACGGCTCCTCTATTCTTGATGAGGTTCCCAGCGGCTTTCCGCCCTTGCTCCGCGCATACAAATTGCAGAAAAAAGCGGCTAAAAAGGGATTCGACTGGCAGTCGATACAGCCCGTATACGATAAAGTGGTGGAGGAATTGGCGGAAGTGAAGGCGGCGGCCGAAGCGTGTCCGGATGGGCAGGAGGCCAAGCCGTTTACCGTCGCATCCGAGCCGGAACAAAACGAAGCGCAACTGCACGTTGAAGAAGAAATCGGCGACCTTTTGTTTGCAGTTGTCAATTACGCGCGGCATCTGGGCGTTGATCCCGAATGTGCGCTCAATGCGGCGAACCGCAAGTTTTACCGCCGTTTTTCATTCGTCGAGCAGGAAATGGAAAAAAACGGCACGCCGATGGACAGCAATCACCTTGACGATGAAGATAACTTGTGGAACGAAGCCAAACGGCGCGGCCTCTAGCCGTAACAAGACGATTCCGCAGGAGACGCGAGCCGTAAGCGACTCGGTATAAGCAATCGGTACAGCCACCGGCTCCGCAGCGGGGAAATAAATGGGCATCTTGAAGATGCAAGGACTCGTCCGCCCGCCGAAAGATGCTGCAAGCCGCCGGTCGCGCTTCTGCAAAAACGGAGGCGACTAGTCCACTCCGTCAAGTCTCCGCGACAAATCATCCCTCTCGCCCGCCGAAAAATCTCGCGGCTTGCCGGTTGCGTTTCTGCAAAACAAGACGCGGCCGGCCACGCCGTTGAATATCCGCAACAAATCTGTCCGCCCGCGGAAAAATGGCGCAAGCCGCCGGTCGCGTTTCTGCAAAACCGGAGGCGGCCGTCCGCGCCGTTGAATTCTCTGCGACAAATCCTTCTTCTCGTTTGCCGAAAAATGCTGCAACTTGCCGGCTGCACCTTGCAAAACCGGACGCGGCAGCCCATGCCGGTAATCTCCACGACAAATCCTCTCATCTGTCCGCGGAAAAATGCTGCAAGTTGTCAGTCGCGCCTTGCAAAACAGGACGCGGCTGTCCACCCCGTTGAATCTCCGCGACAAATCCTCTCATCCATCCGCGGAAAGATGCCGCAAGCCGCCGGTTGCGTTTCTGCAAAACCGGATGCGGCCGTCCGCGCCGTTGAATCTCCACAACGAAATCCTCTCATCCGTCCGCTGAAAGATGCTGCAAGTCGCCGGTCGCGCTCTTGCAAAAAAGGACGCGGCTGTCCACCCTGTTGAATCTCCGCGACAAATCTGTCCGCCCGCCGAAAAATGGCGCAACTTGCCGGTCGCGTTTCTGCAAAAACGGAGGCGGCGTCCGCGCCGTTGAATCTCCGCGACAAATCAACACTCTCGCCCGCCTGCCGAAAAATCTCGCAACTTGCTGGTCGCGTTTCTGCAAAACCGGATGCGGCCGTCCGCGCCGTTAAGCCTCCGCGCTAAAATGCTCTCATCCGTCCGCCGAAAATGCTGCAAGTCGTCGGTGCGCTCATACAAAACCGGATGCGGCCAGTCTGCGCGTTGAATCTCCGCGACAAATCATCCCCTCGTCCGCTGAAAGATGCCGCAAGTCGCCGGTTGCGTTTCTGCAAAACCAGAGGCGGCTAGTCCACGCCGTTGAATCTCCGCGTTAAAATCCTCTCATCCGCCCGCAGAAAAATGCTGCAAGTCGCCAGTCGCGCTCTTGCAAAACCGGACGTAACCCGTCTGCGCCGTTAAGTCTCCGCGATAAATCCGTCCGCCCGCAGAAAGATGCCGCAAGCCGCCGGTCGCGCTTCTGCAAAACTGGAGGTAACCAGTCTACGCCGTTGAATCTCCGCGATAAATTATCTCTCCCGCCCGCTGAAAAATGGCGCAAGTTGCCGGTCGCATTTCTGCAAAACTGGACGCGGCTGTCCTCGCCGTTGAATCTTCGCGACAAATCCTTCCTCGCGTCCGCTGAAAGATGCCGCAAGTCGTCGGTTGCGCTTCATGGAACTCAGTTTTTGCCATTTTCATAGGTTTTGAGGCTGAAATTACCGGAAAAATACTAAAAAAGCGCCCCATTTTTTCTAAAAACATCATAGAAATAGTTAGATTGCAATACCATTGTTCAAAAACTGAGTTCCGTGGTTGCGCTTCTGCAAAACTAGACGTAACCAGTCTGCGCCGTTGAATCTCCGCGACAAATCCGTCCGCCCGCTGAAAAATGGAGCAAGCCGCCGGTCGCGCTTCTGTAAAACAAAACGCGGTTATCTGCGCCGTTGAATCTCTGCGACAAATCCGTCCGCCCGCTGAAAAATGGCGCAAGTCGCCGGTTGCGCTCTTGCAGAACCGGACGCGGCTGTCCTCGCCGTTGAATCTCCGCGACAAATTATCCCTCGCGTCCGCTGAAAAATGGCGCAAGCCGCCGGTCGCGCTCTTGCAAAACCGGACGCGGCTGTCCACGCCGGAATCTCTGCGCCAAGTCATCCCTCTCATCCGCCCGCCGAAAATGCCGCAAGTCGCAGGTTGCGCTCTTGCAAAACAGGACGCGGTCAGTCTGCGCCGTTAAGTCTCCGCGACAAATCTTTCCTCTCGTCCGCCGAAAATGCTGCAAGTCGTCGGTCGCGCTCTTGCAAAACAGGACGCGGCCAGTCTGCGCGTTGAATCTCCGCGATAAACATCCCTCTCGTCCGCTGAAAATGCCGCAACTTGCTGGTCGCGCTCTTGCAAAACCGGACGCGACCATCCGCGCCGTTGAATTTCTGCGACAAATCCCCTCTCATCCGTCCGCTGAAAAGTGCCGCGACTTGCCGGTTGCGCCTTGCAAAACCGAGGCGGCCATCCGCCCGCCGAAAATCTCGCAACTTGCTGGTCGCGTTTCTGCAAAACCGGACGCGGCTGTCCACGCCGGTAATCTCCGCAACAAAAACCTCTCGTCCGCCCGCTGAAAGATGCTGCAAGTCGCCGGTCACGCTCTTGCAAAACAGGACGCGGCCAGTCTGCACCGTTGAATCTCTGCGACAAAATCCTCCCACCGGCCGCCCGCTGAAAAATGGCGCAAGTCGCCGGTCGCGCTCTTGCAAAACAGGACGCGGTCGGCCGGTAAATTGACAAAATCCTCCTGTTCGCCCTGTTTTATCTTGCGGTTTGCTGAAGGAAATTTTGTTGACTTTATATAAACTATGATAAAAAATGATGCCAATACGTTTTGCCTGTCCCATGGTACCGCGTTGCATCCTACGGCAACGCAAATAAAATTTAAGGACAATCGCGAAAAACTGCGATTTTAGAGATTCCTTTGGCTTTTTGGAGGTTTTATGAATGCTAAAAAAATTGCGGACTCGGTTTATTGCATCCATGCGGATATAAATGACGGCACGTCCCGTTTTGAAGGTCTTTGGGAGTTGCCGCACGGTGTGAGCATCAATTCGTATATTGTGAAGGGAGAAAAGACTGCGCTTATCGACATTGTAAAAGATTGGGACGGTTCGCTTGAATCGTTCCGCGCGCAATTGGCTTCACTGGATTTGGATTTTAGTTCCTTTGATTATATTATTTTGAATCACATGGAGCCTGATCATGCCGATCTTATCAATCTGGCGCGGCAGGAAAATCCATCGGCAGAGGTAATTGCGACCGCAAAAGGCATTGCGATGGTCGAAAAGTTTTTCAAAATAACGGACAACCTGCGGGCGGTCAAAAATGGCGACACGCTCGACTTGGGCGGCGGAAAAGTCCTGACGTTCTACGAAACGCCGAACATCCATTGGCCGGAAACGATGATGACGTATTTGGGGCGCGAAAAAATCTTGTTTAGCTGCGATGCGTTCGGTTCCTACGGCTGCATTGGGGATAAGATTTTTGATGACGAGCGCACTCCGCGCGAGCTTGATTTTTATGCGGACGAGGCGCTGCGCTACTACGCAAATATTGTTGCAGGATTCAGTCTTTTTGTGAACAAGGGCCTTGCCAAGCTGCAATCGCTGGAAATCGGCTGCATCTGTCCAAGCCACGGGCTTGTGTGGCGTAAAAATCCGTTACAAATCATCAATTTGTATAAAAAACTTGCTTCCTACAATACCGGCGGCGCGGGCGAAAAGGAGATTTATATCATCTGGGGCTCGATGTACGGTTACACCAGAGCGGGAATTGACGCGCTCATTGCGGGAATTGAATCAGAAAACGTCCCGTACACGATGGATAGGGTGCCGGACACGGACCCTGCCTACATTTTGGCGAACGCGCTCCGGGCAGGCGGAATTGTCATCGCAATGCCGACCTACGAATACAAAATGTTTCCGCCGATGGCGTATATTTTGGATTTGTTTTGCTACAAGCATATTACGAATAAAAAAGCATTACGGATCGGCAACTGGGGCTGGCTTGGCGGCGCAAAGCGGGATTACGAGGCTAGAACTGAATCGCTTAAATGGACGCACATTGAACCGTATGAATGGCAGGGCAAAATGACGGCGGAAGATGCGGAAATGCTAAAAGCGCGCGGCGCGGAGCTTGCAAGAGCCGTAAAAGAGTCTGTCTGACAGCTGCCGGAAATGTGCAGGCGGGCTGTCGCGTGTGCGCCTGAACTGCGGTAATGCTCGTTTTAGGACGGCCTTACGTATTCGGGCGGCGCGGCGTTTTAGGCCGCTTTGCGCAGGCTGCGCGGAGCTTCAACGCGCTGCGCTCCAACTCAAAAGCGCAGCTGGCCGCCTCTCATCTGCATTTAGGGGTTGGATAAGACTGTCGGCTATTCCTTCCACGGAAAGACGAACATTTTGAAGGAGCGGACGCCGGTCATTTCTATTTCGTTTTTCAATAAATCGTTCCAAGGGATTTTCCTGCGGGCAGGACTGTTTTGCGGTTCATTCGCTTGATCGAGTTTTTCAAGATAATCATACTTTTTAAGCAGCAGGCGGAGGAAATTGACGCGGGAAAGCGTTAATCCGGTAAGGCCGGGCGCGCTTCCAAGCATCGCCGCAGACGCAAGCGCAAGAGACAGATTGTAAAGTCCCGCCGCAATAGCTTTGAGCGGATTGTCGGCAATGATGATAAAGCATTTCTTTACGCTTTTACGAAACGGGTTATGCATGAGCGCGCGCAACGCCGGATACCACAGCAGGGCGGAGAAAACCGTCAGAGAAACCCAGCAGAACGCAGAGCCTGCCATCAAACCGACGATTGTCGCGTTTTTCCGGAAGTAGTACGCGCCGCCGATGCCGGTAACCGCCGATGCCGCAAGCAGCGTTCCTGCATATTTTAGCCCGTCTGCAAGGCAAGACGGCACGGCGGTAAAAAATTCTTTTAGAGAAGCGGGCATTCCGTCAGCAAGTTTGACGGAAACCTCCGCCCATGCAAGCGCGGCGACGGAATAGGCGCACACGAGAACGCTCGCCGTTAAAATCCACAGCGCAAGGTAATCTCGTCCGGCGAACATCAACGCGCCGCCGCCGAACGTCAGTGCGCTCAGGATAAGGTTCGGCACGGCAAGCAGCATCAAATTGTCCCAGCCATCGTATAGATTCTTTCTAAAAAAAAAGCTCAGCATGGCCGAATCATACCATTCTCTTTTGATTTATGGTATAGTAAACCAGTTCGGCAACTTAAGTTTCCGAACAGGTCTAGTCTTGCAAAACATAAAGAATGCGGACTATTCGCATATCTTCATCAATGGGAGTTCAGTATGAAACGAATGCTTACAATCATCTCCGCAGCTCTGGCTGCCGGAATGCTTTTTCTTTCTTGCGCGGCAAAAAAAACTGCGGCGCAGGCGATTGCAGTCTTTGCGCCGGGAATCCTTGCCGACAGCCCGACCTATAAGATGCTTGCCGACGGCGTACAGGCGGCCGTCGATGCGTACAATGCCGATAAATCGGAAAGCGGCAAAGTAAAGCTCGACATCATCGAAGCGGGTACCAACCAAGCGGAGTGGAGCGCAAAGCTGACCGCAGTAGCCGCAGACGGTTCCTACCAGTTGATTATCACGTCTAATCCGTCCATGCCGGACCTCATTGAACCGCTGACAAGCCAGTTTCCGGCGCAGAAATTCCTCATTATGGATGCAACCAAATCCGGCAACCCGAATATTGCAACCGTCTGCTACAACCAGCACGAACAAGCGTTTTTGGCAGGCGCCATCGGCGGTTTTATGACGAAAACCGGAAAGCTCGGACTCATTGCCGGACAAGAATATCCGGTTATGAACAACATCTTGTTGCCGGGCTTTACGAAAGGCGCAAAATACGCGTATGATCCCGGCGCGACCGTCGATTTCCGCATCGTCGGCAACTGGTTCAGCGCGGCAAAAGGCGAAGAGCTTGCCGACGCGATGGCGCAAAATGGGGTTGATGTGATTCTTCCGATTTGCGGCGGGGCGGCGCAGGGGGTCATTGCCTCCGCCGTTGCAAATAACGTGTACCTTTCATGGTTCGACAGCAACGGATTTTCGCGGGCGCCGAACAATGTGGTCGGCAGCGCGGTCATCAATCAGCATAAAATGGGGGAAGATATGACGGCGCGCTACCTTGACGGAAAAATCGAGTGGGGGACGGCGCGTACCGTCGGTCTTGCGGATGGTTTCGTCGATTTTGTTCAAGACGATCCGCATTACATTCAGAATGTGCCGGAGCCGATCCGCCAAAGAATGAGCGAAATCATCGATCAGATAAAAAACGGACAGCTTATGCCGGAGGAGCTGTAAGCGATGGATATTTCCCTGCGCGGCATTACAAAACAGTACGCATTGAAAACCGCGCTCGATGGAATCACATTTGATTTTACGGGCGGGAATGTGTACGCCGTGCTCGGAGAAAATGGAGCCGGAAAGTCGACGGTTGCGGCAATTTTGTGCGGAGATGCGGCTCCGTCGTCCGGCTCGCTTATTATCGATGGGAACGCGCAGACGTTTCGGGGAAGCGGAGACGCGCTTACGGCAGGCATCGCCGCTGTCCATCAGCGGCCGCTGCTTGCCGATTCGCTGACCGTTTTTGAAAACATCATCATCGGCGCGGATACGCTCTATCGGCGAACGCGGAAGGCGGAACTCAAGCAAAAGGTTTCCGCCATTTTCAAAAACTGGTCGCCGGAGCTGAAACTTGATTCGTTCGTGTGGCAAATCAGCGCAAGCGGGCGTTTTTTTACCGCGCTGGCGTGCGCTCTGCTCAAAAATCCGTCCGTTCTCATTTTAGATGAACCGGCGGCGCTCCTTGCTCCCGAAGAAAAAAACGCCTTGTACGCCAAGCTCAAACAATTTGCGGCGGAAAGCCGCCCGCCTAAAACCGTTATCGTCATCACGCACAATCCGCGCGACGCATCGCAGTATGCCGACTGCATCATCGTGATGCAGAAAGGGCGCATCGTTAAAACATTCAGCGAGCCGCAAGCGTTTACGGAGCAGGCGTATCAGTCGATTCTTGCCGAAAACGCATCCGCCGCATCGTATGAGTTTATGAGCGATGCTACCGGCGGCCGAGAGAACTTTCCGAAAATCGATTTGCGGGGAGCCGTTTCATTTGAAGGGCTAACCGTCCGGCCGAAAAACCGTCCGGCGATTTTTGATGTAACGGTACGCGCTCCCTACGGGCAAATTACGTGCGTAAAGGGAGAAAAGACCGGCGAGCTTGAAACGCTTGAAAACGTCATGACCGGCATGGAAGACGCGCCGTGCCGCGGGATTTTCCGCGTTACGGACGGGCGGCGGGAGTTTCAGGCAAAAATCGGGACAAAGCAGTTTTCGCCGGCCGTGATGCGCTACAAGCAAAAGGCGGCGATTCTTGCATCCGACAGGAATTTCCGAGCCTCAAATCCGCGTCTTTCCGTTGAACAGCTCCTTTCCGCGCTGTACGGCGGCTGCGATGCGCGATCGTATGCGAAATCGCTTATCGACAAAGCGGGCATCTGCATTACGGCGGCGGAGAAGGCGGCGAACCTTTCCGGCGGAATGCTCCAGCAGCTGTTGTTGCGGCGCGAGCTTGCAAACAACCCTGAGTTTTTGCTCATGTGCGAACCGCTCCAAGGGCTTGACGCTGAAGCGGCGCGGAAAATGTGCGCGCTCCTTTGGGAAGCAAGCGCAAGCGGGCGGGCGACGCTTATTTTGGCGGCGGCGGACTTTCCAGATGAACTATGCGCACGGATTTACCGCATCCGCGAAGGCCGCTGCACCCTTGTAAAAGGAGCGGACGTATGAAGCGGTCATCTTCTTTGCCGGCAATGTACTTCGCGGCGTTTTTATGCGCGGCGCTTTCGGCCATATTTTCAAAATCCGGCGCATCTGCCTTTCCCGCATTTTTTACCGGCGTTTTTTCATCCCGCTTTTACATCGGCTCGTTTTTGAACACGGCGTTTTTCCTTTCGGTTGCGGGGCTTGGCTCGCTCATTGCCTTACTGCACGGCGAATATAATTTAGGCGGCGAAGGGCAGATTTATGCCGGCGGCTTTACCGCAGCAGTCGTCATGAGCGGACTTTCAGGGGCGCATCCGCTTGTTGCAGGATTGGCAGGGGGGCTTGCAGGGGCAGCCGTCTCCGCATCTCTTGCACTTGTATCAGCCGCCCTCAAATACTTTAAGGGCGCAAGCGTTCTTCTGACCTCGTTTTTAATTTCATCTGCGGCCGTCCCGATCATCGATTCGCTCATTGCAGGGGCGTTTAGAAACAGCGGCAACCTGCTTGCCACGCGCTTTATCCCCGAATCGATGCGCATTCCGCAAATTCTGCCGCCGTCCCCGCTCAGCGCCGCCGCGTTCTTTGCGCCGCTTCTCTGCGCCGCCGCGTGGCATTTTGTTTTTCGCACCGCAACGGGCAGACGCTTTTGCATCAACGGCATTTCCAAAGAGTTCGGACGGTATTGCGGGTACTCGCAGACAAAAATGCTCTTTGGCGCGCTGGCGGTCTCCGGAGCCTTGCACGGCATCACCGGTTTTCTTGCAGTAACCGGCGCCTACTACACCTGCCACTCAGGATTCCATGCGGGGATGGGCTGGAATGCGCTGACTACCGCGCTTGCAGCTTCCTCCAATCCGGCAAATATCGTTCCGGCGGCGCTTGCGCTTTCATGGGTGTTTACCGGAGCGGAAAAAGCTGCGCTGCTCGGCGGCTTTTCGTTCAATTTTACGGCGTTGGTGCAGGGCATCTTGCTCTTTTCTCTTGCCGTCCGCGATTTTTTGTTCAAGTACTATTCGGCTTCGACACTCCCCCATAAACCGGTACCATGGAAACCGACGCCCTGGAGAAGCATGAGGAAAAAAACATGATTTTAGGTATCGCCGCATCTGCATCCGCATTATTTTTAATCGCAATCGGCGCGCTCTACAGCGAATATTCGGGGCGGCTTGCCCTCTTTCTTGACGCGATCATCAACTTAGCGGCCTTTTTATTTTTTGCCTTTTCCGCGCATACCGGCCGCATCCCGCTAGCATTCGCTCTTGCCGTCTTGCTGTCGGTCGTAGCGGTCGCGCTCTTTGCCGGAGCCGTTGATCACTTCAAGGCAGACCCGTTCATCGCCTCTCTTGCCTTTGCGCTCATCATCGAAGGCGCAATAACCGCGCTTTCCGTGCGCTTTTTCGGCACACGCGGCGTATTGTCGTCGGAACGCTTTGCATTCGTGCGCGGCCGCGTGAAAGGCATTACCGCATTTGCGGATGCGGCTGTGAGCGTCGGCCTTATCGTCTTTTTGAAATGCAGCGTTAAGGGAGTGTATTTTAGAATCGCCGGAACCAACGCCCCCGTCTTGGAAGCGCGCGGAGTTTCGAGCGCAGCCTACAAACGCCGCGCGTGGCGCATCGCTGCATTGTGCGCCGCCGTTGCCGGGTGCGGCTATGCGGCCGAACTTTCATCATTTGTGCCGAACCTTGCAGGCGGCCGCGGCTGGATTGCGCTTGCGCTCGTCTTTTTGGGGCGCAAAAACGCCATCTTCATCGCCTGCGCCGCGCTGTTTTTCGCCTCTGCCGAATATGCCGCATCCTATTTACCCAACGTCTTCCCGCAGCTCCCATCCGCCTTACTCATCGCCTTGCCTTACCTTGCCGCGCTCATCGTTATCGCGGTCATCCCAAAGGAAAAAGAACGCCCATCAGCGTAAGCCGCCGCACACTTCCTTATACTGCGCAGGGGAAAAGAGTTGCCGAATCAATAAGCCTGCCGTATAATAGACCTATTCGATAACTGCATTTCCGAATAGGTTTATTATGCGCATTGTAAGTTCCATATATCCATCAATGAAGTTGATAAAAAACCGCCAAAAGGAGCGCTTGACACAAATGGCCGATATATTTTATATTACCCCCCCCCC
>CAUTOX010000027.1:0-21542 GCA_963539665.1 uncultured Treponema sp.
CCGCATTGTCCATGATGATGACATGATCCTTTGGCAGCTTCTTTAACAATTCCTCTTCAAACCAGTCTTCGAACACAGAAGCTTTCATCGTTCCGCTGTAGGTGTGCGGAGCAAGCAACGCGCCCTCACATTGCGCCGCAACAAGCCCAATTCGAGCATGACGCTTGCCGCTGATACGAATATTGACCCGTTTTCCGCGTTTACTGCGTGCATATTGGCGATACATTTGCGTCTGTATGCCAGTTTCATCGATATATACGAGCTTTTCTTTGGGAATGTCTTTGATTTTTTCTAAATACGCCTCTACTTGTTTGGGGTCTTGTTCTTTGTAAAATGTGCTCTTTTTTTTCGCGTGATACCAAGTTTTCGCAGCCGATTCAGCACGGAAGATGGATGACAGCCGAAGACTTCTGCGATTTCTTTGAGGTAGGCATCGGGGTGCTCTTCTATGTATTTGATGACTAATCCAGTTCGGAAACTTCGGTTTCTGAACTGGTTACCTCGCAATGCGATGTTCTAAATCATGCTATTTGTGCGATTTAGAACTCGTAGACCCTGTTCGCTGTTGTCGAACAGGCGTGTTTTTCGGGGATGATTTTCTTGTTAACTGGACAACGGATTTTTATTTTTACGTCGCCGGTTGCCTCATATCGCCTTTTCCAAGCAATAAGTGTCCTTCTTTTGCATATTCACGCGCCCGTGGTCTTAGAAACGGTTACAAGTATTCCATGTACCAAGTTTAAACTGGTCAAACAGAATAATTTTCATATATTTCAGAGCATGTTTAATATCTCCAAAAAACACAAGACTCAAATCATGAGGCTTAACACAAGGCCTTGTTTAGCCAAAAAACAGAGGTTTCGTTGAAAAACTTGCGAACGTAAGTTTCATACTGTTCTGCAATCGATGATATTAACCTTTATAAAAATCTTTTTTATGATACTCCAAACAGTTCTTAAATCTCTACTTGGATTTCATTGCGATTGGCTATAGCGAATAATTCACCGCGCTGTACGCAGACTCATATCCGCGCGACAGAGGGCTACGGCTGCGGACGAAAGTGAAAATACTCCGTGCCGCAGCGTATTTTTGGAATACTACAAAATATACCGCGACAAATCTTGGTCGGTTACAATGTCTCTGAGCTTTTCATCGACGTAGTTTGAATCGATTTCGATGGTTTCGCCTGCGTGCTCATCGGCGCTAAACGAAATTTCGTCAAGCAACCGTTCCATGATGGTATGCAAGCGACGCGCGCCAATGTTTTCGCTGCGGCTATTGACATCCTGCGCGATAAAACTCATGCGGTCAACGGCATCGTCCGTAAAAATAATTTTTACGTTTTCCGTTTCAAGCAGCGCCGTGTACTGGCGGATGAGGGAATTCTTTGGTTCAAGCAGAATGCGCTTGAAGTCCTCTTTATCTAAGGAATCAAGTTCGACGCGGAGCGGAAAGCGCCCCTGTAATTCGGGAATCAAATCGCTTGGAGCTGCAAGGCTGAATGCGCCCGCCGCGATAAAGAGAATGTGCGTCGTGTTGATCACGCCGTACCGCGTATTGACGTTGCTGCCTTCGACAATCGGCAGAATATCGCGCTGCACCCCCTCGCGGCTCACGTCCTGCCCGTGCGATTCGCCGCGCACGGCAATTTTGTCAATCTCATCGACAAAGATAATGCCGCTTTGCTCAACGCGCTTTTTGGCGGCATCGGCAACTTTGTCGGTATCGACCATGCTGTCGAGCGTCTGTTCGGTGATGATTTTCCGCGCTTCGCCAACGGTTACGGTGCGCCGCTTCTGCCTGCCGCTTGAAAACATATTATTCGCAATGTTCTGCATCGTGTTCTGGAAGTCATCCATGCTGCCGCCGGCAATAATTTCAATATTCGGTAAATTAACCTGCCGCTGCACGGAAAGCTCTACCTCCCGATCGTCAAGGCTTCCTTCGCGGAGCATCTTGCGGAAGTTTTCGCGCGTCGATGGCTCATCCGGCAAAGCCACCCCGTCTTCTTCAGCGCTCTCTTCCTCGCCGTCATCTTTTTTTTCGCTTCCGGGAAGCAGTAAGTCAAGCAATTTCTCTTCAACAATGCCGACGCTTTTATCGCGCAGCTCCTCTTCCATCTCCGCCTTCACATCATTAAAGCCAATCGCCATCAGATCGCGCACCATCGATTCAACATCGCGTCCAACATAGCCGACTTCGGTATATTTCGTCGCCTCAACCTTCAAAAACGGCGCATTGCAGAGCTTTGCAAGTCGGCGAGCAATTTCGGTCTTCCCCACGCCCGTCGGGCCTATCATCAAAATGTTTTTCGGCGCAACCTCGTCTCGGATATCGGCGGCAAGTTTGAGGCGACGGCTTCGGTTCCGGAGCGCAACGGCAACCGCCCGCTTCGCCTTCGTCTGCCCGATTATGTATTGATCAAGCCGCTCCACAATTTGACGGGGCGTAAGATCGTTTTGTTCATGCGCGTTTCCGAGCGCCTGTAAGTTCGCCTGAGCCATGCTGCTGTCTGTCAATTCAGTTCCTCCACAGTGATTGTGCTATTCGTATAAATGCAAATGGTTCCCGCAATTTTGAGGCTGCGTTCGGCAATCTCCTTTGCGCTCAAATCGGACGATTCCATGTACGCAAGCGCTGCGGCATAGGCGTAGTTTCCGCCGGAGCCGATTGCAAGAATGTCCGTTTCCGGTTCAATAACGTCTCCGCTGCCGGAAATTAAAAGTATCTTATCTTTGTTTGCGACGAGCAGCAGCGCTTCGAGTTTACTCAAGGAGCGGTCGGTTCGCCAGAGTTTTGCAAGCTCTACGGCGGCGCGCGTTATGTCGCCGCTGAATTCCTTGAGCCGATCTTCAAACTTATCGAACAAGGTAAACGCATCAGCGGTTGCGCCGGCAAAACCGGTAAGCACCTTGCCCTCATACATACGCCGGACTTTGCGGGCGTTCCCCTTCATCACGGTGCTCCCCATCGTAACTTGTCCGTCGCCGGCCATAGCGACCGTCCCGTTCCGCCGTACTGCAATCACCGTCGTGCTGCGGATTTCCGGAAATTTTCCCTTCATTCTTCTTTTGTTCCTCCATGCGGATGAGCTTTATTATAAACTTCGATCAAACGCGCCGTTGTAATATGCGTGTACCGCTGCGTTGTCGAAATACTTGAATGGCCGAGCATCTCCTGCACGACGCGCACATCCGCGCCGCCGGAAAGCATTGCCGTCGCAAACGTATGGCGCAAAGCGTGCGGCGAAATGTGCCTGCCGGTTCCTTCGGCCCCCGTATAGCGCGCTAAAATCCAGCGGATGCCATGTGCGCTCAGCGCTCCGCCCTTCTGATTGACAAAAAGCGCATCCGTAGTGTCTTCAGAATCGGCGAACCGTTTTTTCCGATCCGCTAAGTAGAGCGCAAGCGCCTTCCGCGCATCCGCGCCAAAATACACCTGCCGATCTTTTCCGCCCTTTCCTTTGACAACTGCCATAGAAAAATCGCCGGTTAAGTCGCTTTTTTTGAGCGCCGCCATTTCGCTGACCCGGCAGCCGGAAGAATAAAGCATCTCGAACAATGCGCTATCCCGCGTCTGCCACAACAGTTCGCGCCGCTGCGGTTCGGCGCACAGCGTATCGACTTCCGTTCCGGTTAAAAAGCGCGGCATATATTTTGTCAGGCGCACGGTTTTTACTTCAAGCGCGGGATCGACTGCAATGTAGCCGAACTTACAGCAATACGCAAAAAAGCTGCGGACCGCCGCAATAAACCGGTTTACGGAAGCTGCCGACTTTCCCTGCCGCGACAAGTTTGCAATGCAGAAACGGATGCTTTCCGCATCAACGGCAGAAACTGCCGTCCCGCCGTCCAAAAATGCCTGCAAGTGCGTAAGATCATTCCGGTAAGCGCTCACTGAATTTGGAGAAAACCCCTTCACCGCTTCAAGATAAAGCAAAAACTCATCGGAAAGCGCTGCAATCGTGCCTGCTTGCGTATCTTCCATCACACTTCCTGCGCTTCTTCCTGCAACTCCTGAATGGCCAAGAGCTTTTCTGCATCGTCGGCCGTATGCAGATAGGCGCAATCCGGATTGATGCAGGACTTATAGGATCCGTTTTTCTTGTCGAATTTTTCGACCAAGAACCAGCCGCACTTCGGACAATAGTGCTCAATCGGCTTAAAATAGCTGATAAAGCCGCACTTCGGATAATTCGTGCAGCCGTAAAAGTCTTTACCCCGCCCCTTCGTCTTCCGCGCAACAATTTCGCCATCGCACCCTGAAACCGGACACTTTGCAAGCGGAATCGAGCGGGTGTTGCGGCATTCGGGAAAGCCTGTGCAGGCTAAAAAAACGCCAAACCGTCCAAGTTTTTTGACCATCGGCCGTCCGCATTTGTCGCAAATCTTATCCGTCGGCTCATCAAGCGTCCCCTTGATGCTTGCCTGCGTTTCCATCACCTGATCGACCCGCTCTTTAAATGGCGCGTAGAACCCGCCGATCATCGAATTCCATACCAGATGGCTCTGCTCAATTTTGTCCAAATCGTTTTCGACTTCAGCCGTAAAATGTTCGTTGATAACGTCAGAAAAGGATTCGACCAAAATCTTGCAAATGACGCGGCCAAGCTGCGTCGGCACAAGCTGTTTGTTGTTTCGCGTGACGTAATAGCGGTCAAGCAGCACGGAAATAATCGGCGCATACGTTGACGGCCGCCCAATTCCTTTTTCTTCGAGGGTGCGGACAATCGACGCATCGGTATACCGCGCCGGCCCCTGCGTAAAATGCTGTTCGGGATGGAACTTATCCGGCTGGACTTCCTCGCCTTCCGTCAATGCAGGCAGCAATACGCTTTTTTCTTCCTTTGAAGACAGCAGCTTCATGACGGAATAAAATCCCTTTTCCTCGATTTTCGTCGCGCTGAGCCGGAAAATCGCATCTCCGGCCGTAATTTCTGCGCTCGTCGTTACAAACTTGGCGTTCGTCATCTGGCTCGAAACAAAGCGCTCCCAAATAATCGTATAGAGCTTGAGCTGGTCGCGGGAAAGCGAGTCCTTGATGGAATCCGGCGTGTAGCGGACATAGGTCGGGCGGATGCCTTCATGCGCATCTTGAGCGCCCTTGCCCGGCGCGTATTCAATCGGAGATGGCGGCAACTGCTCCGGATAGCGCTCAGAAAGCCATGAGCGCACTTCTGTGAGCGCAGAGGCGGAGATGCGGACGGAATCGGTACGCATATACGTGATAAGCCCCACGCGGCTTGAGCCGACATTGATGCCTTCGTAGAGCTGCTGGGCAATCTGCATCGTCTTACGGGAAGTAAAACCGAGCCGGTTTGCCGCAGCCTGCTGCAATTTACTGGTGGTAAACGGCGGCTTCGGGCGCACGGACTTATCGGTTTTCTTAAGAGCGCTTACCATGCACGGGCAGCCGGAAATATCTTTGATGATGCTGTTGACCGTTTCTTCGGTTTTTAATTCGGCCTTCTCGCCCTTATACGAGACAAGCTGCGCGGAAAATTTCATTCGCCCTTTTACAAAATCCGCATCGAGCGTCCAGTACTCTTCCGGCAAAAAGCGTTCAACTTCTTCCTCCCGCTCGCAGATGAGGCGCAGCGCAACCGACTGCACGCGCCCCGCCGATAGCCCATTTTTCACCTTCCGCCAGAGCAGAGGGCTTAAATTGTAGCCGACGAGCCGGTCGAGTACGCGGCGGGCTTTTTGCGCATTCACTTTTGATTCAGCAATGTCGCCGGGCTGTTTAACCGCTTCTTTTATAGCGACCGGAGTAATTTCGTTGAATACGATGCGGCGAATCGGCGCGTCCGTCTTTTCTTTGAGCGCATTGTGCAGATGCCACGCAATCGCCTCGCCTTCACGGTCATTATCGCTTGCAAGCAGGATCTGCTTCGACTTTTTTGCATCCTGCTGGAGTTCCTTTAAAAGTTTCGCCCGCCCGCGTACGGTTATGTATTCAGGCTGAAAACCGTTTTCAATATCAATCGCAAGCCGAGACTTCGGCAGATCGATTAGATGTCCCATCGATGCTTTCACCGTAAATCCTGCGCCCAAATACTTTTCGATTGTGTGCGCCTTTGCAGGAGATTCGACAATCACCAGCGTTTCTCCCGTATTTGCATCCTTCCGGACAGTTTTCTTTCCAGCCATACAATAATCCTCGCTAAACAAAGGACAGTTCCGCCTGCCCCTCATTTTTATTCATACAGAAGTATAAGTCCGCACATTGAAGCGCGGCCTGCTACTCTGACTGCTTTATCAAAAAGGCAATTCCTGCCGCGCGGCATCGGAATCGCCTGTTAGCGCACTGCGTTCCCCCGGCCGCTCCCTGAGGCAGGCGCAAAAGTCCCGATAATCTTTTACGACCGGCGCACCCGCGTCAAGGTATTTTTCAGGGCAGCTTTCAAGTTTTGCGCGGGAAATCCTACCGAGCGCAAAATCTTTTTCAAGCCGTTTTTTTTGAGCGGCGGCAAGTTTTTTCGCCGATTCGGAAAACGCCGCCTGATGAAAAACAACATCCCGCCCATATTCCAGCGCGTACTGCGCCGTAATCAACGCTCCGCTGCCGTTTGCAGCTTGAATGATGACCGTAGCCGGAGAGAGCGCTGCAACAATCCGGTTCCGATGCACAAAACGCCACCGTTCGCCCAAAACGCCGGGCACATATTCGCTTACAAGGCAGCCGCCGGAAGACAAAATGCGACGCGCAAGTTTTACGTGCGACGCCGGCTGCACCGTATCGCAGCCGCAGGGAAGAGCTGCAGCAGTACGCCCCGCCGGAAGTTCCGCCCCATTTTCAAGCGCATCGTAATAGGCATCGACTGCGCCTGAATGGGCAGCCCCATCGGCGCCGAACGCAAGACCGGAAATAACCGTAACGCCGTCTTCTGCCGCCGCATACGCAAAATCGCGGGCGGCAACGATACCGTCAGCGCTTATCTGCCGCGTTCCGACCACTGAAACCGTCTTTCCGCCAAGCACGGAAATATCTCCGGTATAAAAGAGCATAAACGGCGCATCCGGAATCTCCCGCAACAGCGCCGGATACGCCGCATCACAGTACAGCGCTGCGCCAATTCTTTTAAGCTCCAGTATTTTTGCCTCTTGCACAGCGGCGCGGACGTTGAGCTCGCCGTCCCAGTTCCGTACCCGAAGCCGTCTTCCGCATAATGCTTCAAGTTCAGCGATAGAAATTAGCGCAAGAGAAGAAGCGCTGTCAATATTTTTGAGTAATTTTATCTTTTCCGAAAGGGATAAAAAACCGATCCGCGCAATGCCGACCAGCACGGCGGGATCTTTTTCATGATAGTCCATTCACTAATTTCCGAAGGAAGCATCCAAAACAATTTTTTTATTTGCCGCAGCTTCCGCCCGCTTTTGCGCCGACTTTGAAATCGCGATAATCTTATCGTAAAGTTCAATGGCCTTGTCAAACTCGTAGTTCGAATAATAGGCGCGCGCAAGGAGCATCATCCCATCCGTATCGCGCGTTTCGATTGCAACAAAGCGCTCAAGATACGGAATTGCCTTTTCGCTTTCATTCAGCTCATAAATATACAGTACGCCAATCGCGTAGAGTGCGCGCGCGTACCGTTCTTCAATTGCAATCGCCCGCAAGTACGCGCTTTCGGCAAGTTTCAGATAATTCATGCGCTTACTCGACGTTCCGGTCGCGTCATAGTCAAGCGCCGCGTGCGCCATATAGCCTGCGCAAATTCCTACATAATAGAAGAGATTTTGATTATCGGGATAATAGTCAATCGCCGCCTGAAATGTTTTGAGCGCTTCGCCGTACATTTTTTTATCCATATAGCGAGAACCTAAAATCTTATACCAGATGCCAATCTGCGACTGCGCAAGCTGAATGTCCGCAACGCGCTCCTTGTATTTTTCAATCGCATCAGAAAGTTCCGTTATCGTCGTGGGACTGCCGACTTTTTCTTCCATTTTCTGCATTCTGATAACCTGCTTGTTCGACACGCCGCAGCCGGCAAGCAAAACAAAAGCGTATAAAGTCGCTGTAAAAGCGCAGCTCCGCATAATTTCCTCCAATATTATTGCACCGGCGCTCCAAACGGCCGGTTTTACCCATCGCGCACGTTACGAATTCGGCGTATCGGCATGACCCGGAAAGTATTTTTCATGATAAGCGGAAAGTTTACTGCCGTCAATATGCGTATAAATTTGCGTGGTCGCAAGATCGCAATGGCCGAGCAGCTCCTGCACCGTGCGTAAGTCGGCGCCGCCTGAAAGCAAATGCGTTGCAAATGAATGGCGAAGCGTGTGCACTTTCGCATTCACGCCCGAAAGCGCTTCCAATTCCTGAAATCGCTTCCAAATTCCTTTGCGGGAAATCGGTAAGCCGCGGAAATTCAAAAAAACTTGCGGCACAATTTTTTTTCTCGCCAAGAGCGGACGCGCCTCCTCCAAATAAACAGTCAGCTTATCGTGCGCCGCCGCCCCGAACGGGACAATGCGCTCCTTCCCGCCCTTTCCGTGCACCAGCGCAAGCTGCTCATGAAGGTGGAGATTTTCAATCAAAAGGGACGCGGCCTCGCTGATCCGTAAGCCGCAGGAATAAATCATCTCGAACAAAGCGTCGTCGCGTTTGCCAAGCGTAGTGGAAGTATCAAGAGCTGCAAAAAGCTGCTCAACCTGCTCCTCCGACAGCACATTCGGAAGGCTTCGGGACGCTTTTGGCCGGTCGAGCAGAAGCGCAATGTTTTCCTGCCAGATATTTTTCCGCACCAGATACGAACCGAACGAGCGGAGCGCCGAAATATCCTTTGCAAGCGTCAGCGGCGTACATCCGCGTGTGCGCCGCCATGCAAGAAAATAGACAAGATTTTTTACCGTAAGCGATGAAAGTTTAAGGCGGTTTGCAGCGCACCAGTGGAGCAGATATTCAGCAGAAATTTTATACGTGTCGGCAGTTTCTACAGAATGCCGCCCCACAAGCAACAAATCCGTATGAAACTGCCTCAGCACGATTTTTATTTTATTTTCTGGAGAGGTTGATTGTTCTGCTAAGTCCATCGCGCTGCCTCAATACCGTCGGAATAGACAGGTCGGCCGAATCGTAAGAAGTCGGCTTCATAACGCCGTAGTCTTCCGGTTTGACGCTTGCATCCGGCTGCGTATTTTTGCTGTCAGCGCCGTCTTGCCGAGCCAAAGCCGCATCGGTATTGAACATCGGCCGCGTATCTACGGAAGGAGCGGTAGGCTTTCCTGCCAAAATATCTTCAAATTCCTCATAAGAGTAGATGTTTTTTTCTTCCTGAACCGATTGGCGGACAGGAGCCGCCTCTTCTGCAGGTTCTTCGGCAGCGGCATCATTAAAGCCGGTTGCAACAACGGTAACAGAAATCGTATCCCCCATCTCCGGCTCTAGCACCTCTCCCCAAAACATTTGATTATCTTTTGCAGCGGATGCTCTCACCGTGTTTACAATATCGTTGACTTCCATCATCGGAAGCTCCGCGCTGCTTGTGATGTTTACGAGAATCTTTGTCGCGCCGTCAATTTGGCGGTTTACGAGCAGCGGATTACTAATTGCCGCAGTAGCCGCGTCAATCGCTCGGTTTTCGCCAGAGCCCGTGCCGACGCCTAAAATCGCATCTCCCTGCCCCCGCATCACGCTCTGCACATCCGCAAAGTCAATGTTGACGACGCCGGTTTTCGTAATAATATCCGAAAGCCCCTGTACGCCCTCGCACAAAACGGTGTCCGCCATTCTGAACGCTTGCAAAAATGAAACCTGCCGATCGATATTTTTCATAACCTGTTCATTTGGAATGACGATGAGCGCATCGACTTGATCCTTTAGTTTTTGCAGGCCTTCGAGCGCATAGCGCATCCGCACGGTGCCTTCAAAATTGAACGGCGTTGTTACCACGGCGATGGTCAGCGTCCCCTGCTTGCGGGCAATCTCAGCGACAATCGGAGCGGATCCTGTGCCGGTACCGCCGCCCATGCCCGCCGTAATCACCACCATGTCGGCCCCTTTGAGGATGTTCGTAATCATTTCGGTATCCTCTTTTGCAGCGTTCTCCCCGACTGTCGGATTCCCGCCCGCGCCCAGGCCGCCGGTCAACTTTTGACCGATGGCAAGTTTCGTCTTTGCCGGAGATTTATTGAGCGCTTGCAGATCGGTATTCAGCACGATAAATTGCACTCCCGAAACGTCCGCTTCAATCATCCGGCCGACCGCGCTTGAGCCGCCGCCGCCGCAGCCGACGATTTTAATGACAGTCGGGCTTACCTCATTCGCTTCCGGCCCTTGATTATTTATAATTTCAAACTTCATTCTTTCCTCCCGCACCCTCAAATTCCAACCGAACTATTTTGCATCCGGCTGAAAGAGCTTCCATAATACACCAATCGCATCTCCTTTTAAATATTTCTTCCCGATTTCCGCCGCTTATCGCGGCTTTCAAAAAAGTTCCGCTTCTCTTATGTCCGCCTCAGAACAGCGAATCAAAAAACTTTGCAAACAAATTGCGCCCCTTGCGCTCCCCCGATTGCGCCGTATTCGACTTATCCTTTCGCTGCCGCTTTGTCAACTCCTCTTGATGCGCACGCACCAAGCCGATTGCCGTAGCCCATTCCGGTCCCGCATAATCGTCTTCAATCCCGCCGAGCCGTTCCGGCATCCCGATTCTGACTGCGGAAGTCCGGAAAATATCCTGCGCAGTTTCAACCGCGCCTTCCATCCGCGCCCCCTGCCCCGTCAGTATGATATTTCCCGAAAGCTGCTGCACGTTGGTCTGTTCAATGATTCTATAACGCGCAAGCGAAAAAATCTCTTTCATGCGGGATTCAATAATGTCGCAAAGCTCCCGCTGCGTGATCTCTTCAGGCGGCCGCCCGCCAACGCCATTTAGAAGAACCGTCTTACCCGGTTGTACGCATCCGCTCCAGCAAACGCCGGATTCGCTTTTGACCCGCTCCGCTTCCGCCATCGAAATGCCTTTGACGATCGCAATATCGTTCGTTACAACAATCCCCCCAAGCGGAATGGAGGCTGTGCAAATCGGAGCGCCATGCAGGACGACCAGCACATCAGTAGACCCCGCGCCAAGATCGATGATAATAGAGCCGAGCTCTAATTCATCTTCCGTCGCAACTGCATAGGAGGCAGCAAGCGTTTTGAGCATAACCAGATCGACATCATAGCCTGCGCGATTAATGCAGCTAAGCATATTTTGAATTGCAGTACGCGAAATAGTGATGATATGAACGCAGGCTTCCAAACACACGCCGAGCCGGTGCATCGGATCTTTGATGCCCCGCACGTGGTCTACGATATAATCCTGCGTAATGACGTGGAGTATTTGACGGTCAAGCGCAAGCTGCACGGCCGTCGCCGATTCGCGCACTCTGTCGATGTCGCTTTGCTCAATTTCTTTTTGACTTTTGCCTTTGACTTTCGCTGAAACAGCAACTTTGCCGGATGCATTAAGGCTTTCAATCTGTTCGCCGCCGATAGCTGTGCAGCAAGAGCGCACGTCCATGCCCGCATTCTGTTCGGCGTTTTCTATCGCCTTTCGGATTGCGCTTGAGGCTGCCTCTATGTTCACGATATTGCCGTTCCGGAGGCCTTCCGACTTTTCCGCAGCGGTTCCGGCAATCCGGAGCGCTCCGTATTCGTCTATATCTCCGACTGCAACACGTATACAGCTTGTTCCAATATCAAGACCAACTAGCATACAACATCTTTCCTATGGAGCCGCCGTTGCCGCATGATGACAGAATATCCGGCATTGCCTCTAAACCTTTCTCTTTTTATACGTCAAAGATAAGAAAAAGAGACGGAAACAGCCGATAAATCTGCCCGCATATCGGCAAATTCGCTCACCTTCTCCGGTATGAAACCGATCCGTAACGTAAATCGAGTTCAATCCCATCCGTATCCGTTACCTTCAGAATATCAAGCGCAATCATCATATCTTTGAGCGCCGCTTCGCTGAGCGCGCGGTCAGTGCGGACGCGGACTTTCGTAACAGACGGAATCAGCTCCAGCTCGTAATTGCCGTATTCTTTCGGAATAACGCAAATTTCCGAAATCGCCGCAAAATATTTAAGCCTGCTTTTTCTAATATCTGAAATCTGTTCGACAAGCGCGCGGTATTTCGACGGAATCCGCATTCCTTCGGTAAAATGATCGAGCGGCAATCCCGATAAAATCGGAAGCGAGCCGCCGCCTCCTTGCGCCGATATTCGCTGTGGGAACAATACACCATTTTCGTCGATTTGCACAGCCACACTCCGTCCGTTTTCAGTAACAAACGTCATAGCAATCGGTTCGCGCTCCTTAATCTCAATCACAATCTTGTCAGGAAAAATTTTCCGGACGCTCACATAATCAATCGCCGCCATACTTTCAAGCACGGACGCTGCGCTGTCTACGTTAAAGTCGAACCAGCTCAAGCGTTCCATCGGATGTAATATTTCCCGAATTTCCTTTTCCGTATAGGTTTTTAGTCCGGCAATATGGAGCGATGGAGAGGCTGTCAGCGGTTTTAGGAATTTATAAACGGCAAGTTCAAGAGCGGCGATAAACGCAAAGATGAAAAAAAATATTTTTGCCGCCATGATAAGCCGGTCAGGTTTCTGCGCCCCCATTTGCCCGTCCGCGCGGCGTTGTTCGGCATTCGCTTCTGTCCGTCTGCCCTCAATGCCGTCCGCCTTTACGCTCAAATCACTCATACGCCCCCATCCTTTCCGCATAGCCGGTCTCCCCTCCCTCTTCCGCATCCGCATCTTCTTCAGAAGTAATGCGGGATGCGTTGACGACAAAACCGCACATACACAATGTCGAAATAACCGAAGAGCCGCCGAGCGAAAAAAACGGCAGCGGAATACCGGTATTCGGCACAGCTCCGCAGACAACCGCGCAATTTAGAAGCGATTGCGCGCTAATCATAAAGATAAAACCGAACGAAGCGTAAGAAGCGAAGCGGTTTTTGCAAGTGAACGCCGCCAAAAAACCGCGCCACGCAAAAAAGCCGAGCGAAAGAAAATAAATCCCCGCGCCGAACAGCCCCATCGCTTCAATCCAGCCGGCAAAAATATAGTCGGCCTGCACTTCCGGAATCCTGTTGCTATGCACAAGCCCCGAACCAATCCCGTTTCCCCAAAAGCCGCCTGCGCTAATTGCGCGTTTTGCCGTTAAACTCTGATAGTTTATCGTGTGCGCCCCCTCTTCCGGCCGCAGAAAGGCGATAATCCGCTCGATGCGGTATTGCTCCGATGTAATGAACAGCACAATCACCGGAATTGCAGCAATCATCACCGGAAGAATCCAGCGGATTCTTAATCCCGCCGCAAAAAACATCAAAAAACAGACGAAAAAAATAAAAATCGAAGTGGAAAGGTCTTTTTGCAGAAGAACAAGCGTTACGAACAGCAGCAAAACTACCACGCTCGGAAGAAGAGAGCGCTCCCCGTCCGCTGGAGATGCCGCTTGTTTATCGAAAAGATTTGCAAGAAACAGAATGAGCACGAACTTAACCACTTCCGACGGCTGCAAGGTAAACAAAAACGGGAGCGCGATCCACCTGCGGGCGCCGTTTTTTTCAACCGAAATGCCCGGAACAAAGGTCAAGAGGCAAAGAACCAGCGCTCCCCCCATCATAATCGGCAAAAGGCGCCTGACTGCATCCATGCGAAGAGAAGCAAACAGGATGAAGCCCGCCGTACCGACGGCAATACTGATGCTCTGCCTGCGCACAAAATACAGCGTGTCGCGGAAGATGCGTCCCGCATAATTTTGCGAACAAAAATAGAGCGTAAAAAGCCCCAGCCCCGTTAAAATAATGACTGCCGCAACAAAACTCAAATCGCTTTTGCGGTACCGCTCCACCGGACGCTCCGCAACAAAATTATAGCCGCTCATTTATCCGCCCCCTCCGCGCCGGAAAGCATCGGAATCACCCGCTCAAGCGCCATCCCCCGCGACGCTTTCAGCAAAACGAGGCAGCCATCCTTTACAGAGCCTTGCAAAAGAGCGCCGAGCAGCTCCATTGAATGTTCGGAGGCATCCGGAATGTGCACGGCATTGCGGAATCCAGCTGCAACCGCGGCCCGATACGCCGCCGCCATCTCCGGCCCGACAAATACCGCTGTATCCGGCTCCCCGCGCGCCGCGCGGCTTCCCATTTTGGTATGCTCTTCCTGCGACTTTGCGCCGAGTTCAAGCATATCGCCGAGCACGTAAATCTTTGCCGCATAGCCGCTCACGGAATCGCAAAAATCAAGCGCGCCGCTCATCGATTCAGGATTTGCGTTGTAGCAGTCATTTACCAGCGTAATGCGCGCACCGTCGGCTGCCGTCAGCTGGAGCGTTTCCATCCGCCCCGGCGCACGTCGGAAATGCTCCAGCCCGTCTTTCATCTCTGCGGCAGAAAGCCCAAGATGCCGTGCAAGCGCGATTGCCGCCAGCGCATTCCGGTAATTATATATTCCGGGAACGCCAAGCTGTATGCGCACGCCGTCAACTTCAAAGACGGAGCCAGCAAGCCCTGCATCCTGAATAAAACGCACGCCGCTCTCCTGCTCGCTGACATCCCGCCCAAAATACAAGACGGAACCCTTCACGCCGTGCGCCAAGAAATCTGCAAAATCATCTTCCGCCGGCACGAATGCCGCGCCGCCTTCATCGATAAAATCAAAAATTCTCCGCTTTTCTTTTGCAATATTTTCCCGACTGCCCAAAATACCGATGTGCGCCGTACCGATATTGGTAATCACAGCGTATTGCGGCTTTAAAACCCGCGTACTTTCTGCAATTTCATCAGTCCGGTTCATGCCGAGTTCGAAAATGCCGACTTCATGCTCAGCCCGTATCGTAAAAACTGAAAGCGGCAGTCCCGTTTCCGAATTCAAATTGCCCTGCGTTGCAACGACGCGGTATTTTTTGCTCAACGTCGAAACAAGCATATCCTTTGTCGTTGTTTTACCGCTCGATCCGGTAACACCGATTTTTACGAGGGACGGAAAACGCTCCGCATAGGCGGCAGCGGCATCCTGCAAGGCGCGTAGCGTATCACGCACCCGAATAAAGGCAGCGGAAGGATAGGCTTCCATGAGCGCGCCGTAGTGCGCCGGATCCTTTGCATATGCCGCCTGCGCAATAAAAACGGCCGTCGCACCCTTTGTAAGCGCGGCTTCAATGTACGTATGGCCATCCTGCTTCTCTCCGATAAGCGGAACGAATAAGGAACCTGCGGCAACATTCCTGCTGTCGGTAGCAACAGAGGTGAATGAAAAACCGCCGGTAATCGGCGGCTCGGCTTCTCCGTCTACGGCGCGTATTAAGTCGTCAAAAGACAAAAGCGTTTGATGATTGTCTGTAGCGTTCATTTTTTCGCCCTATCCATCTCCACGCGCACAATGTCCTCCGATTCGGCCTTGTGCATCCCCAAGTCGCTTGCCGCAATCCGTTCAATACGGCCGGAACTCAGCAGCAAGCTGATGTCGCTGACCAGTTTTTTATTCTGCTCAATAAGCTCATCCTGCTTGCGTTCAAGCGCGCCGACTTCCCGCGACAGCTCCTCGTACCGTTTGGTTTGCCAAGCGTACACCGCAAGCACGGCAGGCAAAAGCAGCGCAACAGCGCAAAGCGCGGTATTCCGCAAGATGAAACGTGTATTTTCCTTCATATCAATATCCTTTTACGCCGTACAAATGCGATTCGGTTGCGCCGCGCAGTTTTCTAACAGCCCGAAACTTCGCGCTTCTCGATGGGGCATTCCGCAACACTTCCGCATCCGCCGGTACGACCGGCTTTTTCGTCAGTATTTCTGCGCACGGACAGCCGCCGCACCTACACACCGCCTGCTCCGGCGGGCAGACGCATTTTTTCCCCAAATTACGGAAATAGTTTTTAACAATCCTGTCTTCAAGCGAATGAAACGTAATGACCCCAAGTTTTCCGCCGTCCGTAAGCGCCGAAAAAGCATTGTGCAGGACTTCCGGCAAATGCAGCAGCTCGCTGTTGACGGCAATGCGCAATGCTTGGAACGTCCGCGTCGCCGGATGGAGCTTTGCATACCGGTATGCGGCAGGAACCGCATCATACACAATGTCAGCAAGCGCCTTAGAAGACGTAATCGGCGACTTCCGAGCGGCCGTACACACTGCGCGGGCAATTTTCCGGCTAAACTTTTCTTCCCCATAGCGGTAAATCAAATCGGCAAGTTCATCTTCCCGTAGCCCATTTACCAATTCCGCAGCCGTTTTGTTTTTCGGATCCGGCTCAAGTCGCATATCCAGCGGCTCGTCGTACCGGAAAGAAAAACCGCGACCCGACCGCTCGTAATGGAATACCGAAATCCCCAAATCAAACAGGATGATATTCGGTTTTGGAAGAGAGGCAGGATAATCCGCATAAAAAGTGCGGAACCACCCGCGATAAAACTGCATCCGCTCCCCGAATGGAGCAAGTCGCTCTGCCGCGCGTTTTTGCACGGCAGCATCCGCATCGATACCCACTATCGAAAGCGCCGGAAAACGCGACAAAAACGCCGCCGAATGTCCGCCCTCCCCCAGCGTAGAATCGACCATAAAGGCACTGGCTTCATACGGCTCTCCGATAGGACTCAGCCAATCCATGCATTCTTGCAAAAGCACCGGCGTATGCACTATGTCCATCAGTTTTCGCTCCGCCTAAAAACTAATCGACTTCAATTCTTCAGCCGCTTGCTGAAACGAATCGTCCGTCGCCGTCAAATACGCTTGATATGCCGCTGCATCCCACAACTCAACGTACTTGCATACGCCGAGTATTACGCATTCTTTTGAAAGCCCCGCATATTCGCGTAAGCTATGCGGAATGGACAGTCTGCCCGTCCGGTCAAAATCAATCTGCTGCGCAGGCCCGATGAATCTACGCAAAACTTGCAGATTGCGCGTATTAAAAGGAGAAGCGGATTCCATCAATTTTGACGAAAGTTTTTCCCACTCATCCGGAGTAAAAAGCCAAAGGCAGCGGTCAATACCCTGAGTAATCCATACGGCATCCCCCTCAATTGCGCCGCGCAGTTTAGCAGGAAAGAGAATACGCCCCTTTTCATCCAAACTGTTGTCATACTTGCCAGTCAGTAAATTCACGCCGCCGCCTACCACTTTCTCCCACAAATTCCCACTTGAGCTACATTTTATACTAAAAAAGACGAATGTCAACAGAACGGAAGGCGAAGACATCCGATGCGTAAAAAATATAATTACATGTATTAAAATGACTTATAAGATTCCCCGCGCAGAAGATACGCAATAAAATATTAACGCTGTTTGATAACCAAGCGCGCAAACAGGTTGATTGCAGAATCATGAGCCGTTGCGTAAAATACAACAGCCGAGGCAACTTGCACTGTGAACGGCAGCTGCATTCGGAGAATAGCTGTACGAGGAGGAATCATCCTATGAAAAAAAATGAGCAGGCGCATCTTCCGATGCTGGGAGTCGGGCCGGCGTGCATCGCAATTATGATAGCGTGTACGATGATGGGAATCATACTGGTACGCTTCGGGATGCTTGCAAACGGACAGGTCAACCGTGCAATACCCGCGCGTCTTTTTGTCGGAGCCGGGATTTTGTGTATTGCAGGAGGCATTGCATTATGGAGCGCGGCGGTATTCGGCGCACGCATCGACGCTACGATAAAAGCGGGCCGCCTTGCAACTGACGGCGCGTATGCCCTTGTGCGTAATCCCATTTATTCTGCATTCTTGTTCATCTGCACCGGCGCGCTGCTGCTCTGTCGTAATTGGCAGACGCTTATTTTACCGCCGATTTTTTGGCTCTACCTCACTGTATTTATGAAACTTACGGAAGAAAAATGGCTTACCGACCGCTTCGGCGATGAATATGCGGCGTATTGCAAGCGCGTCAACCGTTTTATTCCATGGAAAAGAAAAAGATAAGCGCATTAAAGCAAAATTGAACCGCTTGCCCTCTTACCAATGAGCGGAGAAGGAAGCTGCGACATACGAGCCTTATTGTATTGCTCATTGCGATCAATCCGTTCGGCTCATTTTGCCAGTAGGCAAAACTGCAAGCGGCTGCCGCGATGTCCGCCGCATCCTGTATAATACGCCCCTGCTGCAAGCGCGGGAAATGCTCCTTCAACTCTTTGAATGCCCGTTATGCCGTCGAATTGTTGCGCGGCACTGCGTAATAGTCCCGCTGGTGTTCAGTTGTTGCCAGATCATAGATCTTGCGCGGTATTTTTATTTTGCCTAAAAGCGGCGGAATGTTTTACGGAGAATAAACACCTCCAATGCCGCGCATCGGGATATTCCTCCCTCCGCTTTCTTAAAAAACGCTGCCGCATCCCTTTTTTAAGAAAGCGGATGCGGCAGCAGCGTATAATTTTAGTTTTTACTGTTCTTCAAATTGCGAACACACAACCCTAAATCCAACATTTTCATGGCTTTGGAAAAGCGTAACGCAGCCGCTGTAGTTAACCAGTGCTTTGTTATCTTTGTTGGCATAGGAACCGCCGCGCACAACTCTCCAGCTGCGTAACCCGCTCGGCGGGCCAAGCGGATCAATACCATCGCCGGCCTGAGAATAATTATTTCCAGCATAGCGATCCCAGCACCATTCCAGTACATTTCCGCTCATATCGTACAGCCCCAATTCATTCGCCTTTTTCTGTTTGACCGGATGCGTTTTATCGCCGCTGTTTGTCACGAACCATGCAACATCGTCAATGCGGTTACTTCCCGAATATAACAGGCGCGGAGAATCCGGTTTCTCTTTCTTGCCGCCGGACGCCGCAAATTCCCATTCGGCTTCAGTAGGGAGCCGGTAGCCGCATTTCCTTAAATCCATTTCAATAAATTCCCATCTTGGATCTTCAGCCGTCGGAATGTTTGCATATTTGAGCTCTTTCCAATTTAAGCCTGCAATTTCATATACCGGCTCCAATCCTTCTTTTATGCTGAGCTTATTACAATATGCAATGGCATGATACCAATTCACCTGCTCTACCGGAAGATTATCGTTGCCTTTGAAATAGCTCGGATTGGCGCCCAGAATCTCTCTGAATTCCTTTTGCGTTACTTCATGATCGCTGATATGGAAGCGGCTAACGCCAACTATCCGCATAATCCCCGCCTCATCTTTACGCTGGAATGTCCCGCCTTCCACCGTTTTTAATCCGGCAATCCACTTTGCCGATAAATGCTTATTGCCATACGCCTTCTCCAGCTTCCTGAGCGCATACCCGTTGGAATCATACCAACCGGCAAACACCGCGCCCGCCTTTGTTGGTGACGGCAAATATATCGTGCGCTTAACCGTATACGTTGCAGGAATGCTCTCGCTCGGTTTTAAAGCGCCGCCGTTGAGGTTATACGTAAGCGAGTACGTTATCTCCGTCCACTTTGCCGTAAACTTTTTCGTCCCGATGGAACCTTGCGCAATCCGTTCCGCGCGATTTCCGCTTTCATCAAACCAGCCGGCAAAGATGCAGCCGTTGTATACCGGAGGCGCAAGCGTAATTTCCGACTCCACCGTGTACTCCGCAGGATTTTCAGGAGCCTGCTTTCCGCCGCCAAGGTCATATTGAATCGGATATTTAATCGGAATCCACTTGGCGTACAAATCCAAATCTTTCCGCGTACCGTATGCCTCTGGATCTTTTGCCGGATCGCCGATTTTTGTTACCTTCCCCGAAAAATCGCTGTAAAGATACCAGCCGCCGAATGTATAGCCGATTTTCTTTGCCGAAGGCAATGTAATGACATCCGACCACCGGGTAAAACGTTCCGGCAGCGGCTTATCCGGAGTACCGCCGTTTATGTGGTATGTCAGCGTGTAATAGCGCGTTCCGTATTTGGCGTAGAACTTCTTGTCGCCCGTTTGCCCCTTTACAAAGCGGAAGAGCGGTTCTCCCGTAAAGCTTGGGTTTTCCCATAAACCGATGAAGTCTTGTCCCGGTTTGATTGCCTTGTTTACTTCAAACTCGAATTCCGTTTCTATGGTATATTCGGACGGATTACGCCCCCAGCCGCCGTCCAATTCATACGTGATCCGGTATTTCAAGGCGTTCCACTTTGCATAGAGCGTGAGCGCCCCCGTTTTCCCCATGAGTTTCGTTAACCGCTCTCCCTTAAAGGACTCGTTATCGTACCAGCCTTCAAACACGTAGCCCTTCCGCGCCAGCGGATCATGCAGGGTAATAGCGCCGGTTTCGATGGTATACCCGCTTGGGTTATGCGGAGAATTCAGCGGAGGAGAAACAGTTGCGCCGGTAGAAAGCACATAGGTAATCGGCCACGCGCCTTTGAGCCGCCATTTGGCAAACAGTTTTACGTCTTGCGCAGTGCCGCGCGTAATTTTGCCGATTTTGCTGCCGCTGAATGTTTTTTCGGCATACCATCCTTCAAAATCATAGCCGACCTTCTCCGGAACTTTCAGCGTAACTTCGTCTTTTACGGTAAACCACTCCGGGTTTGCCGCTCCGCTTGGCAGTTCTCCGCCAAGCGCATCATAGGTAATGCGGTACGTCAAAAGCCCCCACTTTGCAGTAAGCTTTAGCCCGCCTTGCGAACCTTTTTTGATACGCGTTACCTCTGTTCCGTCAGCCGCATACCAACCGGCGAATGCGTAGCCATTGCGAGACGGAGCTACAAAAGTAAATTCCGATTCTATATTGTATTCGGCAGGATTACCGGCCGCCTGCGTTCCGCCGTCAAGTTCATACTGAATTTTATAGGTAATCGGGAGCCATTGCGCATAGAGCGTGAGATCGCCGCCGCGGTAGCCGCCCTGCTTCGGATTGCCGATTTTCGCTATCGCGTTGCCTGAAAAGTTTGCGGACGCATACCAGCCGTTAAATCCGTAGCCGCCTTTCTGCGGTTTTGGCAATGTAACGGCAGGCTGCCAACTCGTATAGGAAGACGGCAACGTTTCAGCGCAGGTACCGCCGTTGAACTGATAGGTAAGGGCATACGCTTTTACTTTGGCATAGAGCGTAACGTCTCCCGTCCGGCCTTTCGGATAGTGCGTTACCGGTGTCCCGCTCAATAATTTGTTATCCCAGAAACCGATCAAGCCGAGCGCTTCCAACGTCCTGTCCAGCCGAATCTCAAAGCCGCTTTCAATCGTATATTCTGTAGGAAGCGTATGATTATCTGCCGCTCCGCCCCATTCGTAGATGATCTTATACTTGACCGCCTTCCACTTGGCGTACAGCGTAATATCGCCGCTCTTGCCGCTTTCGATTTTCGGTATCGGCTCGCCGCTGAAAGATTTGTTCAAGTACCAGCCCTCAAACTCGTAGCCGTTCCGCGCCTCCGGAGCAAACAGCGCAACATCGCCCATTTCGATGGTATAGGCACTCGGATTTTTCGACGAATTGACCGGAGGAGAAACTGTTGCGCCGCCCCCAAGCTCATAGGAGATGCGGTACGACAAAAGCCGCCACTTGGCATACACCGTAAGCGCCCCCGTCTTTCCGCTTGCAATCTTTGTAATCCGCTCGCCGCTGAAAGATTTGTCGTAGTACCAGCCTTCAAACTCGTAGCCCGGCCG
>CAUTOX010000028.1:0-20815 GCA_963539665.1 uncultured Treponema sp.
AAAAACTTCAGTTTTTAGAGGTAACTTTGAAAATGCGATGTTGTAACTCGCGATATTCCAGCGAGTTACAACTCGTCGCAATCTCGAAAAAAAAAATCGCAAAAAGCGAGTTTTTCGAGATGCCCAAGAATGAGACGGAACTAAAGTGCGGCACGTAATCGCGTAAAAGCCGTGCACTACGTCTCGTTCATACCAGAACAGGAAGCGTACGGCAAAATGGCAGCAAAGACTGAAATGCAAAACCGCTGCGCATTTTTCCGCCCTGCCTGCAAACTCCGTGTTCGGTGCGTCTTGATAATTGCGCACGTACCCTGCTATCGCTATACTCTGCGTATGGAAAAAGGCAAAATACCGGAACGGAAAGATGTAAAGGAATGCGACAAGTGGAATCTCTCCTCTTTGTTTGCAGATGATGCTGCGTGGGAGCAAGCGCTCACGGCGCAGGATGCGTTGACGCAGGCGGCGGCCGAATATAAAAACACGCTTGCCGATTCTTCGACGCGGCTGCTGGCGGCTTTGAAGGCGCTTGAAGCGGCAGACAAGAATATTGAAGCGCTCTACAATTACGCAGGCCTCGTTTTTACACAAGATGAAAGCGATGCGGCGGCGTTGGACAAGGTGGGACGCGCAGAGATGGCGTACACGAAATTCAGCGCAGAAACCAGTTTTTTTGCGCCGGAACTTCAGGCGATTCCCGATGAAAAAATCAACGAATGGATTAGACACGCCGACTTTGACGATTACCGGATTTTTATCAGCAAATTGCTCCGGCTCAAGGCGCATATTCTTAGCGAAAAGGAGGAGCGGCTCCTTTCGCTGCTTGGAGAAAGCGCCGGTACTGCGGAAAAAGCGTTTTCCGCATTGACGAATATCGATATGTCGTTCGGTTCGGTGAAGATCAACGGAACGGAACAGGAATTAACGCAATCAACATTGAGCATCTTCCTCGACAGTCAGGATCGGGCGGTGCGAGAGGCGGCCTACAAGCAGTTTTACGCCGGCTTTGAAAATCATCAGCATACGATTGCAGCGCTTTACGCAGGGCAAGTCAATCACGATGTCTTTGAAATGCGCTCGCGCGGCTATTCGTCCTGCCTTGAAATGGCGCTTTTCCGCGACAAGGTGCCGGTGAGCGTATACGTCAATCTTATCGAAACCGTACACAAGAATCTGGGGGCGCTCCACAAGTATTATGCGCTCCGCAAAAAGGTTTTGCAGCTTGACGAATTGCGCCATTACGATGTGTATGTACCGCTCGCAAAAAATTTTGAAAACTGTACGCCGTATGAAGAGGCCGTAGAATTGTGCTGCCTTGCACTTGCGCCGCTCGGCGCCGAATACACGAACCGTTTGCGTGCGGGCTTACTCGGCGGCTGGGTTGACCGCTATGAAAATAAAGGTAAACGGAGCGGCGCGTTTTCAAGCGGGGGGTACACCGGAGACCCGTACATTCTCCTCAATTATAAGGAAGACGCCATTCGGGATATGTTTACGATGGCGCATGAAGGCGGGCATTCGATGCACAGCTGGTATTCCGTCCAGAGCAATCCCTATATGCAATACAACTACACGATTTTTGAGGCGGAAGTTGCTTCGACCTTCAATGAGGAGCTGCTGTTCCGCCAGCTGCTAAAAAATGCGGAGTCGGATGAGATGCGAGCGTACCTGCTTGCCATGCGCGCCGGCGATATTCTTGCAACGCTCTACCGGCAGACGATGTTTGCAGAATTTGAGCTGAAAACGCATTCGCTGGTTGAATCAGGAACGCCGTTGTCTGCCGACCTGCTCCGAAAAACGTATCGGGAGCTTTTGACGCAGTACTTTGGCCCTGAGCTGGCGTTTGAATCGAACAGCGACATGGAAGGCTTACGGATTCCGCACTTTTACGGCGCGTTTTACGTGTACAAGTACGCGACCGGCATTTCCGCATCTCTTGCGCTGGCAAAACGGGTGATAGAAGGCGGAGATGCCGAGCGGGATGACTACTTCAAGTTCCTAAAATCCGGCGGATCGCGCTATCCGATTGAATCGCTGCGCATTGCGGGAGTCGATATGGAAAGCGCGGCTCCGGTGCAGGCGGCGCTTGACGTGTTTGCCGGCATGGTCAGCGAGCTGGAGAAAGTCCTTAAGGTTTAGTATTTTTTTCCGATACCTTACAATAAGGAAAGTTGCTGCGCGCTTTGACGTATGCAGCTTCCTTTTAAGTGCGCCGGTACGGGCGTTTTGAGAAGCTGGAGCGGTAAATGGATCGGAAATTGACCTATGATGAATTTCATTTCATATTAAAAAATATTCCAAAAGCAGAAATTCATATTCATGTTGAAGCTGTCAGCACGATTCAAACGGTAAAGAAGCTCTATAAAAAGCGGTTCGGCACGGCGATGAGCGCAAAGGCGGCGCGAGCGTTATTCACCTATGACGATTTAAACGGATTTATTCAAGCCTTTTTACAAGTACAAGATTTATTCCAGTCGGTTGACGACTTCAATTTTATGTTCAATGATTTTGCGAAGTATTTAGTAGAAAATAATGTCCGCTATTGCGAGGCGTTTTTTTCGCCTTCCGCCTTTTTGAAAAAAGGCTTTCAGTACCCTGATATGCTTGCGGTTTTTACGAAAAAAATTGCGGCCATTCGGAAAAAGCACGGGATCATCATCAAACTGCTCTTGGATGTGTCGCGCACGTTCGGCTGCGAAAACGCCATGAACAACTACAATCTGTTTAAGCAATATCCGTGCAGCGATGTAATCGGAATAGGACTTGGCGGCGCGGAGGCAAAAGGACCGGCGAAGGACTTTGCACCGGTTTTCGAGCAAGCGCACCGGGACGGCTTCCATGCAGTCGCCCATGCAGGCGAAGATGTCGGCCCTGAATCGGTGTGGGATACGATTAACATTCTCCATGCGGAACGGATCGGGCACGGCATCACATCCATTCAGGACGAAAAACTCATCGAAGAGCTGGTAAAAACGCAGCTCCCGCTAGAAGTGTGCATCACGAGTAATGTCTTTACGAAGAAAGTGGTGCAGAAAATCGCCGAGCATCCGATTCGCCAATTTTTTGACCGCGGCATTTTCGTTACAGTCAATACCGACGATCCCGTATTCTTTAAGACAACGCTCATCGACGAATATTGGAAGCTCTACGATTTATGCGGCTTTTCAATGGAAGAAATTAAAACGCTCATCCTTGCAGGTTTCAAAGCCCTCTTTATCAGCGACGAAGAAAAAGCAAAATACGCCGAACAAGTTGAAGCCGCATGGAAAGAATTTGCCGTATAGCGCAAAGGCATCGTCTTTCTTACAGTTAGCGGTTATAAAATGCTGACAACCGGTCATACGGTTTCTTTCTTTTTGCAACATATATCGCTAGATAGCTAATTGCATTGAAATGCAAGTAAGAATCATTATACTCATGGTTAAGCCTGCGAGCAATCAAATATACATAAGAAGGCTGCACGGTGGCACAGGCCGCGGCAGTGTTCAAAGTAAATATTAGTACAATTATTGCTTGGAAAAAGCGATATGAGGCAATCGGCGACATAAAATGAAAATCCGCCGTCCGGTCAACAAGAAAAATATTCCTGAAAAACACGACCTGTTCGACAACTTTGAACAGGTCTACGAGTTCAAAATCTCACAAATAGCACGATTTAGAACACCGTATTTCTAGGTAACCAGTTCCAAAACAGAAGTTTCCGAACTGGTTTTATCATCAAATAGGTGGAATCGCATACTGATGCTTATCTCAAAGAAATTGTGGAATTTTTCGGCTGCCATTCACAGTGTTGAAACGGCTGAGAAAACTCAGGATTCGAGAAAAAAGTGCACGTTCTACAAAGAGCAAGTTCCCAAACAAGTAGAGACATATTTAGAAAAAATTAAAGACATTCACAAGGAAAGGCTCGTATATATCGATGAAACTGGCATACAGACGCAAATGTACCGCCAATATGCACGCAGTAAACGAGGAAAACGGGTCAATATTCGTATCAGCGGCAAGCGTCATGCTCGAATTGGGCTTGTTGCGGCGCAATGTGAGGGCGCTTTGCTTGCTCCGCACACCTACAGCGGAACGATGAAAGCGTCTGTGTTCGAAGAGTGGTTTGAAGACAAATTGTTGAACTGTTTACCGAAAGGGCACGTCATCATCATGGACAACGCGGCATTTCATAAAAAAGAGGTTTTACAGAACCTTGCGAGAAAATACTCGCAGAAACTGATTTTTCTGCCGCCGTATTCACCTGAATACAATCCTATTGAGCACACGTGGAGCGCTTTGAAGCGAAAGGTTGCTGGCTGTGTTCATCTTTATGGCTCCGTTTCTCTGGTTCTGGATGCTGTTTTAAAAGGCAATTAGCTATAATTTCTTCCCAGCTGCGCGGCTGGAAAAGTCAATAATAATACAGTCCCTTAATACCCCTAAAATATAGTTTAAGCTGCCGGTTTTAATAAACCGGTTTCAAACAGTTCCCGATAAATCGGATAACCTTTCGGATTCATTGTAGTAATCCTTCGCCGGTTGTAGCACACAATAAACCTCCAGTCAATTTTCTTTACTTCCTCCCTTTTCAATTTTGTTGTATCTATGCGGTATAGCTTCTCCTTCTTGGGCGTTGCAAAAAAGGATTCCTTAAAATCCACAATCTGAAAAATTATCAAATTTTGAAGATTATTGATTTCTAACTTTCGCAACGATAGTGAGAAAATGTTTTATAATAAGCGACGTTTGCCGAAAAGCAAACTCACCGTATTTTAAGCGGTACTATTTGTACCGCTTAAAATAAACTTTCCATCCTCGCATTATCATAACATTTTCCCACACCGCTCATGCTTTGAATTGCATGACGGCGAGCCAACTCAAGTTTGTACGCCTCACTCGTGTATTGAGAGCCTGCATCACTGTGATGTATAAGCCCATCAGCCGGCTTTCTTAATTCATATGCCTCCTTTAGAGCTTTTATACAAAGCTCTTTTTTCATGTTATCGTCCATCGCTACTGCGATTATCTCTCCTGCAAAGCAGTCCATCATTGGCGCAATATACAGCTTTCCATCTTTGCACGGAACCTGCGTTATATCGGTCAGCCATTTCTTGTTAGGAGCGTCTGCACTAAAGTCCCCTTTAAGGAGATTTTCAGGTCTTTGTGCCTTTCTGTCGACTTTGGTAAGTCCGTCAGGGCTCCTCCGGCTCTTATGCAGGCGGTCATCTCTAAAACCTTGCCGGATTTTAGAGATGACCTACGAGTTTAAATTGTAAGCCTTTGTATATCAATGACTTACAATTTAAACATCGCAACGAACAGCAAGGAAAACCTCTAAAAATTGAAGTTTTTAGAGGTTCCCAATAGGGGTCCCTTCCGCATCGCTCTGATTACCGTCGAGCGAGAAACTTTTATGCCTCGTTGCTCAAGCGCCAATCGTATTCTTTCTATGCCATAGTTATCGTTTTCAGGATCTGTGAAAGAATCTTATGTATTTCGACCAGAAGAAGTTGCCAGCGTTCACTTTGCACGGTTCCGCTTCCACTTGTAAAAGCCTGTTTCCCATCCCCTTTTAAGATTTTGCACATACTTACAACTGGCCGCCCTCTCTCCTGTGCGTTTTCAAAAATGTAGCTGAATCCCCCTTGCGTACTTACTTCTTCCGGCCTACGACAAAAAAATTGAGAGTGTCCTTGAGTATTTCGTTCCTTAAAATTGAACAACTGAACAAAGTGTAAACTTTGGAAGGTGTTCAATTCGTGCGCTGGTAAGCGCACCTGTTAATATGCAAGTTTCCGCTAAGGAAACTTGACGTTAAACTACGGAAACAGTATTTGGTTGCCGCAGGTAAAACTCGCCTTTTTCAGTTCCTGTATTTCTCTCTGCATGGCAAGCTCCCGCTCGTTCAATGGCGTTTTGTCCGATGCGATTCTCTTCTTCCTTCGGTTTTCGGCTTCTCATCGTTCTCCAGTCGGCAATCGGATAATAACTGCTCCCCAGCTGCTCGGCGGCTTTTTTGACTCCCTGCTCATCAGACTGTAGCAGCGCCTGTTCCTTAACTTCTTTACTATATTTGACCATTGTTTCCATTCCTATAAATTCGACAGTTGAAAAAATCTTCAGATTGTGAAACTGCCGAATTCCAGCGCTGTTGCAAGGCGTCAGCCTGAAAAAGCGCATGCAATAAGCGATGTTTGCGACGCAAACTCGTTGTGATTTTTCAGCCGCGCTATTTTAAGCGGCTGAAAATAAACCTTCCTTTTTCGGATTCTGAGTACTGGGGGCCTGCACTTTTATGATAACGGTTCAAAAACTTCAGTTCCGTCTCTCCTGCACGTTGCGGCATTCCGTTTTTGTCCGATTTACGCTACTATGCCGCAAATGAATGTTTTGTGTGCGGACAATCTGGTTTACTCATATCCGGCGGCGTTGGCTCGTGCAGTAGATGGAGTGAGTTTTTCGCTTGCCGCTGGTTCTTATACGGCGCTTGCGGGCAAAAACGGCAGCGGAAAGAGTACCGTTGCTCGGATTATTGCAGGACTTTTAGAAGCGGACAGCGGCACAGTATCTTCCTGCAATGTGCGCGCGGCGCTCGTCTTTCAATCGCCAAAAGATCAAATTATTTGCGGAACGCTGATGCGCGACACCGCATTCGGGCCGACGTGTATGCGTCTTTCGGCTTCTGAGGCGGAGCTTCGGACGATTGAATCGCTCAACTTTACGCGGATGCTTGAACACGCAGAGAAAAATTGTTTTTCGCTTTCGCTCGGCCAGCTGCAAAAAGCTGCAATAAGCGGAATGCTTGCGCTCTCATGCGATATTTTAATTCTCGATGAAGCGCTTGCCATGATTGATGCTGCGGCGCGGGACGAGTTTTTTGCGCTGTTTGATTCTTTACACAAAAAAGGCATGACGATCCTGCACATCACGCACGATGCGGAGGCTGCCCGCCGCGCAGAACGAGTTATGGTGATGGATGCAGGAAAAATTATTTGGGACGGAAGCGCCGACTCCTTCTTTTTACAACGAGAGCTTTTAGACGGCATCACCGGCGGCCCCCTGCCTCCCTCCGCTCGCCTGCCGTTCAAGCGGAAAAACGTGCAAAAAACATTTTCCATGCATCAGATATGCGCCATCCGCTCCGGACAAACCATCCTCAAAGACATTTCGTTTGATTTATACGGCAGCTCCTTAACGGCTTTAACCGGCTCTTCCGGCAGCGGCAAAACCACGCTGCTTGAAATTGCGGCAGGCCTTCTCCGTCCACAAGGAGGCGCCGTTTACGCAAAAGAAAAAGCTGCGCTTGTCCAGCAAAATCCTGATGCGGCGCTTTTTGAACCGTTTGCCGCAGACGATGTTGCATTCGGCGCAAAAAACAGCGGCATGACGGGGCAGCAGCTCGTTGAGCGGGTAAAGGCGGCGATGGAAACGGCCGGACTTCCGTTTGAAGCGTTTGCCGACCGGCAGACCTTTTCGCTTTCCGGCGGAGAAAAACGGCGCCTTGCGATTGCGGGGATTCTTGCAGTCGAATCTTCGATCATTTTGTTTGATGAACCAACGGCCGGACTTGACGGCCGCGCGCGGCACCGCATTATGAACATGATGCGCGCCCTCGCCGAGCAGGGAAAGACCGTCTTATATTCCACACACCGCCGCGACGAAGCGGACTTTGCCGACCGCATTCTGCATCTTGCAAACGGCAACATTGCCGCCGACACCTTTTCCGACTTCCTCACGGTATCGAAGGAGCATTTGCCGCCTCTTGATGCGAAAGAAAACCAAACGGAAAGCGCCGCAGATTTGCCGCTTACACGGCAGGATGCGTTCGGCTGGGCGGACACGCTGCTTACGCTCCAAGAATATGCCGGAGGCCTACACGGAAGAAAGCGAACAATTTTTACGAAGCTTCCGCCAGCGCTAAAGTATATGGTATTTGCCGCTTTATTTTTCGGCGCACTGACTGCCACCGCCGTCCCGCTTGGTGCAGGAATTCTTGCGCTTTGTACGGTATACGCCTTGCTTTCCGGATGCCCTGCAAAAAAACTCTTCCTGATGATGCTCAAAATCATCCCGTATCTTTCATTTTTCTGCATATTCCAGATGCTTTTTGTGCGTCCGGACGCGCTCGAACGCATCTATTGGAGCTGGCGCTTTATTACCGTAACTCCATCAAAACTGCAAAACTGCCTGTTCGTTTTCCTGCGAACCGAATCTGCCCTCTGCTCCATCAGCGCATTCCGCTCCTCCATGACCGAACAGGAAATTATAACCGGATTTGAAACGCTGCTTTTACCGCTTAAAAAACTGCACGTTCCTGTCCGGTATGCGTCCGTGATGGTCGAAATTATTTTCCGCTTTATTCCGCTCCTGCTTGACGAGGCAATTTGCATTATTAAAACGCAGCTTGTGCGCGGAGGATTGAAAAATTCCGGCGGAATTATCGCAAAAATACGCGCGACCTTTCCGCTTTTCGTTCCGCTGATTCTGAGGACGCTCCGGCGGGCGGAAGCATTGGCAGATGCGCTGACAATACGGGGGTTCAAATGAACGAAGATGCCTTTCAATTCTGTCCACGCTGCGGACGCCAAACGGCGCGTTACACCGAGCGCAGAAAGTGGTTTTGCGCCGAATGCAATTTTACGCTGTACAATAATGTTGCCGCCGCCGTTGGGCTGGTCATTGCAGACAAATATGGCGGCGTACTGTTTGAAACGCGGGCTAAAAATCCGCGGAAGGGGATGCTTGCGCTTCCCGGAGGTTTTGTTGATGCCGATGAGTCGGCAGAAGACGCGGCAATTCGAGAATGTTTTGAAGAAACGGGGTTTCTGCCGTCTGCCGTCGAATATCTTTGCAGCTTCCCAAACGATTACGACTACAAGGATATTGCATACAAAACCTGCGATATTTTTTTTACGGCGCAGCTTCCGCCGCAATTTGAAACGGTCGAACGCTTAATCACTGCGCTGAATGCCGAATCGAAAGAAGTGCTCGGCTTTTCCGCCGTCCGCATTAACGCGCCGGAAGACATTGCAGCAGCTCCGCTTGCCTTTGAGTCGGCTCGAAAAACTTTGACTGTTTGGCTTTCTCACCGTAAAATAAACCCATAATTCGAAAAACCGGCCGCCGATACGCGCATCGCACCGGTAATTCCTTGTCAGTATGGAGTTTTTATGTGCAGCCTTTCTCTTCGTGCAGGACTTTCTCTCGGAGCCGCCGTTCTCTATGCGGCGATTATCGCGTCAATACCGATTAGGCGGCGCATCATTCTCAAACGCGCAGGCACAGCAGTGTTCTCTGTTGCAAAGAAAAATCCCCTCCATTCGCTGCTCATTCTCGTCTGCTGCGCCGTGCTTATCGCGCTTTTGTGGGTAAAAGAATTGGGCCTTCCGACCGATATAACCGTCTTGCTCGTTGCCCTTTTAGGCGCGGTAATGGGGGCGGCGGAGCTGTCATTAAACGGGTGCGCTGGCGTATATACCAACAGCTTAATCGGCAGCGGGCACTTTCTGCCGCTTGCAGAAATTTATGCGCTTCCGATGCTCGATACACTCAAAAGCGAAGGCGATGCCTTCAATCACCTTGAAATGAAAGTAATTACAAACCAGCGCGGGAAAGTTTCCTTCCATTATACTTCCGCAGATGAGTGTCGCGCCGTACTCGAACATCTCGTAAAGCTCTCCCCGTCCCTTGCCGTCTAAAAGAAAAACGCCGGTAATATTCCGGCGCATATCATAAAAACCGCCAGATGATTCATGAGGCGGCTTTCAGGATGCAAGCGGCTAATCCAATGACGGGAGGTCGAGCGGCTCGATTTCCGATAGAATCAGTTTTGCTTTTGACAGGATTTCCCGCACACTAAGCAACTCCTCTTTGAATTCTTTGTTTTGCCGACCTTTGATGGCGTTAAAGTTTTGTACGCCGCTAAAGCCCTTCGGTTTATCATCATCAAAAATACCGCTAAACACATTTTCGATGATGCGGCAATTTTCACCAAACGCCTTTCCCCATGCACGGAGCGCCGTTTCCGCATTGCGGATTGTCGAATCGGCCAGCGACTGACCTTTCAGCGTGCGCACGCCGTCAGCTTTAAGCTTTTCAAATACGGCGCCAATCGAACCTTCCTCTGAAAGCGAATAGGCAAAAGTAACTACATGCTGATTGACATCCGAAAAATCATTAAGCGCTTCAGAAAGCTGCGTCCGGTTTGCGTTATTCAAAAATACGCCTTCAAGTACCAGCGGATTTATACTGGCCATAACCGTATCGTATAGGTTTTCCGCAAACCATGTTAAAAAACCGCCGGTCATCTCGCAACGGAACGGTACGCCGCCCCACAGCTCTTTCCACGGCGCATACGGCAATTCTGGAAACTGCGTCAGCCCGAACTGAGCCTTCAACACGCCTGCAAGCTGATGCTTTTTCCGGTCGCGCAGCCAACTTTTCCACCGGGAATCAAATATGACTTTCCATTCTTCCCGATATTTTATGAACCAGTCTTCGCCGCCGCCGTACGCGCCGATATGCCAATCGTAGTCATAAAAAATCACTTTGCCGAGCATGGTAAGCGGCACGGAAGAAATGAACATCTGAATCATGGACAGGCAGGAGGTTGCCCGGCTGATAAAATCGGAGAGCGACTGCTCCGCATCTCCGTTCAGCAGCGATTCTTTTTGATTTTTGCGCTGCGGAAAGAGAAAGAGCGCCTGCAAAACTTCATGCGGAATGGAAGATGCTGCCGCAAGTACGCGGGCAAATATCGGATAATCCGTCTGAGCGCTGTCATACGTACAGGTTCTGTCCTCAGAAACCACCGATGTAAATTGCGATGTAAAATGAATAAACGGCAGTTCGGTAAACTGTTTGAGCCAAATAACGCTCCGCGCCGCCGAATAAATATTTGCCCGCGTCGTCGGCGCAATATTTTTGAGCAACGCCTCCATCTTTCGTATCAAAGAAGTCCGCAGCTCCGATGTCAATTCCCGCTCAAATGGAATCTGGTACGGATCGGCCGCCTTTCCAATTTCATCGGTAAGCTCAGGGGCAATAAACGTTCCCATAAAAACATAAAAACGCCCCGGATTATCGTTGACAACGCTAAAATACGGCTTAAAAAAATCCGCGCTTTCCTTGAGCTCCCGCAGCTTTTCATAAAAAAGAAACTGCAATACGTCGGAATTGACATTTATAATTCCCGGGTGGTCTCTATTTAGTTTCGATGCGATGCGAGCAATCAACGCTTCATTATAAAGCTCTGCCTGCGGCTTTTTGGTAAGCATGGAACGGATCCAGAGAATGAACTTATAAAGCATCGACTCATTTTGAAATCGAACTGAAAGGGTGGATACATCGGTAATATCGTTGATAGGCTGCAAAATCGCCATATCTTTTTTATTCTGGTTCAGTTTTGAAAGCAAATATTTGCGTTCATCGGAATTAATTCCTGCAACCAGTTCGTCAAAGGAACTCCGCTTCGATTCTTGATTCATGCAACTGAGTATAAATGATAAATTTATAATATTCAAACAAAATAAAACGTTTCATTACGCGGAAGTTGTTGTATTGAAAAGAAAAACGTTTACTGCTAATATGCGGCCATGTCACAGGATATAAATTTAAGCACGATACTGTATTTATGCGCGAAAGGGCAGGCTTCTGCGTTTGTCAACATAGGAGATTTTTGCGATTATCTAAGAAAATACGCTGCGCGGAATCAGGCGGCTCATCCGGAACTGATGCAGTATCTGTGTATATCCGAAGCATCGCTGCTAAAAGAACTTGAAGAATATGCAGAACGGCACGAGCTGTATTTACAAAATCAAGGGGAGCGGAAGACGGTTATTGTCGCGATCTCTTATTATTCGATTTTTTTTGAAGAACGCTACAAAGAAATCCTTGTAAAGACAAATCTTCCGTTTCCTTCGGTGTTGGATTTACCGAAAAATCTTCCGGCTGACGCAATAGACAAACACGATGCGGCGGAATTAATTCCGGCACTCAGCGTACAGCAGGATCTCACCTCTCCCCTCTTGTATTGTCTGCTTTTTCACCGCGATGTTCCTGCATTGCTTTTCCCAGCAAGCGTTCCGATCAACACGCTGCTCAAGGCAGCTATGGCAAAAATCCGCACGATGCTTAGAAAAGAAGAATATCACGATTATTTCCAGAAAAAATTGAAAGCTGCCAATCCAAATAAAGAGATTTCCGCACGGACGTTTTATACGCGCTTGCTTCAGCAGTCCGATGATGCGGAAAATGTCTTTGAACTTGAAGGCGACGGTTTTTACTATTGGGGGCAGCTTTGCTACTTCATCCGCAGGGATTTTGAAAAAGTTAAAGACCGCACAACGGAAGATATAAATATCCTACAGGCGATTGCCGTTTCCGATATTTGGATGGGAGCGCAAAAGGAAAAAACAACAAAAGCAAAACAGAAAATGGAGGCCTTTGCGGAACTGGAACAGGCGCTGGCAAAGCCGCCTTTTTTCTACAATATGGAAAACATCCAAAAAATCAAAGATTCTAAAGGCGTCTTGCTGTATGGGCAATATAATGAAAAGGAATTGAGTGATTTTTTGACCCGGCTTTCTTCTGAGACGGTCGAAAGCGAACTTCCAAAACTATTGGTATTCAAAATCGCCACAGGCGAGCGATATTTTATCTATAAAAATCGAGTTTTTCCGCTCATCGTGCGGCTGGCAAATGAAGCGCATGATGTCATTGAAAAGTCGCTGACGGAAAAATGGATGCAGACGCTTGAAGCGTATCAAACGCTTCCGGAAATGAAAGATGCAAAACTGTTTGAAAAAGTGCTTACGCAGGAAGTTGAACGGCAGTCGCCCGTGCTTCATGCGCTGCTAAACTCAGACTTTCTCCTCTTGCTGCATTATGAAACGGGGCACCAAAACGACGGCTTCCACATCTTTTCCGGCGGAAAGCTCCTTGCCTACAGCGATCTGTTGATGCTGAATAACGGAACGATTTTGACGGTTGCGCGCGCCAAGCTGCCGATTTGGTACTCGATTCCTATCGTTGTTGCCGTTGCAACTTTCTTTACTCGTCTGAAAAATGGAACGCTCTTTAAAAAGGAAAAATCTGCGCAAAATAAAAAACTCAACGTTGTTTCGGAAAGAATTGATGCCGCAGAAAACAGTAAAAAGAAAAGTCGGCAGGTTGCCCTTGCTGATGCCGCGCGTACCATCAGTTCTTCTTTGGTGCCGCCGGGCTCATCAATTGACCGTGAACTTGATTCCTACATGAAGCAATGGAATAAAATGCTGACAAAAGACGGACACAACCAGCTTAATAATGATGTAAATGCGCTAATCCGCGATTATATGCGGAAAGTCGTTGCAACAATTTCCGCATCAACATTCACGCAAGATAGAGTCCGTAGCCTTGCCGAAACTTTGTGCAAAACGCCGAATATGAGAAAAATCAACGGCGGCGATGCGTTATTCATGTACGTCCAGCTTTATATTTTGCGGCTTGTCGGTAATAAATAATTTTTTATTTTCCGCTTTTTTTCGATAAGAAATACGATATCTATAATGACGGCTTCCTTTGGGAGGCCGTTGCTTTTTACCGGTCGGTTCAAAGCAGTATCAGTATTATGTGAGGTCAAAATGAACCAATTAAACTCTTTGATCATTGAAGGAAATGTTGTCCGGGCGCCGGAACTGCGAGAACCGAAAGCAGGATTTAAGGTTTGCGCCATTCAGCTTGCAGTAAACCGCTTTTACCGAAACGCCCGCGGAGAAGGCGTTAATGAAGTTTCGTACTTCACTATTGAAACCTATGGCAAGATGGCAGAAATTTGCCAGCAAAAGTGCAGCAAAGGGCGGGGCTTACGGATTGTTGGGCGGTTAAAGCAGGAGCGCTGGGTAAAGGCTGATGGGCGCGCGACAAGCAGGGTTATCATTATTGCCGAACACATTGAATTCAAAAAATTAGCTGCAAAGCCAACCTCTTCTGCCGATATGCAGGCAATGGCGGAGGCAAATATGAGTTCGGCAGGACAAGACGTCGACCTTGAGTCATTTGAAGAAGAGGAAGCGGTCGCCGTATTTTAAGAAAGCCATGCCGACTTAAAACAAGCTTTACCACATCGCATTCCAATCCGTTGCAGCTTGCAAGCGGTAGACGGCATATTTGCTTTGCGCACGCAATGCAAATACTGCAAGCGCCGTCTGATTTAAATCATCTCAACGCAGAGCATTGGGGGATATGTCTTCTCCGCGCAAATAAAAAAGACCGGATGCCACAACGGTACCGGTCTTTATAAGCGCAGCTGTTGCTGCCTACGCGGGGATAAGCGTTTTTATTTTTCCACAGGCATTGGAAGCGGAATCTCAACTTTTTGAATCCCGTCTACGCGGGTTCCGACCGTATACGGCGCAAAGTAAACGGTTACAACAGAGCCGTCAAATGTAAATGCCGTATAATTTTCCGGACGCGGCGCCGTACCTTCCGTAATCAGCTCTTCCCGCATCTCCTTTGATTCTGGATCCATATTCCAAGAGATCAGATTTTCCCGCAACCGGTTCGCGCAAATCTTAGAAATATCTTCAAGACTCATGCCCGCAGCTTCCGTTATCGACAACCGTTTATTGTCCTTGAGCGAATAAGTCAGCGAATTCAGTTTTGTTTCGCCGTTTGCGCCGCCTGCGTAAATGTAAGCGGAAAACAGGATACTCACATACGCATCATTGTAGATAATCGGCGCGGAGGAAACAAAATACTCTCGCGTGGTCATACCGTACTCGGCCATAAGCGCCTGATGCGCCGCATAATCATCAAATACCGTTTTCTTTATTTCGGCATTTATCGCTTTTTGCTGCGTGAACGCCGGATAATCCATGACAATCTCAGCATCGCCGGTCTTTTCTTGCATACGATTCATCGTATAGAGCGCCGTTCCCTGTTTTTCGCCGCATGAAATGAACAATACGCCGAGCGCCGCCACAAAAAATAATTTCTTCATTTTTTTCTCCCATTAATCATAAGGTGCCCGATTATACAAAAATCCATGAGGGGATGCAATTCGTGCTACTTATCTTCTTTTTCTTTCAGCACCGCAAGGAAGGCGGACTGACTTAATTCCACATCACCGAACATCTTCATGCGCTTTTTGCCTTCTTTTTGTTTTTCGAGCAGCTTGCGCTTCCGCGTAATATCGCCGCCGTAGCATTTTGCAAGAACGTCCTTCCGGACGGCGCTGACCGTTTCGCGCGCAATAATCTGGCTGCCGATTGCGCCCTGTATGGCAATCTTGAACTGCTGGCGAGAGATTTCGTCCTTGAGCCGCTCGCATACTTTCCGTGCGCGCTCGGCAGAGTTTTCTTTAAATGTGAGCTGAGACAGCGCGTCGACCATTTTCCCGTTTAAAAGAATATCGACTTTTACCAGTTCCGTCGGACGATAACCGATAAGCTCGTAGTCAAACGACGCATAGCCGCGGCTATAGCTTTTAAGTTTGTCGTAAAAGTCGAACAGCACTTCCGCAAGCGGCATTTCATACGTCAGTTCAACGCGCTTTTGATCGAGGTACTGCATATTCGTCTGCTCGCCGCGCTTTTGCTTGCACAGTTCCATAATGGAGCCGAGATAGTTTGCCGGCGTAATGATGCTTGCGCGGATAAACGGCTCCTCTGCGCTTTTAATCCGTCCTTCCGGATATTCGGACGGATTGTCGATGCAGGTTTCCTCCCCATTTGTCAGCGTGATTTTGTAACGGACGCTCGGCGCGGTAAAAATAACCGCCTGATCGTAATCCCGCTCCAGCCGCTCCTGAACAATCTCAAGGTGCAGCAAGCCCAAAAAGCCGCAGCGGAAACCGTTTCCGAGCGCAAGCGAATTATCCTTTTCGTAAATCAAACTGGCATCGTTGAGCTTGAGCTTTTCGATACTCGACTTCAGTTCCTCGTAATCGTTTGAATCCATCGGATAAATCGAAGAATAGACAACAGGCTTTACCTCCTTAAAGCCCGCAAGCGCTTCCGGAGCCGGTTTTGCGGCAAGCGTTATCGTGTCTCCAACGTTTACATCGCTGACCGTTTTAATTCCCGCAATAATATAGCCGACATCGCCTGCTTCAAGCGCGCCCGCTTCTTCGTAATCTATCTTGAACAAGCCGACCTGCTCCGCCTTGTATTCAGTGCCGGTACTCATCATGCGGATGATGTCGCCTGCTTTTATCGTACCGTTCATGACGCGCACGTGCACGATAACGCCGCGGTACGAATCATAGTGGCAGTCAAAAATAAGCGCCTGCAAGGGAGCGGCCGCATCGCCGGAAGGCGGCGGAAAACACGTAACAATCGCTTCAAAAAGCCCTTCAATGCCTTCGCCGGTTTTCGCGCTCACCAGCTGCGTGAGCGAATCGTCAAGCCCAAGTTCCTTGTCGATTTGCTCACGCACGGTTGGAATATCGGCCGACGGCAAGTCAATTTTGTTGATAACCGGCACAATCGAAAGATCATGCTCAAGCGCCATATACATATTGCTCACCGTTTGCGATTCGACGCCTTGACTTGCATCAATCAAAAGCAGCGCCCCTTCGCACGAAGCAATCGCCCGCGACACCTCATAAGAAAAATCCACGTGTCCCGGCGTATCGACAAAATTCAACTCGTATTGATTGCCGTCCTTCGCCGTATACGGAATGGTTACCGCCTGACTTTTTATCGTAATGCCGCGCTCGCGTTCAATATCCATGCTGTCGAGAATCTGATTCTTCATCTTCCGCGCGTCGATGATATTCGATTTTTGAATAAGCCGGTCGGAAAGCGTCGACTTCCCATGATCGATATGCGCAACAATACAGAAGTTGCGCTTATATTTCATATCCATGATGACTCCTATGAAAACTTTAGAGGAAACTTCAATTTCCAACAAGCGTTTTATATTGTGCGAGAGCCTATACTGAAACGAAACGGTTTGCAATGCAAAAATAATTTTTATATGGAAGAATATCCCTGTTCGAAACCGGATATTTTAAGCGGAACAACGGCATGTTATGAAGGGAAGCTCTAAAAACTTTAGTTTTTTAGAGGTAATTTTGAAAAGGCGATGTTATAACTTGCGATAATCCAGCCAGTTACAACTTGCCGCAATCTTGAAAAAAAATCGAAAAAAGCGAGTTTTTCAAGCTGTCCTGAAATCTGTTTCAAGCCTTTGATTTTCAATGTCTCCGCCGCATAGCCTCACCTTTCTGCGGTAATGACATTGTACAAGCGGTCTAAATCTTCTTTGCTAAAATAATCGATTTGAATCGTGCCTTTGTCGATAGAGCCTTTGAGGACAACTTTTGTGCCGAATACTTCGATAAACTTTTGTTCGATTTCGATGATGTCGGTTGCTTTTTTGACAGGCGGTCTGCTGCTCTTTCTGTCTGCGATGCGTCCGCCGTTATTGTAGCCGGCTGCAAGCGCTTCCGATTCCCGAACGCTCAACGCGCCGGCGATGATTTTGCCGAAGAGGACTTGCTGGTCGGCGGGATTATTGACGGAAAGGAGGGCGCGCGCGTGTCCTGCGGTAATTTGCGCATCGATAAGCGACTTTTGCATCGCTTCCGGCAGTTTTAAAAGTCTCAGCGCATTTGCAACGGTCGGGCGCTTTTTTCCAACGCGGCGCGCAACTTCGTCTTGGCTCAAATCGCCCATTTGCATGAGATTGTAATAGGCCTGCGCCTCTTCTATCGGGTTTAAGTCCGAACGCTGAATGTTTTCGATGAGCGCAAGCTCAAGTTTTTTCTGCTCATCGTATTTTCCGAGCCGGACAGGCACTTTCGTAAGCCCCGCAATCCGCGCCGCGCGCGTCCGCCGCTCTCCCATGATGATAAAAAAGCCGTCGTCGGCAGGTTCTACCACAATCGGCTCAAGGATTCCGTGTTCGCGTATTGAATCGGCAAGCTCATCGAGCGCTTTTGCATCAAAATCGGCGCGAGGCTGTTGGGGATTCGGCTTTAAAAGCGCAGGATCAACCCACAAGTCGCCGTTTTCATCCATATCGACATGGGGCGGAAGCTGCGCTGTATTGCCGTTGGGCACAACTGGCCGCAGGTCTTTCAACGAGAGAGCGCCTGAAACTTCATTTGTATTGCCGATAAGCGCATCGAGTCCCCGTCCCAATCCCAGTCCGACGTTCTTAGCCACGCGCCAGCACCTCTTGCGAAAGTTTTTTGTAGCTGAGCGCACCTGCGCAGTCAGGCGCATACCTGCAAATCGGGAGCCCGCGCGACGGGGCTTCTGAAAGACGAACGTTACGCGGGATGATGGTACTAAATACGACATCTTTAAAATAAGTTTTGACCTGCATTACGACATCTTGCGCAAGGCGGGTGCGGGAATCGTACATCGTAAAAAAGATGCCGTCTATGACAAGGTTCGGATTGATGCTTTTTTGGACTTTATCAACAGACTGTAAAAGGAGCGTAATGCCTTCGAGGGCAAAATATTCGCACTGCATCGGCACCAGAACGGCATCCGCCGCAGCAAGGCCGTTCAAGGTTAGCACGCCAAGCGACGGCGGACAGTCGATAAGAATGTAATCGTATTTATCTTTGAGCGGTTCGAGCGCATTTTTCAGAAAAAACTCGCGGTTCGCCTGATCGACAAGCTCAATGGAGGCCCCGGACAGGTCAATGGATGCGCTGATAGCGTCAAGGCCGTCTACCGATGAATGTTTAACCGTTTCCTCCGGCGTTGAACGGCCGGCAATCAGCTCATAAACGGTCGGTTTTTCTTTGGAAACGCCAACGCCGCTCGACATATTCCCCTGCGAATCAAAATCGACCAGCAAAACCTTTTTGCCCGCCAGCGCGATATAGGCGCCGAGGTTGATGCAGGAAGTCGTCTTGCCCACTCCGCCTTTCTGATTTACAAAAACGATTACTTTTGCCATGAGCGGAGTATATCAATTTCATGCGTTTTAGTATACAGTCGTGCGCGTATGATTATTCGGGCGACATTTTCAAAGCCGACGGCGCAGTGTGAAACGGTATTCGGCGCACCGTATATGCGCATAAAGATAAAAACGACGGGAACTACGGGGGAGCGGCCGTACCTTGCCGAGTTTTTTACGCGGACGCAGGTCTTTCATGCCCGGCAAAGCGCACAGGAATTAGATGCATTTATCGAAAAACACGCCGGAAAAACTTTTAAAAATTGCAGCATTCTAACGGATACTCAAGAAATTACGATTCTTGCAAACAAAAAAGGAAAGATTTCAACGCTCAGGAAGGCACGGGCGGCGCCGGAGCCGACTTGTGCGGCGGCAGGCGGAAATCGATATGCGCATGGGGCCGCTGTCGCGGCTATTAGACCTACGGAAGGAGACGGCAGCTTTAACCGGAGGAAGAATTATCTGCTTCCAGAAGGAGTTCCGGCGCAGTTTTTGGTTCGGCTCGGAATTATGACGGCGGAAGGCAAGGTTATTGCAGCAAAATACGCAAAATTCCGTCAGATCAACCGGTTTTTGGAGTTCGTTGATGATATGCTTCCCGCTCTCCTTGCAAGTCTTCCTATTTCCGAACAGCGTCCCTTACGAATTGTTGATTTTGGCTGCGGAAAATCTTACCTCACCTTCGCCGTTTACGATTTTTTGACGCGCATCAAAAAGATTCCGGCGGAAATTATCGGGCTTGACCTTAAAAAAGATGCGGTCGCTTTTTGCGCGGAAACCGCCGCGCAGCTGGGATGTACGTCTCTTCATTTTGCAGCCGGCAACATTGCCGACTATCCGCTTCCGTTTCCGCCGGATTTTATGATAACGCTCCATGCGTGCGATACTGCAACGGATTTGGCGCTCGCCTATGCAGTCAAAGCCGACTGCCGCGCAATCCTCTGCGTTCCTTGCTGCCAGCACGAATTGAACGCGCAGCTCGGAAAAACTGCGGGAAGACGCGGACAAGCCGCCGAATGGGATGGGGCGCGCCGCTGTTTTCTGCCGCTTTTAAAACACGGGCTTATCAAAGAACGCTTTGCAGCCCTTTTAACCGATGCGCTTCGGGCCGAGTATTTAGAGGCGGCAGGCTATGCGGTTCAGCTGCTTGAGTTCGTTGATGCCGAACACACGCCGAAAAACATCTTAATCCGTGCGATCCGTGATGAGCAGCTGTCCGCTGCAAAAAAAATAACTGCCGAAGATGAAGCCCGCGCCGTAACGGATGCGCTGGAACTGCGGCCGTCATTGCAAACGCTGTTGAATGCAGAAGACCGGTAGCCGCGAAATGCGGCAAGAGTTCAGGCGAGGAGGCGGCTTTTTGCGAGAGGCGAGACCTGTAAGCCTATTACGACGAGCGGCGCGACCGGTACGCGGAAGCCGTGATTTACGGCGGCTCCGTTATCGGTTGTCGGCGATACACCGCTATACCGTTATTGCCTACTGCGTCGCATTAAACCGAACAAAGCTGTAATACTGCCCGGATAAAACTTTGCGGCAGGCAAAGCGATATATTTCGTAAGCGGAATGCGCCATCTCATTCCCATTTATCTTGCAGCGGACAGGACGCAAGGCGATACGTCGAAAACACGGATGAACAGCGCGGCGTACCATCTCCCTGCGTTCAATGCGCGGTAAGCTATCACTTTTTTTTGTAATTGTACTTAATTTTTACTCTATCTAACGCTCGATTCTGTTTTCCGATTGTTATTTTTTTCCAATCATCCTTTGTACCGGCATAATGAATGATTCTCAGCCAACTGTAGTCGGTAAAAGCATCGTCTCCAATTATGCGGAGGCTTTTGGGCACGGTCAGCGTTTTGAGCTCATTACAACGCCCTAAGAGGCTGTTTAAAGTCTAGGAAATATGGTATAGTGAAAGAATGAGAAAGCA
>CAUTOX010000029.1:0-20735 GCA_963539665.1 uncultured Treponema sp.
GATTTATTCAAAATAATTAAGCAAATATTTTATAGATGCTAGTCAAGAGCCATACGAAAAAAGCGCCTCATTTTTTCTAAAAACACCATCCGTTATTCAATGTCCGTAGCAGCTTTTTCAAAAATTGCTTTCCGCGTTCCGTCGGGGCATTCCGCCCCTTGCACTGGCAAAACATAAAACTTATAATGCACTACCTTTTTTAATCAATATCATGTGGAGAACGTATGAAAAAATCGGCCGTATACGTCGGCGTGTTTATCGCGGCAGTCTTATTGTTCGGCGGATGCGCCAAGCGCACGGCGGGTAAAATCCGTATTGGCGTCATTCAATTGGTGGAGCACCCGTCGCTCGATGCAAGCTATAAAGGTTTTGTCGATGGGTTGACTCAAGCGGGATTTATTGACGGAGAGAATATTGTTATCGATTATCAAAATGCGCAAGGCGAACAGGTCAACTGCGTTACCATCGCCGATAAGCTGGTCAACGACCATGATGATCTGATTCTTGCCATTGCAACGCAGGCCGCCCAAGCAGCGGCGAACTGCACCAAAACCATCCCGATTTTAGTAACGGCGGTTACCGATCCTGCAAGCGCAAATCTCGTCAAAAGCAACGCCCTGCCTGAAACCAATGTTACCGGCACATCCGATTTGACGCCGTGCGATTTGCAGATCCGGCTCATTCAATCGATTGCGCCCAACGCTCAAACGATCGGGATGCTTTATTGCTCGAACGAACAGAACTCTCATTTTGTTGTTTCATTGGCAAAGGCTGTCTGCGATGAGTTGGGACTCAAATACATTGACGGCACGGTATCTAATCCCAATGAGATTCAGCAGGTAACGCAGAATCTTTGCAGCAAGGTCGATGCGATTTATTCGCCGACGGATAATATGATTGCAGGCGGCATGGCGACCGTAACGCAAGTAGCGATTGAGAATAAGATTCCGGTTATTGTGGGCGCGGAAGGGATGGTTGCTTCTGGGGCGCTGGCGACATACGGCATTAATTACTACAATCTCGGCCTGAAAACGGCGGAAATGGCGGTAGAAATTCTCCGCGATGGCAAAAATCCTGCCGAAATGCCGATTCGCTATCTGGATGAGTTTGAATTAAAGACAAATGAACAGACTGCGGCCGCGCTCAACATTGCGCTCGACGGCAATTTGCTGCCGGCTGCTGAGTAACAGAGCAGCCCCGGTCAGTCTGCGGGCGCATCGTTACGATAAAATCGTCGCCTTGCTTGCCGGTTCGGGCTGCGGAAGAATACAACAGTGCGCCGTAAGCCGTTCCGTTTATGCGGCGGGCCTTTTACAGCGGTTTTCAAAGATTGCAAATATCGTAAATTGATGCGGTTTCTGTGCAAGGCGATATATTCGGCTTTTGATGCAGGCTTATGCCGCAGGCCGGTTACTTTTTCGGCAGTCCGCCGAGTTTTTAATCAATGAAGCTGCCCAAATCAAACGGTTTCGGATAGCTTCGAATAGAACATTATTGTGGGCCGATTGCAGGCAATGCCGCCTCAATCAGGCTTTTGGAGTTAAAAATGGCAGTTTTGCGTGCAATGGAAGGCGCCGCCGCGCAGGGGATTTTGTGGGGACTGATGACGCTCGGCGTGTATCTTACGTTCAGAATCCTCAACATCGCAGATATGACCGTCGATGGCAGTTTTGCCTGCGGCGGAGCGGTTACCGCAATCCTTATCGTTCACGGGATACATCCTGCGCTTTCTTTGCTGTTTGTTTTTGCGGCGGGAACGCTTGCCGGACTTGCAACGGGTTTTATGAATACCAAGCTGAAAATCAACATCCTTCTTGCAAGCATTTTGACGCAGCTTGCACTTTATTCCATTAATATCCGGATTATGGGCAAGGCGAACATCCCGCTTATCGGAAAATCGACGCTCATCGTCATGTTGCGGGAATATTTTACGCAACAGTTAAGTGCGACGCACGCCGCGCTGATTATCGGCGGTATTACGGCGCCGCTCATCATCGCCCTGCTCTATTGGTTTTTGGAAACGGAAATCGGCAGCGCGGTACGGGCAACCGGCAGCAATGAGCACATGGTACGTGCGCTCGGCGTCAATACCGACGTGATGAAGATTCTCGGCCTGATGCTTTCTAACGGCATGGTTGCGCTGTCCGGCGCGCTTGTTGCGCAAACGCAAGGCTATGCAGATGTCGGGATGGGGACGGGCACCATTGTAATCGGGCTTGCGTCCATTATCATTGGGGAAGTGATTTTCGGGGAGCATTTTGGGATTTGGTGGCAGCTCATAACAGCCGTGCTCGGTTCCGTGATTTATCGGGAAATTGTTGCAATCGTTTTGCAGCTCGGCCTTCAGCCGACGGATTTAAAGCTGCTGACGGCGCTGACCGTAGCCGCATCGCTTTCTGTGCCGGTAATTAAAGCGCGGATTTTGCGCCGCCGCCGCTCGCTTCCGGGCATGAACATCGAGGAGGAAGAAGATACGCGCCATGTTTCAAGCAAATCGAAAAATCCCGATGACCCGTATTCGCTTTTGCAGTAGCCGGAGGATGCCATGCTGAAACTGTTTAACATTTCCAAAACATTCAATCACGGTACGATTACGGAAAAACGCGCAATAAAAAATATCAACCTGACGCTTGAAGACGGCGATTTTGTAACAATAATCGGCGGAAACGGCGCGGGAAAATCAACGCTGCTCAACTTGATTGCAGGCGTACATTTTACCGACACCGGCTCCATCATTCTTGACGGGATGGATTTGACAGGCAAACCGGAATACTTCCGCGCAAGATATTTGGGGCGCGTCTTCCAAGATCCAATGATGGGCACTGCGGCGAATATGGAAATTCAAGAAAATCTTGCAATGGCGATGCGGCGCGGCAGAAAGCACGGCCTTGCGTGGCACATTCAGCCGGAGGAAAAGAAGCTCTACCGTGAAAAACTTGCACTCTTGGATTTGGGGTTGGAAGACCGCATGAGCGCAAAGGCAGGTTTGCTTTCCGGCGGGCAGCGGCAGGCGCTTACGCTCTTGATGGCGACGTTACAAAAGCCCCGTCTCCTCCTGCTTGACGAACATACCGCCGCGCTTGACCCAAAAACCGCAAAAAAAGTCCTTGAACTGACAGAAAGCTTTGTCGCGCACGATAAACTAACGACGTTTATGGTTACGCACAATATGCGCGATGCAATCCGCTACGGCAACCGGCTCATCATGATGATGGAAGGCAACATCGTGTACGATGTCAGCGGGGATGAAAAGAAAAACCTGAACGTAAGCGACTTGCTCGACAAATTCGGCGCAACCGGCGCGATGAATGATAAGCTGCTGCTCGGCTAATGCGTATGCCGCGTCGCATTCCTGCCGGAGGGGAATGCGGACGGCAAAACGAAAGCGGCCCGCATAATGCCTCCATGCCTCCGCATTTTGTATTTTTAGCAATCGTTCGGCACCCCTGTAAATAGAAATGACGCCGATTTCTTTGCTCCGGCGGTTTATTTTATATTGGAATCGTAAATTCCTTGCCTATACATTTTGAAGTTCCGTTTTCGGAGGTGAGCCTTTAAGGATTTTTCGTGGATAGTTATTCATCCATGTTTGAACCTCAATCAACATCCCCCGACGCAAGCGTCAGGGGATGTTGTTCTCATAAGGTAGTTGCAGGTGGCTTTAATTGAACCGTTATCATAAAAGTGCAGTCGTCTAGTCCCAAAAAAACGAAAAATAAAGGAAGTTTATTTTCAGCCGCTTAAAATAGCGCGGCTGAAAAACACGACGAGTTTGCGCCGCAAACATCGCTTATTGTATGTGCTTTTTCAGGCAGACACTTTGCAAATGCACTGAAATTCGGCAGATTCAAAATCTGAAGATTTTTTCAACTATCGAATTTATAGGAAGAGCAACAATGGTCAAATACCGTAAAGAATGTAAGGCACAGGCCTGCTATTGTCGGATGAGAGAGGAATGAAAAAGGCAGCCGAGTAGCTGGGAAGCAATTATTACACGGTTGCAGAGTGGAGGGAGACGAGAAGCCGAAAAGCAAAGGAAGAGGGAATCGCATCGGACAAGACGCCGTTGAACGAGCGCGAACTTGCCATGCTGCAAGAAATACAGGAGCTTAAAAAACGAGGTTTAACTGCGGCAAGCAAAGACTGTTGCCGCAGTTAAACGTCAAGTTTCCTCATCGGAAACTCAAGTATCTGGCAATCTAATCATTTCTATGATAGACCTGTTCGATAACTGCGTTGTCGAACAGCTTTAATATTTTTAGAAAAAAAGAGGTGCTTTTTTAGTATTTTTTCCGGTAGTTTCGGCCTCAAAACCTATGAAAATGGCAAAAACGGAGTTCCGTGGCCTTGCAATTTATGATATTGACTTTTGCAACATCCATAAAACGCATCTGCGCTCTCCGTCTCTCTTTAGAGACGATAAAGCGCCGGCAGCTTGTATGGGCGCGACCGGCGCTTTGTTGCGGCGCGGGCGATTGCTTGGCTCTAAATCAGCAAACCCGCATAGGCTTTGAGCGCGCCGTCCATGCTGCCGGACAGGACGGATTTTGCTAGTTTTTTGCCAAGCTGGACGCCTTCTTGGTCAAAGCTGTTGATATTCCACACGAATCCTTGGAACATTACTTTGTTTTCGTAGTGCGCAAGGAGTGCGCCGAGCGTTTTCGGCGTCAGCTGTTTGCCGTAGATGAGGCTCGACGGGCGATTTCCGGCAAAACTTTTGTTTGGATCCGAATCGGCCTTGCCGCAGGCGAATGCAACAATTTGCGCTGCGACATTTGCACAAAGTTTCGTCTGGCTACTCGAATCCTCGATTATTATGTCCTTTCCAGTTTGATTTTCCAAAAACGCAATAAACTGGAGCGGAATAATGTCTGTCCCCTGATGCAGCAGCTGGTAGAATGAATGCTGCCCATTCGTGCCCGGCTCGCCGAAAATGACCGGACCGGTAGCATACGCGATTTTTCCGCCGCTGCGGTTGACGCTTTTGCCGTTCGATTCCATGTCGAGCTGTTGCAAGTGCGCCGGAAATCTGCTGAGCGCCTGCGAGTATGGCAGAATTGCGGTTGCAGGGTAGCCTTGCACGTTGCGCTCGTAGATACCGATGAGTGCATCCAGCAAGGCGGGATTTTTGCGGATGTCCGCATTGAGCGCCGTCTTGTCCGCCGCCGCTGCTCCCTCCAGAAAATCGGCGAAAACATTCGCGCCGAATGCCAGACTGAGCGCCGCGCCGCCGACGCCGGATGTTGAAGAGTAGCGCCCGCCGATGTAATCGTCCATGTAGAAGGCCGCAAGATAATCGGCATTGTGCGCAAGCGGACTTGTTTCGCTGGTAACGGCAATCATGCGCTTGGCCGGATCAAGCCCTGCCTCTTTAATGCACGCTTTGACAAACGATTCGTTCGTCAGCGTCTCAAGCGTCGTCCCTGACTTTGAGACCAAAATAAAAATCGTGCGCGCAATATTAATAGAAGAAAGGACGGCAGCCCCGTCATCCGGATCAACGTTGGAGATAAAATGCGCTTCCATCTTGAACGTATTGTTTTTCTTCGCCCAATTTTCGAGCGCAAGATACATGGCGCGCGGCCCCAAATCGGAACCGCCGATACCAATCTGGCAGACGGAAGTAAACGTTTCCTCGTTTTCATTTACGATTTTTCCGCTGTGCACCTTATCCGCAAAGTCTGCGATTTTCTTTTGCTCGTTCACGTAGAAGTCGCGTTTGTTCACGCCGTCCGCTTCAACATCACTTCCGAGTTGCCCGCGCAGCAGGTGATGGAGCACTTTGCGCTTCTCACCGGTATTGACCGCTTCTCCATTATACAATGCGGCGAATTTTTCAAGCAGCTCCGCTTCCTCGCTCAATTCCGAAAGCGCCGTCAAAATCTGCTCGTTCACCTGTTTGGCGGCATAATTGAATGTCAGCCCCTCCGCCATCGGTATCGAATACCCCTGAATCCGAGCTTCCGAATCCGCACCGCTCAATGCGTCGGCGACGGAAGCCATATCCTTCAGCGAAAGCAATTTTTTCCAAGCGGATAACGTATCCGCATTTTCCCAATGTATCATAATTTCCTCGTTGCTCAGGCCGCACAGGGCGGCAGTTTATTTGTTATACTATCCCAGTTTACAAGATAAAGCAACGCGAGTGGGAACGCGGCTAGGGGATATGTTTTGCCATTTTCATAGGTTTTGGGGCCGAAATTACCGGAAAAATACTAAAACAGCGCCTCATTTTTTCTAAAAACATTATAGAAATGGTTAGATTGCAATATCATTTTTCAAAAAATTGATTCCCCTTCTATACCTAAAAGCATTATTGCGCTTTCTGCTCTGGTTTGTGCGCGGAAAATTGAAATATTCAGCAAACGTATTTTCTTTATGTATAGAATTTGTATAATTATATCGATAATGAAAGGGCATATAAAAATAACTGGGGGATTCTTTGAGTCATTCCGTTAAAGTTAAATATTCCATTGGACTAAAACTGTCCGTGATTATAAGCGTACTGATTGTCATTGCGTTGGGGACGATTACTTTTTTAGTAAGTTATCTTGTCGGCGATGATGTGCGGGTTACGGCGGAAAGCAATAATCTTGCGATGAATGGCCGCTCGTCGGGAGCTGCGGAAAGCGAATTTGCGGTTATTCGGGCAAACTCTTCGCAATTGCTCGATCTGATAAGCGCCGCAGGCAGCGCATCTCCGATTTCAAAGCAGGCGGAAGCGTTTTTCTTTGACCGTAACCAGACGATTGCAGCGATTTTGGTGTGGTCGGAAGAATCGCTTGAGCGCACCTTGCCGTCAGACATTAGCGCGGTGAACCGGAAGTTTTTTTTAGCGAACGAGCTTGACAGGAGCATCATCAAAAAATTTTTTGAGACAAACGGCTCTGCTCTAACTCGCGCTTGCGCTGGAGAGGTGATTGCGCTCAATGCGGCGCCATTTTTTCAAACGCAAATTATCGCCTTGCTTTTTCCATGGAAAGAGAATGGGCGCGATCAGGCATGTATCGTGTTCTTTTCGGTGGAAGCGCTTGCGGACAATTTAAGTTCCGGTTATGTCGGTATTTCATACATGATAAATGATTCCGGCGATTTGCTCGTTCACCCTGATTTTGAACTCATCCGCTCGGGCGCAAGTTTTTCCGACAATCCGCTTGTCAAAGAGATGCGTAAAAATAACGACAGCAAAAAACAGATTGTCTATACGGATGCTGACGGTAAAAAGTATTTCGGCGCATATCAAAAGCTTGCCGTCGGCGATATTGGCGTATTTACGACGATTCCGATGGCGCTGGTGCTTGAGGCAGTCAACCGAACGACGCGCAATAACCTGTATCTCATGGCGGCGGTCGTCTGTATTGCAATCGTTTTTGTTCTTATATATTCTCGCTCTATTTCTCGTCCGCTTAAAATGCTGACAAAAGCGTCGGAGGAGATTCAAAACGGCAATTTTGAAGTCAAGCTCAAGCCAAAAACGCAGGATGAACTCGGCGTGTTGACGGAAAGCTTTGTGAGCATGGGCAAAGGCCTTGCCGAACGCGAACGCTTAAAGGATACGTTTGGGCGGTTTACGAATAAGGAAGTTGCAGAGCGGGCTGCACGCGGAGAAATTGCCGTTGGCGGCGAGCGCATGGAATGTACGATTTTTTTCAGCGATATACGCGGCTTTACCGCTATCAGCGATAAGCTCTCTCCGGAAGAGGTTGTCGGATTTTTGAATGTCTACATGGAGCGGATGGTCGAATGCGTAATGCTTGAAAAAGGGACGATCGACAAGTTTGAAGGCGACGCGATTATGGCAATTTGGGGAGCGCCGATTGCAGGAGAGCCGCGTACGCTTGCGCTCAGATGTGTGCGCGCGGCGCTCAGAATGCGGCACAGCTTACAGCAATTCAACGTGGGACGCGGGGATGCAAAGCATCCGATTATCAAAATTGGCTGCGGCATCAACAGCGGTCCGGTCATTGCCGGTCAAATAGGTTCGACGCAGAAAATGGAATACACGGTTATCGGGGATGCGGTAAACTTTGCTTCCCGAACGGAAGCGCTCAATAAGCCGCTGGGGTCGGATATTTTGATAACCGAAAACACATGGAATCTTATAAAGGATGAAGTGCTGGTTGAAGAAATGCCGGGCGTTACCGTTAAAGGTAAGGAAGGCCTTTGCCGTATGTTCGCTGTAGTAAATATGCCGCGTGCAGATGACATTCCCGGCTGCGGTGCAAACGGCCCGCGCTCTATGGCGGAAGTACGTTCGATGCTCGATATTCCTGTTCCCGATTTTGCAAAGGTGAACCTTGATGAAGAAGAGAAAAAATACACAATCAAGCAGTAACCGCGAATCCGCTGCATTTTATCTTTTACTCTTGCTTTTGCTTTTCGGCGCGGGCGTGAACCTCTGTCTTTTTTGGCGGAGCTTTAACGAGGCGCTTAAAAAGGATAATCCTATTGCAACGATCACATTCAAGCATAAAACCGCCCAGCGGCGTTTTCTTGAGCGCGTCGTCTGGGATCGTCTTCAACAAGAGTCTCCGGTATATAACGGCGACATCATCAGAACAGCGCCGCTTTCGGAAGCGACGCTCTGGTTTTCCGACGGCAATAAGATTGAGCTGAATGAAAGCACAATGGTGCAGGTTTTCATTAACCATGACGGACTGACGGAGGCGGATGTATCGTTTGGCGCAGTTACCGTTGATGCGAACGAAGCGCAAATCGGCGCGTTGGTGAAGGCCAAGAATATGCGCGTACGCGCGGATAAAGGATCGTCTTTGCATGTCGCGCGGCTTTCCGATGAATCGGGGGAAGAGGATGTTTCGGTCAATCTTTTGACGGGAAACGCATCGGTTCAGGATGAAAACGGTGAGCCGCATCTGGTGGAAGCGGGATTTGCCGCAGTTTATTCTGAAGATGGGCAGAATGCGCCGTCATTTGCGGTAACGGCTCCGTCTCCGGGCGCAAAATTTTTGCAGCAGGATGAGTCTCCCGTTGCTGTTGATTTTTCGTGGAAGACGGCGGATGCGGCGGAGAGAGCGCTTATGCTTGAAATTGCATCCGAAAAAGATTTTTCCGATGTCCAAATGCGGATGCAGCTAAAAGGCGTTAATTCCGTTTCGGTCGCTCTTAGCGGCGGCGCATGGTATTGGCGCATCGTTTCTTCCGATACTCCGGATGAGATGTTCGGCGCGGGGAAGGTGCAGATTTTCCGCACGCAAACGCCGGTTTGTATCGCTCCTGCCGAAAAATATACGTATTCATTCCGGTCGTACCTGCCGGCAATTCGCTTTTTGTGGTCGGAAAGCGATTATGCGACTTCTTATGAGCTTGAAGTTGCCGATAACAAAGAATTTACAAATCCGGCGATTGTGCAGCGCACTTTATTACCGTCAAGTATTATTTCAAAACTTGGCGAAGGAAAATGGTATTGGCGGGTAACGCCGTATTTTACGCTTAACAATACGGGGTTAGCGCTTCCGTCGGACATTCGTTCGTTTGAAATTACGCAGCGGAGCGAGCTTCGCGCGCTTGAACTCCGGCAGCCTGCGGCGGGCGCTTTTGTCAATGCGTCGGAAGGCGTTAAAGGAACCGGATTTTCATGGAAACCGTCGGGGGATGCGGCGTCGTATACGTTCCGCATTGCCGACAATAAAGAATTGCATAATCCGAAAGTCGATGTAAATACGCAGTCCAATTATGTGCTCGTCCAGCCGCACCTCTACGGCATTGGTAAAGGCAGCTGGTATTGGGCGGTAACGCAGTCTGATGGGGAAGGGGGCGTTTCTCCGCTTTCTGAAGTGCGCGATTTTCTTGCCGTTGACGGTGAAGTCATTCAGCGGACGGTATTTCCGCCGGACGGCTACCATATCGGAAAAGCCTACCTTAATGATATGCGCTTTACGTGGAAGTCAAATGTTCCATTTGACACGAAAATGCAAATTGCCAAAGACGAGGCGTTCACCGCGCTGCTTTATGACACGGTTGTCAATGCGTCTTCGTATAACGGCGTTTCGCTTGGAGAGGGAACTTATTTCTGGCGCATTTTGTCTGATGCTGACGGTAGGACGCTTGCGCCGGCCGGTAAGCGCTTTGAGGTAATGCCGCCGCTTGAAGCTCCGCTTTGTTTGGATCCGGCAAACGAGGGGCGGGCTGTTGTGCGACAAAACCGCCCGTATGAGTTTAAGTGGAGTGCAAGTAACGGAGCGGATTATTATATGCTCAGACTGTATGCGGCAGGTTCTGACACGCCGCTTTTTGAACGGGGGCTATTGCGCTCGTCCGCTATGCGTATCGATATGGATAAGCTTCGGGAAGGGGCATACCGCTGGACTATTCAGCCGTTTTCCGATGAGACGGATATGTCTACGCGGCGAACCGGCTTACTGGGCGAAAGCTATTTTACTATCCGCCAGCTCCATCCGGCCGTTTTGCGCTTTCCTGAAGACGGCGCGATAATTGATGGGATAACGGCTGCGCTTGAACCGGGAAAGGCGATATGGTACAGCGCGGATAAGACGGGGCGTACGGAATTTGTTTTAAGGCGGCTTACGCAAAACGGAGCAAGCGGAGATGTGGTTATGCGCATCAGAAATCCTGAGCGGACGGTAACGCTTAAACCGCTTGCCGCTGGCGATTATTTGTGGACAATAACTGCTTTTACGCATGACGGATTTGATATTTCTCCAGTAAAAGGCCGCCGCTTTAGGGTGTTGCCAGTGCCGTTGCTCAAAGCGTCCGCTCGTCTTTCTCCGCCGTCCGGTACGGTATTCGGCGTTGAATATCTTGAAAAAACGCGCTCGGCGGAGTTTTCTTGGGAACCGGTTGACGGCGCAACTGACTACTTTTTTGTCATTACTCGGCATCCCGGACATACTAGAGCTGAGGTTGTGTTTGAGCGGAATATAGCAAACGGTACGTCTGTTAAAATAGAAGATCTTGCAGAAATTGATCAGGGCGACTTTGTGTATTCCGTTGAAGCGGTGCGGAGACTCAATGACGGCTCCATATTTCAGCATGGGAAAATTGCCGAAGCAGGTGTGAAAATCGACCTGCCGGACATTAAAACGCCGGTGCTCAATGATTCGGGGATACTGTATGGAAATTAAGCGCTTCGTTTTTATACTGACCGTCATACTGCTGTTGTGCCAGTCGGTCGGTATAAACGCTGAAGGAGAGCAAAAAAACACAAAAGAAAATAAAAATTATTATATCCGCGAAACAGAAGAAGGCGGGCAGGAATTTGTCCAAAGGCTGAGCTGGGAGCCGATTAAGTCGATTCTGTATTATGACGTTTTACTTGAGCGGATGACGGACGGACGGAAAGCGGCAAAGAAAATCGCCGCCGCAGACGAATCCGACAGCGGCAATGCGGAGTTTGAGGAGTTTTTGCACTTTCAAACAACGGAAACCTTTCTTGAAACGACCATGCCTGCCGGAAAATACCGCTGGCGTATTTCTGTCTGCAATCTTTTGGGGAAGATTAAAGTATCTTCCGACTGGACGTATTTTGAAGTGCTCAAAGCGTACCGTCCTGAAATTACCCTTATATCGCCTTCGATCATCTATCTTGAAGAAAAAAACGATGGCATATTCACGTTGACGGGAAAAAATCTCTTTCAGGAAAGCCGATTCGTCTTGCAGCGTTCAGGGAGCGGCGACCGGCAGACCGGCGAGATAAAAAAAATGGGCGATACAGGAAGGAAGGCGGACATCCTTGTTGATATTGATGCGCTGGATTCCGGTTCATATTTTTTTCATGTTGCAAACCCCGGCGGATTTGCAGCGGAGGCGGGGCCTATTACCGTTCGCTTTAAAAAGATGATAGATTTTGATGTGTCCGTTGGCTATGCGTTGCCCGTTTCGTTGTATGAGCAGATATTTCCAACGTATCTCAATACGTATGTGTTTCCGCGTAGCTTCGCGGCGCGTCTTACCTTCATTCCATTTAAAAGGAAAATTGGGTATTTCGGGTTCGGCCTAAGCGCCGCGTATTCCCGCGTTGATTCAAAATTCGACGCTTATTCCATCGACGGCAATATGACGAATCTGTTCGGAAATTTCGTCTACCAGCGTCCGCTCATAAAGCAGCGTCTCATGTTTGAAGTTCACGGCGGCGTAGGATCGTTTATATTTTCGAATATCCGCTACCACTTTGCAAATGGCATCAACTCCGTTCCGCTCAACACAATAAATATTGCACTTGACGCGGGGGCGGCCGTGCAGTTTTATGTCCTCAAACGGCTCTATCTGGATGTCTGCCTTGATTATGCGCACGCCTTTTTAAAAGACGTGCAGCAGGGACTTTTGCTTCCCTCTGTGTCCGTCGGGTGGCAATTTTAGAAAAACGGAATACGGAACGTTCAAAAAGATGATTGGGACGGATGCGGCATAAGCTGCCAGTACAAGGCGAATGAGCGGATCCGTTTGTTTTTTATAAACGCTTTTTTTGGAGGAAATATGCTGGCAATCGGAACAAAAGCGCCGGATTTTACGCTGCCGGATCAAGACGGCAATTTGCGCACGTTAAGCTCCTTTCTTGGCCGTAAAGTGGTTTTGTATTTTTATCCGAAAGACAATACTACTGGCTGCACCAAACAAGCATGCGCGTTTGGCGAGCTGTATCCGCAGTTTACCGAAAAAGGGGCGGTTGTAATCGGCATCAGCAAAGACAGCGTTGCGTCTCATAAAAAATTTGAGGAAAAGTATGCGCTTCCGTTTATTATTTTGTCCGATACGGAGCTTTCTGCAATTCAAGCCTATGACGTTTGGAAAGAGCGGAGTATGTACGGGAAAAAGTATATGGGCGTTGTGCGTACCGCGTACCTCATTGATGAAGGCGGAATGATTATCAATGCGCTTGAAAAGGTAAATGCTGCACAAAATCCGCTGCAAATGTTGCGTTTGCTCTAAGAATCCAGTTGCCCTCATATCGTCGCTTGACAACAGCATCGTTATCAAATAGTAGTATCATTATGAAAACTTCAGATACTGATAGGGAAAATAAGGTCTTGGTAACAAAAGATGAGCTTAACACGCGGGCAAAAATTTTGTTTGCCGCCAAGCAGGAATTTTTTGCAAAAGGATTTTTAAAAGCGAATGTCCGTTCGATTGCGCAGGCAGTGGGATTGACGACTGGAGCAATTTATAATCAGTTCAAAAATAAAGACAGTATGTTTGATGCGCTGGTCGGAACGGTTATAAAGGATTTCCTCCTTCTGATACAGGGGAATTCCGCATGGGAATACGCGCAATATAACATGAAAACGACGGAGTTATCCGTTATCACAGAGCTATCCCGCCGCACATTTCTTAAAATCATCGACTTTTTTTATGCGCATTGGGATGAAATGAAGCTGGTTATGTGCTGTTCAAACGGCAGTTCGTATGAAAATATTTTTGATACGGCAATCCGGCAAAAGGAATCGGAAGTTATCGCCTGCATTAAAAGCGACAATATCCGTATTTCAAAGCGGACGGAGTTTTTTATTCACGTTATGGTTTCTACCGAAGTTTCTAATTTAAAAGAAATATTTGATCACAATCTTACAAAGGCAGAGGCGGTGCACTACATCACTAGCATCAACAATTATCACTGCGCCGGCTGGAAGCATTTTTGGCTTTCTCAAGAGGAAGATACCGGCACGGACGGTTTGTGATTTTTTTCAAAGCGGATGTAAAAAATAAATTTCTTCAGCTTGTTTTCTGAAAACATGACGAGAGAGCAAATGGCTCGGCCGCAAAAAATAGGCGATAGGGCGGGGCGGAAAAGGCTGCCTGTACGGATTTATGGGGATGATGGCAAATCTTGTTAGCGCACCTTAAAAAATAAACCGACTAAGGCGGTTGTGATGAGCATTTGCACGATGAGAAATTTTAAAAGCACTTGAGTCTCTGACCAGCCGCAGTTTTTCCGCATGTGGTCATGGAGGGGGAAGCGGATATTTTTAAAGATTTTTATATGAAAGAAGCGAAGCAGCGCTAATTTTAGAAGACCGACGCCTCCATTTACAAAAATGATGAATGATGTTGCAAAAATCATAATAGGGTTGCCGCAGGCCAGTACGCCCGCGCCAATTGCAAAGCCCAGCGCCCGACTTCCGGCATCCCCCATGAGTACGCTGCTTGGAAAGGCGTTGTGCCAAAGGTAGCCCATGAGTACGCCGGAAAGCGCAAAGGCCATGAGCGCCCATTTTGCGCCGTCTGCAATGTGCGGTACCAAAAGATAGGCGGCAATATCCTTGTGTCCGAGTATAAAATAGAAGATAAAGCCGAGCGTCAGCAGGGCGACAAGCACGAGCGTTCCTGAAAGTCCGTCAATGCCGTCGGTGCAGTTTGTTGTGTTGATGGAAGCCCACAGTAAAATCACGCTGATTGCAATGTAGACGGCGGCCGAAAGAGAAACCGGATGCGTAACAAAGGGGAGCCAAACGGATGCCGTTGCGCCCTCGCCTTTGGCGCGGTAATAAAGGACAACCGCTCCGGCTGCGCTCACAAGTAAATCAAGTGCGCCTTTCCGGTATTCGCCCCAGCTGACTGCGCTGTAGTCATCTAAAAAACCGGTAAGCATGGTCAGCCACGTCAGCAATAGGATTCCCGCTTGCACGAGGCCCATCGGCACAAACAGGATGCAGATGAGCGCGTATATCGTGATAAAGACCGCTCCCGCTCCGGTCGGTTTGCCCTTTGCCGCCTCCGCAGTCAGCGCGTATTCTCGCCCCCGGTCATGCGGGAGAATGTTATAAAAGAGCGGTAAGAGTTTTAACGTAACGAAGAAACTTGAATACAAAGCGAGCGCGATGAGTACCGTGTACGACTGAAAAAGTCTTGCAGGGCCGAAAAAGCACTGAAAATACGATCCGAAATAAAAAAGCATACGATTTTTCCTTGTCCTTTCAAAATGGCGCCGACTTTTGTCGGCATTTTTTAACTCTTAGAATGAAATATGCGGCATTCCGGTAAATATCATCGAAATACCTTTTTGATTGCAAAAATCGATAAATTCCTCATCGTTTTGTGCGCCGCCTGCTTGGATAATCGCCTTGATGCCGTGTTCGGCAATTTGCGCTGTCCGCTCGTCGAACGGAATTGCAGAATCGCTGACTAAAATCTTTGAATTCGCATCAAGAATCTCTTGCGCGCGCGCACTATATTCGTCCGCATCCTCAAGCGCAAGACGTACTGCCTTGCTCCGGTTCGTGTGGCCGGATGCAATGCCGACTGCGGCTGAATCCACCACCACAATACTGCAATCAGAGCGCGCCATCATTGCAATCAGTATGCCGAATGCCATTGCATCGATTTGCGATTGCACGGGGCGCGTTTGGGTAACGATATGCCATTTCCGAAACAGTTCGCTATCCGGCGTTTGAACGAGCAGCCCGTCATCGATCGACACGCATTCAAAAAAGTCGCTGATAAAGCGGTTGGCGCTAATCAAACGAAGCTCTTTGCGTTCCGCCAAAATTTTAAGGGCATCTTTAGTAAAATCCGGAGCAACAACCGCCGCCAAATGCGCTTTGGAAAGCTCCTCCGCCGTAATGCCGTCGATAACGGCGCTGCAGCCGAGAACGGCGCCGTCAAAATCCGCCGGCTCGCAGCTAAATGTCTTTTTATACGATTCAAATACGCTTGGGCCAAGAGCGGCTCCAATGGGGCTGGCATTTTTTACGCCGACGGTAAACACCGAGCCTGCCGCCGGCGTAAACTGCGTCGTAAATGTGTAGTTATTTGCATCCGTACTTTCTACAGTAAAAGGATTTTTAATAATCTTTATGAATGTGCTGACCGTCTTCCATGCGGTAAACGCATTTTTGATACTGGCAAAATCCAGCTCCGCCCCTTGTATTTTCTGAAAGCTCTTGAATCCATCCGGATGGATATTGAGGCTGTAAAAGTTTGCCGCTTGATGCTCATTGAGGCCCTGATGGATGATGGGCTGCTTTTCGTAGACGGGAAGGTAATAGGTCGGAAAATAATGCTCGCAGCTTCGGCTTAAAATTGAATACGCCGCCGATGCATCGTTTGCCGCCGTAAGATTTAGCGCTTTACCGGCAAGATACAGGCGGAAGCCTTCGGAAACGGCTCCCGTTTTCATTTGAATGATTGCTTCCTTATAGTCGGCAGGATCCGTCAACGCTAAAACATTCATGTGATTTTTCGCCGCCGCCCGTATAAGCGCGACGTATCGAATGTCGATGCAGTTTTCCGTGCGGCTAACATCCTGAAAGTCCCGCAGGTCATGGAATCGGGGCGGAATGTTGACGCAGACAAGCTTTACGACCGATTCCTCCGGCTCCTCGCTGAACTGTCTGCCCGGCGTCAGTACCGACTGCACCAGCCGGTGGTATATGTTAACTGACGGCCGTTTTTCTCCCATGCACTCTTCATGCGTAAAGGCAATTCCGTTGCGCTTCAAAAAATCGCCAGCCGTCCCTGCGGCAGAAATTTCCCAGCCTTCTCCGGCTAAATATTTGGCAAGAGAGGCAAGGTTTTTGGTATCATGGACGAAAATCAACGCTCTGTTTTGCATGGCGGTATGATAGCATAAAAGAAAGGCGCGCACAACGCACGCCCTATTCTTGTTTTCTGCGAGCTTTCGGCGGAGCGTTCGGCATCGCCTTTGTGCGGGGATGGCAGAGATTTAAGATTGCGAGAAATCAAATATAGAGAAGAACGCCTCTCATTGGCACAGGTTGTGGAGGTATTTAACTAAATATCGGTACACTCATTGGCTGGAGAAAACGATATGAGGCGACCGGAGACGTGAAAACAAAAATCCACCTTCCTGTTAACAAGAAAATTATTCCTGAAAAACTAATCAGATATATATGGCTAATTGACTTATAAAATATACTAACTACTTTTAGGATAAAAGCTAAGCCGGTGTAGATACATCCAATATTTATACTTGCAAGACGAATATTGCGAGTTGTGTATATGCCAACATTGTTTGATAGTAGATACCTTTGCATTGCGCTTTTACAAGGCAATTAGCTATAGCACGATTTAGAACATCGCATTGAAAGATAACCAGTTCCGAAACAGAAGTTTCCGAACTGATTTAATCATCAAATACATAGAAGCGCATCCTGATGCCTATCTCAAAGACATCATAGACGTCTTCGGCTGTCATCCATACTTCAGTGCTGACGCGGTTGCGAAAGCTTGGTATTACGCGAAAAAAGAGCACTTTCTATAAAGAACAAGCCCCAAACAAGTAGAGGCGTATTTAGAAAAAAACAAAGACATTCCCAAAGAAAAGCTCGTATATATCGATGAAACCGGTCTCCAGACGCAAATGTACCGCCAATATGCACGCAGTAAACGAGGAAAGCACGTCAATATGCGTATCAGCGGCAAGCGTTATGCTCGAATTGGGCTGGTTGCGGCACAACGTGAAGGCACTTTGCTTGCTCCGCACACCTACAGCGGAACGATGAAGGCTCCTTGTTCGAGAAGCGATTTGAAGAGGAATTGTTAAAGAAGCTGCTAAAGGATCATGTCATCCTCATGGACAATGCAGCTGTTCATGAACAAAGAAGTTTTACAGAAAATTGCGGGAAAATACTCGCAGAAACTGATTCTTCTGCCGCCATATTCGCCGGATTACAATCCCATTGAACATACGTGGAGCGCTTTAAAGCGAAAAGTTGCTGGCTGTGTTCATCTTTATGGCTCCGTTTCTCTGGCTCTGAATGCGATTTTAAAAGGCAGTTATATATAGCAATATCCGCAGGGATAATCAAAAAAAGCGTTAGAACCGCCTAATCGATAAAGAATATTGGGACTTATAGAAGTCTACAACGGCAAAATGCACTCATACGGCTATAAATTTTTGGTATTCTTGTTACGGGGTGTCTTTTGTTAAATATCATTGATAGCCTTTTCAATTCCTTCAATGATGAAATTGCGAATGTCAAACTTCAATTTGTTGTAAATGTACTCAGAGACAGATTGGACAGCTGTCTCTTTATCAGCTTGAAATATGTTGTCGGCGCAGCTGTTTTCATCAAAAAGCTGAATGGGGCGGATTTTCAGAACTTCAGCAATTTTATCTATGACATCCGGCGGAGGAAAAGAAAGTCCGCATTCAATTCCATTTATATAGTTAAAACTTTTGTCAATCAATGTTGCAAGTTGGGCTTGCGTATATCCTTTTTGTTTTCTGAAATATTTTAGATTTGTAATAAAAATATGCCGTGTGCTCATGCGCGTATACTGTCAGCGATTTTATGAAATTTCACACTATTTTATTGTTAAATAAGTACTATTTTCTTGCAAATAACAATTATATAATGTATTGTTACATAGTAATACAATGTTCAATCAATTAAAAAGCTATATTTACAGTCGATTATTGGTATTTATGGAGCGGATTATGAGATTTAACAAAATACTTTTTGCAGGTTTTGCAGTGCAGTTTTTAACTCTCTTTATCTGCGCCGAAGCCAATTATAAACGCTGCGAAATCTGTGCAGGTACGGGTTCCGTTTTATGCATAAGGTGCGGCGGTAAAGGTCGAGTGAGACGAGAAGGGAAAGACGGCAATGTTAAATCCAAACTTTGTCTAAATTGTTCGGGAAACTGCAGGACGCTTTGCTCGTCATGTATCGGAAAAGGCTGGAAATGTATGGAAGAAAAAGAGGTGGAAAATACTCGAAGAACCTGCGCAACCTGCAATGGACGAGGGACTATTCAGTGCAGTCAGTGCATTAATGGCGGTTGGGGGATCGGAAAAACAATGTGCAGCTCTTGTTTGGGCGCAGGTTATCGGTTTACCAACATACTAACAGGCGAAAAAGAAACCTGTCAGATTTGTTCGGGAACCGGCAAAAAAGAGTGCGGAAGATGCGGCGGCAGCGGACGCATAGACTGCCGGTCGTGCAACGGAATGGGATATTTCGGAGAGTAAGATAAGTTCAAATTGACTTTTCATGGAGGATTTTTATGAAAAAAATGGTTTTAGGTATCGTAGGATTTTTGTTTACCTATTCGGTATTTGCAATGACGCCTATGTTTAATTTTGAAAAAGCGATGAATCAAGATTTTGTACCGGCAAAACTTTCCGATAACGGAGGCACAACCGATTTGGGCGGAGTAAATGACAGTATAAAAAATTTTGCTACGACGATGAGCGAAATAGGTTCCGGTACGGGATTTTTAGGTATAACGTTTGATCCGTTTGGCTCGCAAAATCTTTTGGTTGTCGCCAACTTTACTTTGCTCGGTCCGTGGAATGCGGAAATCGGCTTCGGGTATAGCGTTAGAAAAATAGCCTTTGCATTCGACATTGATATATTGAATTTTCAATGGAATCTGCCTTTTATTAAATCGAATTTTTGGGCGGTAACGGCAGGAGTCGGCTGTCCGTTTACAATGACAGTAGGCAAAAATACAAATGACGTGATAGGCATCAGACCTTCCGCAGATTTGCGCGTACATCTTTTTGCTAGCAGCGAGTACGGAGCGGCATTCATCGTTAGACCGGGATATGTCATAGATTTTGAACATAAAGAAAATAATTCGTTTGCAATGCCGGTCGGAATTATGTTCCGGCTTCCCGGCTCAATAATTGCAGATGCGATTGCTAATGCACTGTAGTTACATATTTGGTAATTATTTCTGAAAGGAAATAAATATACGTTCCCGTAGGGAGCAAAAAATTAAACTGGAGGTCTTCTATATGAAAAAGAAGATTATTATGGCGTTGCTTGTGATGGCAACAGTTGTCGGGATGGGCTTTGCAGGAAAAAAGACTATTAAGTATAAATGCGGACATACTGATACGAAAGAAATTAGCGGCAAAAATTATTCAGAGAAAATTAATTCAAGTTGTCCCAAGTGTCAGAAGAAAATGTGTGATGCTTTATGGGGTAGTAATACAGAAGGTGCTCAAGATGTGTTCCTTAATAATTGTAAATAATTAAGAGATATAAGTAATAAATTGGAGGCAATATATTTTTATGTATATTGTCTCCAATGAGCCATGAGTTTTTCACTATAATTTCTTCATACAATTTGTTTTTTTATTGTGAGGTTAAAATTGAAAAATTTATTTATAGCTACTTGCCTTGAAATATAAGTAAAACCCCATTATACTCAAGCTATGTTGTATGATAGAGATTTAAGACTACGGACGCTTGAATATGCACAAGAAGGATACTCATTGACACAGACTGCGAGCGTGTTCAAAATAAATATCAGCACAATTATTACTTGGAAAAAGCGATATGAGGCAACCGGCGACGTGAAAACAAAATTCCGCTGTCCGGTCAATAAGAAAATTATAGCTAATTGACTTATAAAATATAATAACTACTTTTAGGATAAAAGCTAAGCCGGTACAGATACAGCCAATATATATACTTGCAAAGAGGAATACTGAGAGTTGTATATCCCAATACCGTTTGGTAGTAGATACCTTTTTTGCGCTTTCACAAGGCAATTGGCTATATTCCTGAAAAACACGACCTGTTCGCCAACATCAAACAGGTCTACGAGTTCTAAATCGCACAAATAGCACGATTTAGAACATCGCATTTCAAAGTAACCAGTTCAGAAACCGAAGTTTCCGAACTGGTTTAATCGCAAATACATAGAAGAGCATCCTTATGCCTACCTCAAAGAAATCACAGAAGTCTTCGGCTGGCATCCATCTTCAGCGCTGAAGCGGTTGCGAAAGCTCAGGTTACGCGAAAAAAAGAGTACATTTTATAAAGAACAAGCCCCCAAACAAGTAG
>CAUTOX010000030.1:0-20620 GCA_963539665.1 uncultured Treponema sp.
GATATTTGTCGAGCGGTTTGGTTTTATCGTCCGTCCGCTTCAAGTTTTGTAGGGGCAACGCTTGCTCGTGGGAGCGCAATCTGTTGGCGAGCGGGAGGAGTTTTGTCGAGCGGTTCATTGTTTTGTCGGCCGCCCGCTTCCAGTTTTGCGAGGCAAAACTGGCGAGGAGTATCGGTTTGTGGCGAGCGGGGGGAGTTTTGTCGGCGGTTTTAGTTTTGTCGGCCGTCGAATTCAAGTTTTGTAGGAGCAATATTTCCTCGTGGGTGCGTAATCTGTTGGCGAGCGGAGGGGATTTTGTCGAGCGGTTTTAGTTTTGTCGGCCATCCGCTTCAAGTTTTGCAGAGGCAAAGCTTGCCAGTGAGTGCGAATCTGTTGGCGAGCGGGATGATATTTGTCGAGCGGTTTAATTTTATCGGCCGGCTGCTTCACGTTTTGCAAAGGTAAACCTTGCTCGTGGGGCGTAATCTGTTGGCGAGCGGGGGAATTCTGTCGAGCAGTTTTAGTCTTGTCGGCCGTCCGCTTCAAGTTTTGCAGGAGCAAAACTTGCCAGTGGGTGCGAATCTGTTGTCGAGCGGTTTTCGTTTTGTCGGCCGGCTGCTTTAAGTTTTGCAGGGGTAAAACTTGCTCGTGGGAGCGTAATCTGTTGGTGAGCGGGATGATTTTTGTCGAGCGGTTTAGTTTTATCGTCCGGCTGCTTCACGTTTTGCAGGGGCAAAACTTTTGAGTGAGAGCGCAAGCTGTTGGCGAGCGGGGGAGTTTTATCTTGCAGTTTTAGTTTTGTCGGCCGGCTGCTTTAAGTTTTGCAGAGGCAAAACTTGCTCGTGGGTGCCAAATCTGTTGGTGAGCGGGATGATATTTGTCGAGCGGTTTTAGTTTTGTCCGCCGGCTGCTTTAAGTTTTGCAGGGGCAAAACTTGCCAGTGGGTGCGGAATTTGTTGGCGCGCGGGATGATATTTGTCGAGCGGTTTTAGTTTTGTCGGCCGTCGACTTCAAGTTTTGCAGGGGTAAAACTTGCCAGTGGGTGCGGAATCTGTTGTTGAGAGGAGGGGATATTTGTCGCGTGGTTTAGTTTAGTTTAGTTTTGTCGTCCGTCCGCTTTAAGTTTTGCAGGAGCAAGACTTGCTCGATGTTGCTAGCCAGTTTGCCGTATGGCAAACTGGAGCGGACTGCTCGTTTTATTATCACTTTAACGGTGCTATTCGTGCAGTCCGCCCCCGCCTTACACCTTGAACTTCCGTACCTCGCTTGCCAGCCCCTCAATACTGTCCTTGTTCTTCCGCGCCAAATCATTCACTTCCTGCACGGCGTTGTTGATCTGCTGTACGCCCGCGCTCATCTCGTTCATCGAATCCTTAATCTCGGCGGTGAGACGGTCGAGTTTTTGCATCTCCTTGGCGACGCCTTTGCCGCCGGTGAGCATCTCCTCTGAGCCGTCTTTGACTTCGGCGGTTACGGAGCTGATGGTTTTGATGGCGGCGAGCACTTCGCGGCTGCCGTTTTCTTGCTCTTTCATGGCGGCTGTCAACTCGGCGCTCATGCCGCGGACGTTTTCGGAGAGCTGGAAGATGGCATTGAACTTCTCTTCGACGGTTCTGGAGCTTTCGGAAAGGCCGGCGATTTCATCGCTTAATTTCTTCAAGGTGTCGGTGATGGCTTTGCCTTGTGCGCTCGATTCTTCGGCGAGCTTACGGATTTCGTCGGCGACGACGGCGAAGCCTTTGCCCGCTTCTCCTGCGTGCGCCGCCTCAATCGCGGCGTTCATTGCCAACAAGTTGGTCTGGCTTGCGATGTTCTGAATCACGCTCGACGCTTCAATCAAGCCGCCGGAGGCTTCGGCGATTTTCTGCGTAACGGCGTTGGAGTTTTGCAACGTCGTTTTGCCTTCGGACGTGGCGGTTGCGAGCATTTTTACCATGCCGTCGCTCTTTTCCAGCGATTGGGTGATGGATGCGATGTTTGCGACCATTTCTTCAACTGCGGCGGAGGACTGCACGACGCTTGCCGACTGGCTTTCGATGCTCTCGTTCAAGTGCTCAATCGTATGAATAATTGTTCCAACCGTGCCGGAGGTTTCAGTTACGCTTGCCGCCTGCGACATCGCTTGCTCTTTTACGCCCTCGATGTTCGCGCTAATCTCGTTGAGCGCGCTCGCGGTCTCTGTCATGTTGCTTGACAATTCGTCGCCGATGGACTGCATCACGCTGGAGTTGTCGTCTACGCTCTTTATCGCCGAGCCTATTTTGGCAATCGTCTGGTTGAAGTATTCGGAAAGTGAAGTGATTTCGTCATTTCCGTTTATCGGCAGGCGGACGGTTAGGTCTCCGTCTCCTTGCGCAATCCCTTGCAGCGCGTCCACTGTTGTCTGAATCGGCTGCACGATTTTGCGGGCGACGAGGTAGACGATGATGAGTGCGACAATCAAAATGACAACGCCGATTGTAAAAAGCGATATGCGCAGCTGTTTGACGGTACCCATGAATTCGATAACGGGCGCTTTGATTATGACGTTCCAACCTGCGCTTTTGATGACTGCAAACGATGCGATGTAATCTACCTTGTTGTAGGTGTAGTAGCCGACTTCGCTTTCTTCAACCTCAAGCGCGCGCTTTAAAAACTTTGCGGCGGATGCGAGCGCAGGGGCATCTTTTGACGCTTCAATTAAATTGTAGAGTTTATCGACGGCTCCTCTGTTTTTATGACCGACGGTCGTCCCTTTCCGCCCAAGTATGTAGCATTCGCCAGTTTCTCCGACTACGATGTCGGCTATCTCGTCGGAAATCTGCTGTCCGGGAATACCTGCTGAAAGGACTCCGATGACGGCGCCGGAATCATTTTTAATCGGAACTGCAAGAATGATTTGCAGTCTGTTTGTTGAACGAGAAACGAGCGGTTCTGCGATAAAGTTATTTCCTTTTAGCGCCGCTTGGAACCACTCGCGGTCTCCAACGAAGGTTTCCTGTCCGCTTGAATCGAATCGCGTACCCTGCAAATCGCATACGCCTAGCAGGTTTATTTTTGCATTTTGTTCCACTTCGGATCTGAGGCTGAGCGCTTTGTCCTTGAGCGAAATATTTTCATCGCGGAGCGCGGGCATCCGCGCAATGCCTCCGATAAACTGAAAAAGCGCGGCCATCCGACCTTCGATAATTGACGATACGTCGTTCGCCTTATCGATCAAGTGCGCTTCAACTTTTTCGACGACCGCTTTACGGGCAATCCGTACCGCTAAAAAGCCCAGCATCAGCGTTGCGGTAAAAACCAGCAAGCCAAAAATAGCTAACAGTTTGTTTTTGATTGAAAACCTTTTCTTTTGCATCATTGACTCCTAAATATTGTTTCTAATTTATTTTGTTGAGTGCCGATGAAATGTTTCCGACAACCCAAACTTATTTTGTTTATCTGGCGGCTGAACGGCTTGCACGTGTTTCTGCCAAATGAACTTTTTAAAAATCGTTAAAATACGAAAAAAATAGGGGGGAGGGGAAGGTTCACGTCATGTGCGTCAAGCCTCCTGTTCGATAATTTTTCCTGCTTCGCTCTCCTTGAGCTGCTTGCAGCGATACGGGCGGCATTATATGAGAGAATACCTATTTAGGCAATTATTTTAGTATCGGTAGCGCACGGCGCAGCTTGCTCGGTGCGCTCGTGCGGCGGGAATACGGAGGAGCGGTTCGGGACGGACGGCAAGGCCTGCGCCGGATAGAAGCGGAAAGTGGCGCGAATGCGGCAGTTGGAGCGGATAGCCGTTTACGCATCTCCCTTTGCGCCCTGAATTCACGCGCTATTTTGTTACTTCAAATGCAGCGTTGTTTTTGTTTTGATATAAATTGATTCGAGGAGGAATCTATGTTGAAAAAGAATACAATTTTTGCGCTTGCTGCGGTTTTACTTGCTGCGCTGACTTTTTCATGCAGTAAAAAGGAGGCTGCTTTGTACGCTATGTCGGCGGATATGTCTGCCGAGCGGAATATGCGCGGCGCAAAACAAGCGGCTTCGATGGAGATAGCGGACGGGAGCGATCGGAATTATCAGGCTGGGGAAGCTGAGATAAACGGGGAGTTTGAGCGGAAGTTGATAAAACGCGGCTCGCTCAATCTTGAAGTGCATTCCATTCAAGAAACGGGCAAGGCGATTGAGCAATGGTGTAATGACTTTGGCGGCTATGTTGAATCGTCTTACAGCGGCGAAACGAGTGGAAATATTACGGTCAGGATTCCGAGCGTTCGATTTGATGAGGCGATGAATGCGGCAGGGAGTATGGGCGTTGTAAAGTCGAAAAATATTTCTACGGAAGATGTTTCGGAGCGGTTTTACGATTTGCAAACGCGGCTTGAAGCGCGGAAGGTGATGCGTGCACGGCTGCAAACGTACCTTGCGCAGGCAAAGGATACGAAGGATATGCTTCAAATTGAAAGCGAGCTGAACCGCGTAATTACCGACATTGAATCGATGGAAGGGAGCATGAAGCGGCTTTCTGGACAGATTGACTATTCGTCCATCGATGTGGATTTCCGGCTGCCGTACCGGGCTAAAAATTCCGGCGGCTTTGAGTGGCCGAATGTGAACGAAGGGTTCCGGTATTTTATTTCAAATATTGTTGATTTTTTTGTCGGCTTCCTTAAAACGCTCCTGTACGCGGTTGTGTGCGGCTTACCGGTGTTGGGCATTGCCGCCTTGCTGTACTGGCTTTTGCTCGGAAAAGTTGGGCTTTTGAAAAAAGTATTCCGCAGGCTCAACGGTAAAAACGGCGAAAAATAAAAACCGCACGGGAAAAGCCAGAGGCTGGCCGTTGGAGCACACAAAAAAAGCGGGATGCGCGGACGGTCATTTCGGCTCTGCTGCATGAACGGATGCAGGCTGCGGAGTTGAGGCGGCTATGACTTTTTCCGAAGCCCAATGTATTTTTGGCAGATAAAATGTGCCGCCGTAAATATTGCCTCTTGTTCTGCTGATGCTTGGAATATGGGGATAACAGCTATTTGCTTTGAAATGCATAAAAATCATATACTATCTTTATATGGCACATGCCAGAGATGTAAGATTGCGAGCAATAAAATAGGCCGCACGTTGGCGCCAGCTGCGGCGGTATTCAAAGTAAATGTCGGTACGCTCATTGGCTGGAGAAAACGATACCGGGCAACCGGAGACATGAAAATGAAAATCCACTGTCCGGTCAACAAGAAAATCATTCCTGAAAAACACGCCCCGTTCGACAACATCGAACAAGTCTACGAGTTCTAAATCGTACAAATAGCACGATTTAGAACATCGCATTGCAATGTAACCAGTTCAGAAACTGAATTTTCCGAGCAGGTTTAATCAAGAAGAGCATCCGGTGCTTACTTAAAAGAAATTGCAGCGTCTTCGGCTGTCATCCATCTTCAGTACTGAAACGGCTGCGCAAGCTCAGCATCACGCGAAAAAAAGAGCGCATTTTACAAAGAACAAGATCGGCAAAAAGCAGCGCAGTATTTGGACGAATCAAAGAGATTTCGAAGGAAAAACGAGGTGTACATTGATAAAACCGGCATTCAGACGCAGATGTACCGCCAGTATGCGCGAAGTCCGCGTGGAAAACGGGAAATATTCGCATTTGCGGGAAACGCCATGCTCGAATTGGGCTTGTTGCAGCGCAATGTGAAGGGAAGTTGATTGCTCCGCTCACGTATACCGGCGCTATGAAAAGCCAGTTATTTGAAAAATGTTTTGAACAGGATTTGTTGAACTGTTTACCGAAAGGGCACGTCATTATTATGGCCAACGCGTCGTTTCATAAAAAAGAAGTCTTGTGTCAAATCGCAAAAAATACTCGCAAACCTTGATTTTTCTACCGCCGTATTCACCGGAACACAATCCTATTAAGCACAAGTGAACGCTTTGAAGTGGAAAATTGCAAGTTGTGCGCATTTATACGGCTCCGTATCTCTGGCTCCGAATGCGCATTTACAAGGCATTTAGCTATATTCCGGTAATTTCTACCTCAAAACCTATGAAAATGGCAAAAACTGCTTCCCCTGTCCAGAACGCCATTTGCCTTGAATTACGTCCTTTAAAAGTGTTAATATGCGTCATGCTGCCATATATAAATAAAAATACATTACCATCGTGTAAGAGGCTTTCGGCAAGGAGGCGCCGAAGGTGTTTATAGGACACAGCGCGGGCAGCGTACAAACAGTTTCGCAAACCGGCATCGCTTCGGTTTTCATCGCGAGCAGCAACAAATCATTTCCAATCTAAAAGAGGACGGTATGAAAAAAATTACGTGTGCGCTTTTATCTATTTTTACCGCATTTATTCTTGCGGCTCAGACAAAGGCAACGGTCGATTTGCGGGATCAGATTTACCAAGCGCTCGAATACGCCGAATTGCGCGGCCTGTGTACAGAGCTTTCGGGCGTAAAACCATATACGCAAGAGCGCATTATGCGCGCGGTTGATGAGATTCTGCTGAATGCCGAAAAATTGAGCGGCACGGAGCTTCTCTTTCTGCGCGAATATCAGGAAAAACACTTCCACGCGCCGGGATTTACCAAGCGGCTGCTCGGATTGCGCTATGCGGTGCCGAACAAACGGGTTCCGCTCAGCATTCAGGTGGATTTTGCGCAGGAGCTTTCTTTTTCCGGCGGGCTTTACACGGACAAGCGCTTCAATCAATGGGGGATGGACTGGCTTACCACGCTCGATTTCGGCGGGGACATTGGGCATACGGTTTCGTATCGCATGGATGCGCGCTTCAATGTATCTCGTATGCCGCTGTATGAAGCGGGCAGCGATTATTTTATCGGCTACCGTTGGTACGACAAAGGCGTTTCGGAGTTTCTCGATGGAAAGGAATTGGCGCCGGGCATTCGCTATCCGGAGCCGCCGCGTCGGACGGTAAAGAAGTTTTTCAACACGTCCTATCTGCCGTATGCATACAAAAGACGCTGGGGCGGGCAGATGTATCTTTTTGAAAATCTTACGGCAAGCGGACTTGAAGGCTGGCCGCAAACAGCCGGCATGAGCGGCAACTTGCTTGCGGATATCGGCGCATCGTTTTTCGACGGCAAGCTGAGCGTGTTGTTGAGCCGGATGGACCGGGAATGGGCGGCAATGGAGCGCGGCGCAAGCCTTGTGTACAATGCAAATGCCGCGGCCTTTGCCGCATTCGACATACGCGCAGAGCTTTTTTCTTTTCTTAAATTTTCAGGTTTAACGGGCGTGCTTGAATATCCGAATCAGGAATACATTGCAGAAAAATCATGGCCGGAAAGACGAGTTGGAGTCGATGCCTATTTTTTTCAGAACGGTTTCTCAATCAATATGGTGGAACTTGATTTCAAGTACCTGCATTTTGATTTTGGAACATCGGTTATTTGGCCGAACCGGTTTGCGCTCGGCTATATGATTCCGCTCATCAATTTTGTCGAATATCAAAATCACATTGGCGATTATGATAATCTGGCGCTGTTTGCAAATATCAAACTCCGGAAGCCGGGGCTTGGCGCGATTTGGGCTTCGGCCTATCTGGATGAAATTAACGGCCTCAATAACAATCCGATTACAGCAACCCGCGCCATGTATGCGGGGCAGCTCGGCGCAAAGGCGGTTATACCGCAGCTTCCGTTTGCGACGCTCTCGCTGCGCTACACAAAGGTTGAGCCGTATTGCTACACCCACCATTCGATTAACTATACGCCGTGGTACAGTCACTATATCAGCACAGCCTACGTCAACGGCGGCTCATCGCTCGGCTACTACCTCGATCCGAACTCCGACGAAACGGTAGTGCGCTTTGAATTCCGCCCGCTGCATAACCTCTTGTCTTCGCTGCAATATCAATTCATTCGGCATGGAGCGGATTACGGAAGTCAGCAAGTGCCCGGCAGCTCGCCGTATTCGGAATTGAGCACGGACAACCGCAATAAGCTAAAGAAATTCTTTCTGCATGACGGCGCATATAACTGGATGCATATCGTATCGGCCGGCATTTCCGTCGATGCTCAGTGGCGCGGAAATCCGATAAACGTCTTTGCGAACGCAGGCTTTTTGTACAGCAGCTACACGGTCATTGACAGCGACATTTACAACGAACGAAAGAAATACGGGAACAACGGCAACAGCGGCGCCGACCAGAACACTCCGTTCACATTTATCGACACGGACGAATATCCGGTACAATGCGGCGGAGTCTTGACGCTGGGCGTCAAATTGTGGAAACGCTAATGAGGCGGCTGTTCCAATGATTTTGAGTTGGGGCAGCCAACAAACGCGCCTGCCGCACAGGAATGGCATATACGCTCAAGCCCGCAGGTCTTGCTCTTGCAAAAGCAGCGCGGCCTGCACGGCAGCCTACCAGTTTTCAAGAATCGAGCATCAGTCCGCCCAATGAAGTTAAGCCGCTACGCTTGCTTATCACAGGCGCGCGAAACGGATTCTAAGAAGAATTTGCAATTCTTTCTAAAAATGCCATTTTTATTCACGTCAGTACCAATTTTTCAAAAAGTTGATTTCCAGTTGCGCCTCTTGGCGAAAACTTGACAAAGCGGGCGGGCAAAGTTATTCTGCTGGCAATTTTACAGGCAAAAGGTACATATATGGTAGAAAATGAGCGGCTTCAGACGATTCGGCATAGCTGTGCGCACGTGATGGCGGAAGCGGTGCTCCGTCTTTTTCCGGGTACGAAAATTGCAATCGGCCCTGCAATCAATAACGGATTTTATTACGACTTTGATTTTCCCGAAGGCACAAAGTTTTCGGAAGAACATTTTCCCGCTGTCGAAAAGGAGATGCGGAAAATCATTCTGGGCAATCATGATTTTATTTGCCGCAAGCTGTCCCGCACCGATGCGCTCGAATTGTTCAAGGATGAGCCGTACAAAGTCGAGCTTATCAATGCGTTGCCTGAAAATGAAACGATAACGACGTATACGCAGGACACGTACACGGATTTATGCCGCGGCCCGCACGTGCAAAACACAAAGGAAATCAATGCGCAGGCGTTTAAACTGGATAAGATTGCGGGCGCGTATTGGCGCGGAGATGCAAGCCGACCGATGCTGACGCGCGTGTATGCGCTCGCATTTGAAAAACCGAACGAACTGAAAGCGCACCTTGCGATGCTTGAAGAAGCTGCCAAGCGCGACCATCGGAAAATTGGCGTTGAAATGGATTTGTTCCACCTTGATCCGGAAAATCCGGGGCAGATTTTCTGGCACCCGAACGGCTGGACGCTCTATGTAACCTTACAAGAATATATGCGGCAAAAAGTCCGCGCGGACGGCTACCTTGAAGTCAATACGCCGGCCGTTATGCCTCGAACGCTCTGGGAGCGCTCCGGCCACTGGGGGCACTACCAGAAAAATATGCTCATTACTGAAAGCGAAAAGCGCATTTTTGCAATCAAACCGATGAATTGCCCGGGCGCTATCGAAATATTCAAAACGCGGACACGATCCTACAAAGATTTGCCGCTAAGACTTGCGGAATTCGGACACTGTGTCCGCAATGAACCAAGCGGCACCCTGCACGGCATTATGCGGGTTCGCGGGTTTGTGCAGGACGATGCGCACATTTTTTGCACGGAAGACCAAATTGAATCGGAAGTTGCAAAGTTTTGTCGGCTGCTCGTAAGCGTTTACAAGGATTTCGGATTCGATAAAAACCTATTGGTAAAATTGAGCACGATGCCGGACGATCATGTCGGCGATATTGAAACGTGGCAGCATGCGGAAAATGCGCTTGCATCCGCTTGCGATTCTGCGGGTATCGCCTACGAACTCCAGCCGAAGGAGGGGGCGTTCTACGGGCCGAAGCTTGAGTTTACGCTCATCGATGCGCTTGGCCGACAGTGGCAGTGCGGAACGATTCAGCTCGACTATCAACTTCCGGGCGCCGACCGGCTGAATGCCGAATACATCGGCTCCGACAATCAGAAAAAGCATCCGGTTATGCTGCATCGCGCCGTCTTAGGCTCTCTGGAACGCTTCCTCGGCATCTTGATTGAAAACTATGCGGGCGCGCTGCCGGCGTGGTTGCATTTTGAGCAGACGGCCGTTGTACCGGTTACCAATCAATTTGACGATTACGCAAAAGAAGTAACGGAAGCGCTAACGGCTGCGGGCATTCGCGCCAATGCGTATCTGTCCAACGAAAATATGCGGAGCAAGATAAAGTTCATTACGAAGGAACATAAACCGCCGTACATCCTTGTGCTGGGCGAAAAAGAACAGGCCGATCGCACTGTTACGGTTCGTTTCCGGCAGTCAAGCGGTCTTGAACAGCGGACGCTCCCGCTGGCGGAGTTTATCGCATACGTTCAGGCAAAGACGGCATCCTGCGAGGCAGGCATTTAAACGCACTAAAAAGGCGGCGGTTCCTTTGTTGAAAATGGATTCCCGCCGCAAAAGAGAAGGAAAATGCCGCTACGCCGCTTCCGCCTCCTCTGCAAACAAAAACGCGCGTAGCGCTTGCAAAGGCTTTTGCTTTGCGCGTAGTTTGCCGTTTTTCCCTTCACTTGAAAAAAACAGGGCGAATAGCTATGATGCAGCCATGACGGTATCAGATAAAGTAAAGGCGTTGTTACTTGAGTTTACGGCTTCGGAGAGCATTCAAGCTGTTGAAGCGTTTTGCGGCGGGGAAGATAATTCCAACGAAACAATTAATTTGATTGCGCGAATGTTCGGGGCGGCGGATGACTTTGACTCGAAATACAGCGGCGAGGCGGAGCGGAAATTGCTTGCAAGTTTTAAGAGCAATCTTACGCTGCTGACGCAAAAAACATGGGTTGAGAAGTCCGATCTTGCGCTCAAAGAACAAATCCTTTTTGAACTGGAAAATTTTTGCGCCAATGGCGCCTCGTGGAAGAGTACCTATGCGCAGTTTCTTGAAATTATCGCAAATGCCGTCTATCTAATGTTCGGCCAGCAAACGCGCTCCACCGATTTTGTCGAATATTCGCTCCGAATTGACCCCAAATTCGGTATGTTTTGGGCATATATCCAAAGTTTACCGCGCACAGTCAGCTGGAGCGAAGATAAATGCCGCAATGCCGTCCTGCTCGGTATGTTTTTCCTCGCAAATTATTAACCTGAATGTCAAGTTTTATACACTCAAAACTACTGCTTATAGGCTTTTAAAGATGAGAGCTAAAAAGGTTAGTATCATAAGTTGCAGCGCAGTATGAAGCTTACGCTCGCAGATTTTCCAAAGTCGCCGTTGCTTTCAAGCTGGGAATCATAGTAGATGTAGGTAATTTATTTCGTTGAGCTGTCTGCATATTAGTTCTGCTAAAAGCGCTTTTACTGCATTGGCAAACGGTTCCCTCTATCGCATAAAACTCCTTTTACTTTCCCCCTGTTATTCTTTATTTTGTTTGCTTAAAAGCGAGAAACGCTCTACGACTATCGGTAGATTGCGCTCCGAGAGGCAGTTGTAATAAAGCTACGCCAACAGAGAAAACCTTGTACATATGGTAAGCCAGTTGCCCCGCAGCAGAGATTGCGCATCGTTATCATAAAAGTGCAGTCCTCTGAGTTCCCGAAAATCGAAAAAAAATAAAGGAAGATTTATTTTCCGCCGCTTAAAATGGCGCGGTTGAAAAACACGACGAGTTTGCGCCGCAAACATCGCTTATTGTATGCGCTTTTTCTGGCAGACACTTTGCAAATGCACTGAAATTCGGCAGTTTCAAAATCTGAAGATTTTTTCAACTGTCGAATTTATAGGAATAGAAACAATGGTCAAGTACAGTAAAGACTTTAAGGAACAGGCACAACTACGGTCAGATGAGAGAGGAAGTGAAAAAGTCAGCCGAGCAGCTGGGGATCAGTTATTATACGATTGCTGACTGGCGGAAGGCCAGAAGCCAAAAATCGAAGGAAGAGAGGATCGCATCGGACAAAACGCCCTTGAACGAGCGGGAGCTTACTATGCAGCAAGAAATACAGGAGCTGAAAAAACTCGGTGCGTACGACAAAAAGAGCACATTCTCAAAACCGCAGTTACTGAACAGACAGGGGATAATACACTCTCCCATTTCTTATGCCTTTCACGACGAGTAGAGGCATAAGTCATAAAAAATATGGTGCGGCAAAGACTCCATACCGCAGGATGCTGGAAAGCTTTGATATAACCGAGCCGGTAAAAGCTGCGCTGCCCCGCAGAAAAAACGGTCTGGATTTACAACTGCTGCTTGAAACAACGCAATGCTTGCAGAGTAAACTTATCTCAATGGTTTAGACTTGGACATAGAGAGCTGAGGTTAGATTTTTACGTGAGTAAATACGCTACTCGTAGTAAGAACTCACGGAAAGAGTGCGCGGAAAAACGAAGCCGCTCTCTGCAAATGAGAGCTGTCGGCGGGAACGGATGGCCGCTTGGTAGGGGAAATGCCCGCCCGCATACTCATTTTGCAAAAACATCGGCAATGCGGTATATGGGAAGAGTCCTATGAATGGCATCGATAGCATCATAGAGCCAACTTGGCTTTTAAGCGCAGCCGTTATGCTGAGCCGTATTCGGCCAGTTGGGTACGCTACGCGGGGTATGGCGCGGCGGGCATACAAAGCATGGCGAGCCGCTTATGCGCAAGGCAAATGGTTATAGCAGAGCAGCTTTCATTCGTGCGGAGGGGTATCCCCTGATGCGCTGCGTCAGAGGTGTTGATTGTTCCGCTCCGGCGTGCCGCATGATTGGTTTTGCGACTTGTCTCCGTTTGGCCGTATGCACACCGCTCATGCTGCCACTGCGCTACTCCTCAATGCCTGTAACGGTGTAGTCGAGGCGTTCGACTGCGGTTTTGAGGGTTTCTGCCGGGATGTCGGCGCTCATGGTTACGAGCGCGCTTCCGGCTTTGCTGCTTGGGACTGCGCTTTCTACTCCGTCGAGTTGTTCGAGTGCCTGTTTTACACGCGCTTCGCAGTGAGAACACATCATGCCTTCAATTTTAAGCATCTTTTTCATCGTTTGACCTTCCTTGTTATTTCCTACCGCATTGAACGAATGCTCGTCAATACGTTTTTTCACTTTTCTATCACGCCGACTATCCCTTATATTCAGCAGATTGAGCCTGAGCGCATTCAGCACAACGCAAAAACTTGACAAACTCATTGCAGCCGCGCCGAACATGGGATTGAGCGTCCAGCCGAACAGCCGGATATACGCGCCTGCCGCAAGCGGAATGCCGATGACATTATAAAAAAACGCCCAGAACAGGTTTTCGTGAATGGTTCGCAGCGCGGCGCGGCTTAGCGCAATGGCCGCAGGCACATCGTCAAGGCGCCCATTGACTAAAACAACGCTCCCCGATTCAACGGCAATATCGGCGCCCGCTCCGATGGCAATGCCCGTATCGGCCAACGCAAGCGCGGGAGCGTCATTGATGCCGTCGCCGACCATTGCCGTTTTTCCGAGCCGCTTGAGCTCTTCGATAATCGCAGCCTTGCCGTCGGGGAGAATGCCTGCAATCACGCGGTCAACGCCGAGCGCCTTTCCGATTACCGTAGCAGTACGCTCATTGTCGCCGGTCAGCAGGACGGTTTTTATTCCCATCGCTTTAAGCCGCTGCACTGCCGCTGCACTATCGTCTTTGAGCGTGTCCGAAACTGCGATGATGCCGAGCAGCCGCTCCCCGCGCGAAAACAGCAGCGGCGTTTTCCCTTCGGCCGAAAGCGCATCGAGCGCTGCCTGCATCCGTTCGGGAATGCGCGCGCGCTCCGAAATAAAATTGCAGTTTCCGCCGGCCGCTTCGTCGCCTTCAAGCTGCGCACGAACTCCGCTTCCGCCCTGCACGGAAAAATCCGTAACTGCGGACGGATGCAGCTCTTGCTTTCGCGCCTTTTGCACAACCGCTTTGGCCAGCGGATGCTCGCTTTTTACTTCGAGGCTCAAAGCCGTCTGCAACAAATCGCGTTCCGTTACGCCCTCCGCCGGAATAATGTCGGTAACGGCAGGCGTTCCATTGGTAACGGTTCCGGTTTTGTCGAGCGCGATGATTTGCACCTTTCCCGCGTTTTCCAGCGCCTCCGACGTTTTGAACAAGATGCCGTGCTGTGCGCCGATGCCGCCGGCAACCATGATGGCGACAGGCGTGGCAAGGCCGAGCGCACACGGGCAACTGATAACCAGCGCCGAAATGCCCCGCGCAAGCGCAAAAGAAAAATCCTGACCTGCAAGAAGCCATGCGGCGATGGTCAAAATTGCAATCGCGATGACGGCAGGCACGAATATTCCGCTCACTTTGTCGGCAATTTTTGCCGCAGGAGCTTTCGTCGCCGCAGCCTCGCTGACTAAATCGATTATCTTTGCGATTGCCGTATCAGAGCCGATACGCGCCGCCCTGCATTTCAGAAAGCCGCTCATGTTGATTGTCGCGGCGTGTACGCAATCGCCGACGCTTTTATCGACCGGCAGACTTTCTCCGGTTAAGGCCGATTCGTCTATGGCGGCGGAGCCTTCGATGATGAGGCCGTCTGCGGCAAAACTTTCTCCCGCCCGCACAATAAAAATCTCTCCCGCCATAAGCTCAAAAGCCGGAATGACCATTTCCGCCCCATCGCGTTCTACAGAAACGGTTTTCGGCGAAAGCGCCAAAAGCGACTGCAACGCCGTCGTCGTTTTTCCCTTCGCTCGCGCTTCAAGCAGCTTTCCAACCGTGATGAGCGTTACAATCATCGCCGCCGACTCAAAATACAATCCGCGCAGCCGGAGCGCCATTCCGCCCGCGCTCGGCAGTTCCGCCGTCATCGCAAACAACTCGGCAACGCTCCACGCAAAAGACGTCCCGGAACCAAGGGCAACAAGCGTATCCATGTTCGGAGCGCGCTTTATCATGCTTTTAAAGCCGCTGACAAAAAATTTCTGATTTATAATGAGCACGGCCGCAGAAAGAAGCAACTGCATAAGCCCCTGCATCACGGCGTTATCCGACAACGCTTTTGGCAGCGGCAAATGCCACATTGTTCTCCCCATAGAAAGGTAGAGGAGCGCGGCAAGAAAGATGAGCGAATAGGTAAGCCGTTGCACGAGCGCAGGCGATTCTTTGTCCAACAGCGCATCCTCCGCCGCAGCCGGTGCGCCTTGCCGGCCGCCCGATGCAGAGGATGCTTCCGCCGCGCCGTAACCGGCTTCCTCCACCGCCTGAATCACCGCCGCTGCCGCAGCATCGCCTTCAACCCCCAATGAATTGGTCAGCAAATTGACCGCGCAGCTTTTTACTCCGGCCACGTTAGAAACAGCCTTTTCAACACGCGCGCTGCACGCGGCGCATGACATACCGGTAATATTGTATTTTTTCATCGTGCGCCTATTCGATTTTTGTTATGGAAAATCCGCTGCGTTCGACCGCCGCCTGCAAAACGGCATCGTTATAATGCTCAGCCAGCTTTACGAAGACAGTTTTATCGATAAGGTTTACTTCCGCCGCCGCTCCTTCAAGCGCATTGAGCTCCCGTTCAAGCGTATGCTTATCGCTTTCTGAATGCATCCCATCGATATGCAGCGTCTTGACGGCAACGATTTTCCCCGAAATCGTCTTTTGCGGAGCCTTCACGGTACAACTTTTTCCCCAGCAGCGCGGGCAGCCGAATTTCAGCCGCACCGCACCGACAAGCAAAATCACGCCCAACATAATAATCTCTCGTTTCATACTTTTTCTCCTAAATTAAACCTGCTCGAATTTCTTTTCGGAACAGGCCTCTTGATTCTTTCGGTTATCCTTCAAAGATACGAAAAAAATGCCGCCGCAACCAAGCGCAATTATCTGCCGAAGGAGGCCTCTCGTCAAATTCGCCTGTTTGCGCTCCGAAAAATGTCGAGACGCGCTCAGTATATAGAAGAAAGTCCGTAAGCGGGCGCAATTTGCGACGGAGCTGTAGCGATGGATTTGCCTTGCAATATTCCGCTTGTTTTTTACTCTTTTCCTATCTAATCAAGCCAGCGAATGTCCTGATAGTTTTTCGGCATCCAATAAGCAGCATAAACGGTTACTCTTGTTCCCTGCCATTGCCGCTTGAAAAGACTACGCAGAGCGTTAGCCGCCATCTTATTCGTATATACGTTTATTCCTAGTCCAGTGTCATCATAAAGTCTTATACACTAAGATGCATACTCACCTATAAATAGAGGTATAGGGGTAATTGAATAGGCAAATCTTTGTATATAAGCATCAAATATCACAGAGGAGATACCTTTATTCTGCTTTACAAGGCAATTAGCTATATATGCGCGAGTTTTCGAGAGAATGCGCGATGTTAGAAGCGGCACGCTACTTAAGCGCCGCTTCTCGCGATATGATGTTTGCGTGATGCTCCGCTTCTTTTTCGCTTAGATTTAACGAGAGGCAATGCGGCCTCTTCCAAAACCATGCAGGGATCGTTACACTCGCACTATGCTAAAAATCATTTCATGGAACGTCAACGGGATTCGTGCGGCGGAAAAAAAAGGATTTACAGATTGGATTCGGACAAGCGGAGCCGATGTCGTGTGCATTCAAGAAACGAAGGCCGCTCCGCAGCAGCTTTCTGAAGCGCTGCTTTCTCCGCAGGATGCAAACGGCGGGCGCTACAAAAGTTATTTTTCCAGCGCAAAGAAGGCAGGCTATTCGGGAACGGCCGTGTATACGCTCAAGGAGCCTGACCGCATTGAACCGCTCGGTAACGCCTTGTTCGACGATGAAGGCCGCGTAACCACTGTAACATACGGCGCGCTCACTGTCATCTCCGCCTATTTTCCGAACAGTCAGGACGCAGGGGCACGGCTGGACTATAAACTCGCTTTTTGCAATGCAATTCGGGAATTTTGCGATGCGCGTGCGGCGCAGGGCGGGCAGATTGTGCTCTGCGGCGATTACAATATTGCGCATAAGCCGATTGACCTCGCCAATCCCAAAGCGAACGAAGGCAATGCCGGTTACCTGCCGGAAGAACGCGCGTGGATGGATGCCTTTACGGCGGCCGGCTACTGCGACACCTTCCGCCATTTTTGCACGGAGCCGCATCAGTACACGTGGTGGAGCTACCGCTTCCATGCGCGTGAAAAAAATATCGGCTGGCGCATCGACTACCACTGCGTCAACGACGCCTTGCTGCCCCACGTCCGCGCATCATATATCCTGCCGGAGGTGCTCGGCTCCGACCACTGCCCCATCGTCCTTGAACTTGAAGTCTAGCCGCAGACGCATCCTCTTCCCCATCATCAGGGCGAAAGCCAACCGCGTAACCGGCTTTGCGCGGCTCCGGTCTGCAAAACGAGTTTTGCAGACTGCCTTGCACCGCTCCAATCCGGGCGCAGCCCAATCGCCCGAATAACGCGCATCCTTCCGCACCTTTATTCCGCCTGCCGCATCCTCCTCCCATGCGCAGCATTATCTACCGAGGCGAACTGCAACGCACACCAAAGATAAATACCCTCGTTCTCAAACAGGCCCGCAACATCTAAATCGCGCAAATAGTCGATTTAGAACATCGTGTTTCACGGAAGCCTGTTCCGAAGCGGACTTTTCCGAACCGTTTTCATCATCTCTATGCAACCGTTTTATCTTCTAAAAGCATACGCCCTTGTTCAAGCATCGTGCCGGCAATTTGTTTCCGTTCAGAAAGAACTCATTGAACGGCTCTGGTTATCAATGTATCTGCATACTTTTGAGGATAACCGGATTGGCGCATCTGCCGCAAGAGTTGTTCTATTTCGGGGGTACCGACTGCATCTTTTACACTGCGCTTCTTGCTTGAAGCCAATTCGTCTTTCCGCGAATCGAAGTTCAGGCAAAGTTGAGCTTCCGCCTCAATAGCGCCTCGCAAAAATGTGTCGTCAACATCTATTGTTCTCGATGACGTCAGAGCAGTATACAGCTCTGGATCATGGTTTTCGTAATGGGACGAGTCATTGTTTTCGCATGCGCTGTCGTGCTGTGCTTCTGAAAGGGAAAGGTCTTTCTTCGGCAAAAGCCGGAGAACAAAGCGGGATGAGTTTTGTATCGGTGAATGCATGGGTAAAACGCTTTCTTGCAGAAGGTATTGAAGGTTTACAAACGCACCTCGGCCGCGGCCGCAAACCGATTATGGAGTGTTCAGACGAACAAGCGGTGCGTTTAGCAATCGAACACGACAGACAGAGCGTGAGCAAAGCAAAGGCCGCATGGCAACAGGTGGCAGGCAAGCGATATGACATTCAAACGTTTTTTATCCGCATTGGCGCAAGATATAAACGTATAAGAAAACGCCCAAAGCCCTCGCCGCAGCAGTACCAATACAAGTATGAGAAGCTGCAAGAACTTGAGAGACAACAAAGAGAAGGACGTATTGACCTGTATTATGCGGACGAAAGCCATATTTGCACCGAAGGGTATGTTCCCTACGGTTGGCAGTTCCTCGGTGAGGATGTATACATTGCATCAGGACGCACTGCACGAGTGAATATATTCGGTATGATTGATCGGCAAAATAATTACAAGGCGTAACTTCGGCAACTAAATAAGGTTGCCTCGTTAACCGTCGAGTTTCGGGCGAACCCGAAACATCGCGGATTTACGCATGCGCTCATCGCGCATCAATGCAGCAACTTCCAAAGTTCATACTTTGTTCAGTTGCTGCATTTTAAGGAAAGGTTTTACCACAACTGACAGTATTACTGCGGACAAAGTGGTCGAATTTCTTGATGAGTTCTCCTTTCAGGTGTGCAAAAACACCTTTGAGGTATTGGATAATGCAACGGTTCATAATAATCATAAGATAAAAGAATTGCGAGCGATTTGGGAGAAAAGAGGCCTTTTCCTTTTTTACCTGCCTCCGTACTCTCCTCATTTAAATAGTGCTGAAACGCTTTGGAGGATACTGAAAGGGAAATGGATAAGAGTGCAAGACTATGCCAGTACTGATACATACGCTTTTCTATGCCTCCAATCGAATTTTGGCGGCAGTCGGGAAGGGCTTGTTCATTAAATACTCGCATACTGCCGCTTAATTTTGATTACTTACTTATCTACACTTGCTTTATTTTTCGGGTTTTTAGGTCTGCACTTTTATGATAACGGTTCACTTTGATTTTTTCTAAATACGCCTCTACTTGTTTGGGGGCTTGTTCTTTGTAAAATGTGCTTTTTTTTTTTTTTTTCACGAAACCAGAGTTTTTTCTTCAGCCGATTCAGCACTGAAGATGAATGACAGCCGAATACTTCCGCAATTTTTTTTTAAGTATGATTAATTGACTTGTAAAATACAAAAGCTAAGCCGGTTTATACTTCCAAAGAGAAATACTGTGAGTTGTATGTGCCAATATCGTTTGGTAGTAGATACCTTTATTGCGCTTTTATAAGGCAATTAGCTATAGGCATCGGGGGAGCTTCCACATATTGCGATTAAACCAGTTCGGAAACTTCCGTTTCGGAACTGGTTGCCTTGAAATGCGATGTTCTAAATCGTGCTATTTGTGCGATTTAGAACTCGTAGCTCTGTTCGAGGGTGGCGAACAGGGCGTGTTTTTCGGGAATAATTTTCTTGTTAACTGGACAACGGATTTTTATTTTTACGTCGCCGGTTGCCTCATATCGCCTTTTCCAAGCAATAATTGTGCTGATATTTATTTTGAGCACGCTCGCAGTCTGTGTCAATGAGTGGCCTTCTTTTGCATATTCAAGCGCCCGCAGTCTTAAATCTCTATCATACGACATAGCTTGAGTATAATGGGGGTTTACTTGTATTTCAAGGCAATTAGCTATAAAAAGCAAATGCCACCCCTTATATAAAAATCGCATTTTTTTTAGGCAGGAAGATAATGGAGACGCTTTACTGTATGCAACGGACGCAAAAGCTATGTACATATATAAGTTGGATAGTGAAGTATGCAATGCAAAAAAAAGAGTGTTGCCGCTTGAGTGGAAAAGCTGGCAAATAGACAAAGATAAAAAGATAATTCAATTTACTATTGATGAATGGGGTGACATACCGGTAAAAGAGTTTATAGAAGCAAATAATTCCCCGTTTAGTATTGAACTTCAAGACCGCAAAGCCTTTATCAGTTTTTGCAAAACAGCAGTAAAAAAATATCGCTCCTGCATAGAAAAGGAGTACGCTGTAATTCAATTTTGCAGGGAAGGCGAGGCGTTTTGTATAAAAAGCGGGATAAACGATACTGTTTTCGGTTATCACTTTGACAACTGCGCCGCCGATAACATAGCTCTTTGCAACAAAGATATATTTGACCTTTTTCTAAAGCGTCCAATAACGCTGAATGCAAAGCGGTTAAAAACAATCCTTTCGTGCTTAAAAACAAAAACACTTATTTTTGATTTTTATGAAAATCTTTCTGCCATAAAGTTTTCGGACGGAAGAAATTACTATTGGCTTGCAGTAGCCATACAGAGGTAAGCGAAATGACAGAAACCACACCGACACAACAGAAAATCACCGAAATCACGGATGCCATGCGCGAGCTGCTTTTGTACAAAAATCAAAAATACGGAGACAGCGCATTGCAGCCGAAGCAGATTTTTTACAAAGGCGATGCGACAAACTCAATTCTCATACGCCTAGACGATAAACTCGGGCGCATTATGGCAAACGCGGACGAAACGCCGCGCATAAACGATGTAGCGGACATCATCGGCTATTGCACCTTGCTTTTAATCGGCATGGGGGCTACGGCGG
>CAUTOX010000031.1:0-20510 GCA_963539665.1 uncultured Treponema sp.
GTGCCCGTAGTCTTAAATCTCTATCATACGACATAGCTTGAGTATAATGTTTTTTTTACTTGTATTTCAAGGCAATTAGCTATACTAAGCTCTTCTTTGCCTTCTGTCATTACAACTTTGTGTGGGGGGGGGCTTTTGCCATAACTTGGCTCCTGTGTTTGTTTTACCACTGTGCCTACTTTTTAGGAATTTACAGAATGACTTGCACAGTGTCTCATAAACAGCAGAGCGTATTAAACTTGCGCTCGCAGCCATTCCAAAGCCTTCATTGCTTTTCTGGGCCATACGAAGCTGCTTGCTGCTACCCATCGTTTGTGAATAAATTTAAATGCGATGTTCTAAATCGTGCTATTTGCGCGATTTAGAACTCGACAACTTGTTCGATAACTCCGTTGTCGAACAAGTCTAATTCATTGCGCGTTACGGCTTGTACCGTTACTTCTTCGCCCAAAAGCGCCTTTACCGCATGGGCAAACGGCTTTCTTCTATACCCTCCATCACATAAAATAACTTTTTATTTCTGTCAATTCATCCTTATTTTGCTCAAACGCGAGTATTGCTCCGTTTCTATCGGTAACATTTGCCGGCGTTATGCGGCAGTCCTTGGGTACCGACTGCAATATGCCGTTTGATTCCTGAAACTTTCTTGCCTGCATCGTAGCCTTTGCCTTTTGCCCTGTGCGCTGTCGGTATTTAAAAACTCTGCGCATCTACTCAAGCCGTTCGATAGTTTTGTATCGGACTGCTCTACGAGTTCACAATCGCACAAATAGACGATTGTAAACACGCACTTCAAGGTAACCGGTTCCGAAACGGAAGTTTTCGAACTGGGTTGCTATACGAAAGCGAGTCTTACAAGAGTTCCGCCCCTGTTTTATGGGGGAATCAGCATGAAAGAAATTCTGTGTGATAACAGCAAAACTTGCGGCTTTCTAATAGCGCCAGAGCGGATTTTTAAATGCTTTCAGGATAGAGAAATTCAAAAATCCGCATTATTTACTAAAGTCAGGAATTTGTATGAATGAAAATCGTAAAAAACTGGTATTTGTCAGAAAAGCGTGAAAAAAGAAGGACATGAATGACATTTGAGCGTAAGAAAAAAGCCCGAACATCCTCTTTTTTGCAAGCGCTATCACATAAAACGATACTTTTTTCTATTATTGTACTTTCATGCAGGTGCCCTGGCATGGGAAGCCATCCTTGCAGAAGGTATCGACGGTTTGCAATCACGCCCCGGCCGTGGTCGCAAACCAATGATGGATTGTTCAGACGAGCAAGCGGTGCGCTTAGCAATCGAACAAGACAGACAGAGCGTGAGTAAAGCCAAACAAGCATGGCGACAGGCAAACAGGCAAGCGATATAACATTCAAACGTTTTTTATCTGCATTGGCGCAAGATATAAGCGTATAAGCAAACGCCCAAGGGCAAAGCCCTCGCCGTAGCTGTACTAATACAAATACGAGAAGCTGCAAGAACAAAGAGAAGGCCGTATTGACCTGTATTATGCGGACGAAAGCCGCATTTGTACTGAAGGGGATGTTCCCTACGGTTGGCAGTTTCCGGGTGAGGATGAACTGGCAGCTTAAACTATATTTTAGGGAATTTCGGGGACGCACTATTATTGACTTTTCCTGCTCGCTGCGAGAATCCCTGTGCGATGATGTTGCAGCTATCAGAATGAGTAAGCGCGCCTCAGGAGGCATAAGGCGACGCGCCCGCAGGAGGAGTGGAGCTCTGCAATGGCCTTGCGCGGCGATGCTGCGGCTTTTGGGGATGAAATGGAGATGATCTCTTATGAAAAGAGCTGCGGCGTTTGCGGTTGGGGGATTTTGATCCAGGTTAATTCGTGTTTGTTGTAATTTAAGTGGACGATGCGGCTGTCGGGGAGGGCGGCAAAGCGGTCGATGAGCTGCCAATTGATTGCGCCTTGTATTTTGACGGTGCATATCATGTTGCCGCAAAAGCCTGACGCAAGCTGCCGGCAAATCCAGTCGTAGAGTCGTTCGGGATAGCAGGCGACATCGCAGAGCAGCCAATCGCATGGGCCGATGCGTTCCGGTTCGAGCGTAAAGGCATCGTGCCGGAGGAATGTTACAAGCGGATCGGCCATCAGCGGCGGGGCGAGTTCTGCGCGGTCTACGGCGAGTACTGTTGCGCCGAGTTTGGTTAAAACCCACGTCCAGCCGCCGGGGCTTGCGCCTGCTTCAAAACAGCGCGTCCCGTTTTGCGGAAGCGCGCCGCCGTTTGCGGCGGCGACTGTCAGCGCTTCTTGCAGTTTTAAATATGCGCGGCTCGGCGGATTTTCGCGGTCTTCTTCAAAAATGATGCTGCCGGAAGGAAAGGGGCTGGTTGTTTGGGCCGAAGCGAGGGCGGTATCGGGAGTAATGAGCGTCCATAAGCCGATGGGGGAGTGCGGGATGCGGACGGGAAAGGCGCGCGGTTTGAGGTTGATATACGGCAACTGCGTTTGAATCAACGCCGCTCGCCTAAAGTGCGCGGATTGATAGGGCGCCCAGTTCCGCTGTATGGAACGGAGAGCTGCCGCACAGCCGCTAATGGAATGGAAATGGATTTTTACGGGATTGAGCATGACGCATTTTGCCCAATAGGGGAGCGCGTTCGTTTTGAGCGCTTCGGCAATAGGAAAATCGGGGAAGTAAAACAAATCGCCGAACCGCTTTGCCGGCGCGCTAAAAAAATGCAGCCGTTCCCGCAGTTCGGCCAAAAGCCACTCCTGCATATCCGGAAAGGCGAGGAATGCAGCTCCGCTAAGCGCTTCAAAACCGTTACCGGCGTACATCATTATTCGATTATGACGGGGGAATGCTCGGAAATTTCATCTTGCAGATCGCACTGTTCATTTCCGAGCTTTGAAACATAATTGCAAAAGCGCGCCGATTCTTTTGTCGGCAGCACCTTGAACCCGATTTCCGTCGCGCCGTTGATTTCTCTTGACCACTGCGCATGGCATAGAAGTTTGAATTGCCCCTCCGTTGCAGCGCGCGCAAAGGTGATATTGACTTCATAGTCGATTTCAAAATTAACGGTAATAGGAAAAAAGTAATGCACCTTGCATCCGCCGCAGCTCACATTGTCCAGCGCTCCCGGAAAGGCGCACAATGCCTTGATTTCAACCCTTCCAACATCGTCATACCGCTGGCAAGCCCGTTTCGTAATATTCATTTGCGGGCGAGTATATTGATTTCGCTTTGGTTGCACAATGCAGGGCGGAATAGGAGCGCGGGAATCACGTTTTTCAAAAAATTGATTTCCGTGATCAGCTGAAATTGCCTCCATATTCGCCGGCATACAACCCCACAGAACAACTTGGAGCTGGAATATTGCACGTAATCCATCGTTACAGCTCGTCGCAGAGCCGCTTGTTGCGCCTTTACAAGGCACATAGCTATAGACTCAATTTGGGAAAATCTACGAGCGCCATACGTCAGTGATAGCCGCTTTTGAGTAGAGAGCGAATGCGCAAAGATTTTATCTCAGTCCGCTGCGTACCGCAAGTTTTTTCGCCCATGTGCTAATATCAGGCGGACGTGTTTCATTGCTCTTTGGATATGTCGTCGGGATAGATTTGCCGTATGTTTTGATTATTGCATACGGCAGGGAGGTTAAACAGATTCTGAGCCTAAGACGCGGATCGTTTTACTTGTATGGGCGGCGCTCTTTCCTCCGCCCGTAATTGCGTCCCTTTAATCCGCCATCTTTCGATACTCATCGAACTTTGTAAGCATCTCCGCGTCTTTATCTTTTTGCAGTAAGCTGAACACGACGGCAAACACGGCGCAGGCGAAAAAGCCGGGCAGGATTTCGTAGATATTAAACACGCCGCCTTTGAGGTTGTGCCACGCGATGACCGTAACGCCGCCTGCGACAAGACCGGCAAGCGCGCCGTTCCGCGTCATGTTTCTCCAAAAGAGCGCAAGCAAGATGAGCGGGCCGAACGTTGCGCCGAATCCCGCCCATGCGTAGCTGACGAGGCTGAAAATCGAACTTTTCGGGTTGAGCGCGATGACAAACGCCACTGCCGCAATCACAAATACCGTTATGCGGCTTACGTTGAGCACTTCGCTTTCTTTTGCGTCTTTTTTCAAAAGTCCCTTGTACACGTCGCGGCTGAATGCGGATGAAGCGACGAGAAGCTGCGAGTCGGCAGTTGACATTGCGGCGGCAAGAATCGCGCACAAAAAAATCCCTGCGACAAAGGTCGGATACATGTGCTGCATCGACGCGCTAAAGACTGTTTCCGCCATTTCTGGAGCAAGGACGCCTGAAAGGTACGCCGTTCCCGCAGAACCGACGACGACCGCGCCCACAAACGCCGTGATAACCCAGACCGTCGCAATCCGTCGCGAAAGTTTTATCTCCGAGTTGGAGCGGATTCCCATAAAACGGATGAGGATATGCGGCATTCCAAAGTAGCCAAGCCCCCACGCCGCCGCGGAAATTGCCGAAACCGCGCTATAGCTTTTATTTGCAATAAATTTTTCCTTCATTATATCGCCGAAGTCGCCAGCCATCGCGCGTGAGCCGAACTCGTTTATCTTTGCAAGCGCTTCGGCAGGGCCGCCTAAAACGGCAATCATCACGGAAGTCGTTATGACAAGCGCGATAAACATCAGCGTCCCTTGAATAAAATCGGTCGCGCACACTGCAAGATAGCCGCCTAAAATCGTGTACGACAAAATGACGATAAGTCCGATGGTCAGCCCCGCATAATACGGCAGCCCAAAGACGGAATTAAAGAGTTTTGCGCACGCCACAAAGCCCGATGCGGTATAAATCGTAAAAAAGAGCGCGATAAAGATGACGGAAATCGCCGCAAGCACGTGCGACGTGTCTTTAAAGCGGTTTGTTAAAAATTCCGGAATCGTAATTGAATCGCCGAATGCAATCGTGCACTTGCGAAGCGGCTTTGCGACAATCAGCCAATTCAAGTAGGTGCCGACCACCAGTCCCGCCGCCGTCCAAAAGGCTTCTTTCATACCGCCGAGGTAGGCAAGTCCCGGTAAGCCCATCAAAAGCCAGCCGGACATATCGGACGCCTCCGCGCTCAACGCCGTCATCCACGGCCCTGTCCGCCGTCCGCCCAAAAAAAAGTCCAGCGCGGAATTGTTTTTCTTCATGTATCGAAGCCCGATAACGACCATAAAGCCCAGATACAGCGCAAACGCCGCAATTTTTGCAATCAATTGCCCAGTCACAATGTTCTCCTTCTTCTTTATTTATAGGAATTTATAGGAAAAATCAGAGCGCAACAGTTCTTACCGCCGGCTTGCCGCGCATGAATGCCATTCATCTCTCAATTCCGAGCGAAAACTCATGCGGGCGAAAAATCCTTTCGGTTTGCACGACCGCATTTTCATAGCCGCCTCCGGTTGCCGGCCTCTATTTCCTATTAAAACCCCGATTTTACGGGTTTTACTTGAAATATGCAATTGTATAATCCTGTATTTTCCGAAAACCAAGCGATTCGTATAATTTTATTGCGGGAATATTCGCCGTTTTTACAAAAAGCGCTGCCGCCTTTTTATTGCGGAATGCCGTGTGTAAAATCGCGTGGAGCAGATGCCGCGCGTACTGCCGTCTGCGGTAGACCGGATCGGTGAACACGCCGCCAAGCTGCACAAAATGAAAGCCGATTGCATTCGTTCCGGCTTTTGCGGCAAACGCTCCGTCGGCGCACTGTACCGCTACAATATGCTGCATTTTAAGCGCGTATTCGAGGCGGATCCGGCACGACGCTTCAGAAAATTCATTGCCTTTCGGCAGGACTTCGGCAAGCTCATACTGCTTTTGCAGTTTGTAGAGTTTTTCAAACTCCTTCGCCCCCATATTTTTCCGACAGCGCACCACTTTCTCCCCATTTGCAAACGGCGGCAGCGGGACGTCGATAAAATCTGACGCATCGAGGCAAATGAGATGGTAGCGATTGAGCTGAAAGGGCAATCGTGACGCTCGTTCAAGCGCCCTCAAGATGAGCGTCGTGCCGCTTGCCGTTCCGCTTACGCCTGCCGCTGCAAAATTATTTTTCGGATCGGCCGCAAAGTGCGCAAACATCCGGATAAAATCCTCTGCCGCCTCTTGAGCAAGGCCATCCGAACGCCCCGCATACGGCAAACAATGCAACACCGTTCCCTTGATGTTCAGCACCCCGTACAAGCGAGGTTCGCCCTTTTCCCGCACAAACACCGCCGCATACGCATTGGCCAAAGAACGCCGCAACGCCGCCGCAAGCTGTACGCAGTATCTTTCATGCCGCACAACGAATTGTAAGGCAGCGCGCCGTTGCTTTCCGTCCATCGCCGCAAGCGGGATAAGCGTCATCAATTCCTAAAGCTGTGAATGGGCGCGGGAATGCGCCCGCCGCGGTTGATGAAATCCGCGCAGCCGAACGGATTGACCGCCATAACCGGCGCGCCGCCCAAAAGTCCGCCGAATTCCGCCCAGTCGCCTTCTTTTTTACCCGGCACGGGAATGAGCCTGACCGCAGTCGTTTTGTTGTTGACCATGCCGATTGCAAATTCGTCCGCCATAATGCCGCTGATGGTCGTTGCTGGCGTATCGCCCGGAATTGCAATCATATCAAGTCCGACGGAGCAGACCGTCGTCATCGCTTCAAGTTTTTCAAGGGAAATCGAATGGGCGCGGACGGCGTTTATCATTCCTTCGTCTTCGCTGACCGGAATAAACGCGCCGGAAAGCCCGCCGACGCGCGTACTCGCCATAACGCCGCCTTTTTTTACCATGTCAGTGAGCATGGCAAGCGCTGCCGTCGTTCCCGGCGCCCCCGTCGATTCAATCCCAATCTCTTCAAGAATACGCGCAACCGAATCCCCGACAGCGGGAGTCGGAGCGAGCGACAAATCCAAAATGCCGAAGTCCACGCCGAGCCGAGCCGCCGCTTCCGTTCCGACCAGCTGCCCCATGCGCGACACCTTAAACGCCATCTTTTTGATGCCGTCGGCAAGTTCATCGAGCGGACGGCCTTTAAAATCCTTCGCCGCCGCAAGAATAACGCCCGGCCCGCTTACGCCGACCGAAAGCTGCGCCTCTCCCTCGCCGACGCCCTGAAATGCGCCTGCCATAAAAGGATTGTCTTCTACCGCGTTGCAAAAAACAACGAGCTTTGCGCACCCAAGCCCGTCCTTTTCGCGCGTATTTTCCGCAGTCTTTTTGATAATTTCTCCCATCAATTTAACTGCATCCATGTTGATTCCGTTTTTCGACGTGCCGACGTTCACCGAAGAGCAGACGCGGTCGCTTAATTTCATCGCTTCGGGAATAGAATTGATGAGCGCGCGGTCGGCAGCCGTCATTCCCTTGTGCACGAGCGCGGAAAAGCCGCCTACAAAGTCAACGTCAAGCTCTTTTGCAATCCTGTCAAGCTCCAGCGCCCATTCGGTAAAATCCGCTTCCCCGCTTGCGCCTGCAACAAGGGCAATCGGCGTTACCGCAATCCGCTTGTTGATAATCGGCACCCCGAATTCAGTTTCAATCTCCCGTCCTACAGGCACAAGGCGCGACGCATACTTCATAATTTTATCGTACATTTTGCGGCGGCTTTTTTTGCCGTCATCGCACGCGCAATCCAAAAGATTTATGCCCAACGTTATCGCGCGGATATCCAGCTTTTGCCGCATAAACATATTTACCGTTTCCTGAATCTCAACCGGAGAAAAAATCATAGCGTACCTCGATTATTTTTGCGCATTTTAATAGAAAAGACCGACGTTTTCAACGAAGGGGTAGGGTACCGGCAGACTGGAAAAGCCTCAGGATTGACTTGCGCCTGTCCGCCGAATTCTTTATCATTCCGCCTATGAACGATACGGCCTTTAAACACCGCAAGAACGCTCCGCATAAGAAGCATCCATTGCCGTATTTCCATATATATATATATATATAACTCTTTATAATACAATCAAATACATCGCATTATCCTCAGTTCGGCGGAACATACCGGCTCCGCGCTCGTTATTTGCGCCATTCGGCGTACCGCATGGAGCGCGGATTTTTTTTATCCGCAGCAAAAACAAGAGGCTAGAAGACAAGCAGGCATCCGTACGCAGCACGGAGAGATGCCGGCAGTGATTCGAGAAATGACAGCCGAACCTCATGCCTTGTGCGCGGAATATGTCGTTCGGCTGCGTTTATAGCGGTTTTCCGCAAAAAAACATACAGGAGTTTTATATGAAGAAACAGAGAACTTTACTTTCTTTGATTGGTACGGCTTTGCTTGGGCTTGCCGTAGTATTTGCCGCAACGAGCTGCACCCAGAACACCGAGGACAAAAAGCCAACGCCGGTTGCATCTATTCCATCTGCAGACGGCAGCGCAACATTACACATCTTGACGTTAGACAAGAGCACCGGCACGGGAACGTGCAAGGTTGAAGCTCCAGCTGTTAAGTACTCAGCTGAAGGTAATTTCCATGCAACGCAGACCAGCATTACGCTTTCAAATATGAAAAACAGTCTCGGCAAAACTGGAACGGATGCAGGCGATGGCAGCTATCCTATCGTTGGCGGAAAAGTAACGATCAAGGGCATGACGTTCGACGTGAGCAGTTTATTTAAGTAAAAAGTGTTTCCTCCCGCCCCTTCCATTCCGCAGGGGGCGGCCGCAGTTCCGGCTAAAAATCTTCCATAATAAAGCAATAAAAACGAGCTGCATGTTGACGGTTAGGCTGGAGTGCAGGCTCCGGCGATAACGGCAGCGCAACATTACGCATATTGGCGTTAGACAGGAGCGCCGGCAAGGGAACGTGCAAAGTTGAAGCTCCAGCTGCTAAGTACTCAGCTGAAGGTAATTTCCTTGCAACGCAGGCCAGCATTACGCTTTCAAATATGAAAGACAGTCTCGGCAAAACTGGAAAGGATGCAGGCGATGGCAGCTATCCTATCGTTGGCGGAAAAGTAACGATCCGGAGCATGATGTTCGACGTGAGCAGTTTATTTAAGTAAAAAGAGTTTCGTCCCGCCCCTTCCATTCCGCAGGGGGCGGCGCTTCCGTGCCGTGGGCATCATATTATAGGGCATCTCGAAAAACGCGCTTTTTGCGATTTTTTTCGACATTGCGACGAGTTGTAACTCGCTGAATTATCGCAGGTTACAACATCGCGTTTTCAAAGAACCTCTAATCGTTTCAGACTGAATCGGAGATTGGAACGCAGTACCGATTAGACTTTCCGCAATACGAATCAGCCGGAGGTCATCATGACCCATTTTACTGGGTTGATTTGCACATAGGGAGAAAAATTGCGAAAGCAATTTTAGCGAGTCTCCGAAGCAGCTGTGCTGAAGATGGAAGTTTACAGCGCATGTAAGATACGAAGACACTATTGAAACTTTGCACCGGATTAAGCAGTATCCACAGCGACTGCCGGATATGCAGCGTTTCTTTCAAGGATTGAAGCTTACAGAGCAACAGGCGGGGCAGACGGGAGAAGGGCATCGTACAGATGTAATTGTTCGGCCGTCTGCCTCCAGTTTCGCCTGTGGCAAAACTGGCAAGTTTGTTGGCAGCGCGGCAGACGGGAGCGGTGCATCGTGCAGATGTAATTGCTCGGCCGTCTGCCTCCTGTTTCGCTTTGCGGCAAAACTGGCGAGGTGGTTGGCGATGCACGGCAGACGGGAGCGGTGCATCGTGCAGATGAAATTGTTCGGCCGTCTGCCTCCTGTTTCGCCTGCGGCAAAACTGGCAAGTTTGTTGGCAGCGCGGCGGACGGGAGAAGGCATCGTCCAGATTTAGTTTTTCGGCCGTCTGCCTCCTGTTTGGCCTTACGGGAAAACAGGCGAGGCGGTTTGCGGCGCGGGGCAGACGGGAGAAGGGCATCGTACAGATGTAATTGTTCGGCCGTCTGCCTCCAGTTTGGCCTTACGGCAAAACTGGCGAGGTGGTTGGTGGTACGGCAGATGGGAGAAGGGCATCGTACAGATGTAATTGCTCGGCCGTCTGCTTCCAGTTTCGCCTGTCGGCAAAACTGGCTAGGCGGTTTGCGGCGCGGGAAGATTCTGGAAGCCCTTGCGTCGAATAACGACTACGTGGCGCAAAACGCAATCAGCAGGCCGGATGTTTGAAATCATAGAAAGAATAGAAGAAAGCGTAAAGATAATTGAAAAGCAGCTAACGGAACTGACAAAAAAGATGAAATGGCGAACCGTCTCATGACAATCCGTGTCTTCGGAAAAATCACGGATGGACAATCAGGGCTTACACAGAAGACATATAAAAATTTGCTGCGGCAAATATGCAGCCTTTTGAGGACTTGTTCCCTGTACTCAGGATTCAAGTGAGGCTATTCATCATGGAAAGATTACAAAACGGGGGCGCCATGAATTGCGAACTTGTTTTGTACAGTTCGCGTTGGGAATTCGACGCTGCAAAGATACTTCGGAATGGAGTATAATGCAGCGATATGAATACATAAAAGAGAATAAAGGCTGCGGCAATCTATTGTAGCCGCTGCCAGAAAGATGGCAGAAATTGTTTTTGCAATGCTCAGCGAAAAATAAGAGTTTGCTGCAAAAAGAATGATTGGAAAATTTCAATCAATGCTCTTTGCTGAAGAACTTTTGACGCCATGAATTAAATATTGTATTATAGAAAGGCGACTTGTTCGTTGACTTTTTTATAGGAGCGTATTATGAAAAAAAAGAGCGTGCGCGCGCTTTTTTGCGCGTTTTTTTTAAGCCTTTGCGCATTCGGCGCGGCGGCGGAAGTCGTTATCGATGCCGCTCACGGCGGAAAAGATTCCGGCGCATCGGGGACGTATCTGAAAGACGGCCGGAAAATAACGTTGCTTGAAAAGGACATCGCGCTCGCCATCGCGCAAAAAATCCGGAGAATCCTGTCTGAAAAGAATGCGGCGAATCAGGTTCGCTTTACCCGCATGGGCGATGAGTTTTTATCGTTTGAGCAGCGGGCGCGCTTTGCATCGGAAAAGGGCGCTGCTGAGCCGCTCGTTGTCTCCTTGCACGTCAATGCGAGCATGACGCATTCGGTAACCGGCTTTGAAGTGTGGACGGTGTCGGCGGATAAGGGCAACTACAAAGAGGCTGCGGCATCGCTTTCAGCCGCGCTTGAAAATGCTATCGGCGGTCAGCTGGAGAATCGGGGAATCAAAGACTGGAATTCCGATAAAACGCCTGCGCATATTTTAGTAGAACTTGGATTTTTGTCGAATGCGCATGATGCGGAGCTTTTAGCCGACGACGGATTTTTAGAATTGTGCGCCCGCGCCATTTCCGATTGGGCTGTTGAAGCAAAATAATTACGTGCTTTTGCACCTTGCAATACGCAGCGCGGCGGACGAATAGGGGCAGCTGCCCGCATATTCATCCGCCGCGTTTTTGTTTTATGCGTACGGAGATTAAATGCCCTCATGCCGCGTTGAAGGTTTTGATTCGAGGCGCATACGCATCGAGCGCGGTATCAAATAATGCCGCCGTTTACCGAAATAACCTGCCGCGTTATGTAACCGGCTGCCTCTGAAAGCAGGAACACGGCAAGAGCAGCGATGTCTTCCGGCTTTCCTGCCCGCTTCATCGGGATGGTTTCAATGATGGCATCAAGCGGCGCGTCTTTAATCATGTCGGTTTCGATTAAGCCCGGCGCAATGCAGTTGACGGTAATCGACCGGCTGGCAAGTTCGACGGCAAGCGCCTTTGTCGCGCCAATAATGCCCGCTTTGGATGCGCTATAGTTTGTCTGCCCCCGATTGCCCATAATGCCGCTAACCGATGCGACTGTTATAATCCGTCCCCGTTTTTTACGCGCAATCGGCATCACAAGCGGGCTGAGCACGTTATAAAAGCTGTCTAAGTTTGTGCGAATGACCGAATCCCAGTCGTCCCCTGACAAGGCTGCAAACGTATTGTCGCGCGTAATGCCCGCGTTGTTCACGATGCCCCAGAGCGCGCCGTGTTCGGCTGTCATCGCATCAAGTTTTTCCTTACAGTCCGCGCGGTCGGAAATATTAAACTGAATCAATTCTCCGCTGCCACCCGCCGCTTTGATTTCCGAAAGCATCGCTTCCGCCGGCTCTTTTCCGCGGTTGTAATGGCAAATGACGTAATAGCCCGCCGCTGCCGCCGCTTTTGCAACGGAGCGCCCGATGCCGCCGCTTGCTCCGGTTACAAGCACTTTCTTTCCGTTATTTTCGTTTTCCATCTGTATTTCCGCCTAAAAATCCAGCAAATCCATTCGCGTAACGTCTTGAGCGTAGTCAACGCCCTGAACATCAAAGCCGTTTGTAATTAAAAAGTCGTGTTTATAACCGGCAATGTCGCCGAGTTCCGCAATGTTTTCATTGGTTACGGCCGCCATACGCTTTTCGACTTCATTCTGAACGGCCGGATCAAGTTCCCAGTCGTCAATGCGAATCCGCCGCTCCTCATCAACCGGCACGTCTCCAGACGCTGTGTACAGCCGCTCGGAAAATAGCCGTTCCATCTGTTCGATGCAGCCTTCGTGCGTCCCCTTTTCTTTCATCACTTTAAAGAGAATGGAAAGATAGAGCGAGATAATCGGAATGACTGCGCTTGAGCGGGTAACAAGCCCCTTGTTGATTGACACGAATGCGCTTCCGCCGATTGACGCGCGCATTGCCGCATCGAGTACGCGGCCGGTTTCTTCCAAGTCTTTTTTTGCCGCGCCGATTGCGCCGTCGCGGTAAATTGCGTGGCTTAATGCCGGCCCAATATAAGAATAGGCGACCGTGCAGCAGCCTTCGGCAAGGACGTGCGCCTTACTGAGCTGCTCAATCCAGAGCTTCCAGTCTGCGCCGCCCATCACCTTTACCGTATCGGCGACTTCTTGTTCGGTTGCCGGTTCCGCCGCGCTTTCTTTCAGCGTCTCCGTGAGCATATCGATAGTCAGCCCGCTATACGGCTTTCCCTGCGGCTTAATTACAGACTTGTACAAAACGCCGGTGTCAGGATCAGTGCGGACAGGACTTGCAAGGCTGTAGATGATTAAGTCGATTTTTTTGTCGAGTTTTTTTACCGCATCGATGACAAGCTGCTTCGTCTCGTGCGAAAAGGCATCTGCGTTGAACGTGATCGCCGTCAATCCCGCCTTCGCTGCCGCCGTGTCGAACGCCTTATTGTTGTACCAGCCCGGCGTACCGCCTTTTGTTTCCGTCGCCGCTTTTTCAAATGAAACGCCGATTGTGGCCGCATTGTACTCAAACGCCGCCGTAATACGGCTTGCAAGCCCGTAGCCCGTCGAACAGCCGAGCACTAAAACCGTTTTCGGCCCCGCGCCGCCTTCTTCTGCGCCCTTGATGCCGCGTTCCGCCTTCTTTGCTTTAATGTAGGCAATCTGCCGCTCCGTTTCTTTTGCGCAGCCGACCGGATGGGCGTTTATGCAGATATTGCTGCGAATCATCGGTTTGATAATCATGTTTGCTCCTTAAAATAAAAGTGCCGCCGCATTTTTGAACGCGGACGGGCTGTTAGTCCGTATATTTTTTTATGATGATGCACGAATTGTGTCCGCCGAATCCGAGCGAACAAGAGGCCGCCGCATCGATATTCAAACGTACGCCGCAGTTCGCCACATAATCCAAGTCGCAGCCGTTTTCAATATCCGGATTATCAAGATTGATGGTCGGCGGCGCAAAGCCTTCTTCAATCGCCTTGACGCAAAACAACGCTTCAATCGTTCCCGCAGCCCCGACCATGTGGCCGGTTTCGCTCTTTGTCGACGATATTTTAAGCGACTTCGCCGCATCCCCGAAGACCTGCTTAATCATCAGCGTTTCGCATTTGTCGTTTGCCGGAGTGGACGTGCCGTGCGCGTTGTAATACTGAATATCGGACGGCTGCATTTCTGCATCGCGGAATGCGTTTTGCATCGCAAGAATGCCGCCGGAGGCATCAGGCAGAGGCGCGGTGATGTGGTAGGCATCGCTTGTGCTGCCAAAGCCTTTGACTTCCGCATAAATATGCGCCCCGCGTCGCTTTGCGTGCTCAAGCTCTTCCAAAACGAGGGCTGCCGCGCCCTCCCCCATGACAAAGCCGCTTCTGTCGCGGTCAAAAGGGCGACTTGCTTTTTCCGGTTCATCATTAAAACTGCTGGTGAGCGCCTGAATCATCTGGAAGCAGCCGATGTTATAGCCGGTGATGTTGGCGTCCGTCCCCGACGCAAGGCACACGTCAAGCTGCCCGCCCCGAATCATATTCAAGGAAAGTCCGAGCGCGTCCGTGCCCGATGCGCAGGCCGTCGAAAGCGTCCACGCAGGCCCGTGCAGGCGGTAGTGCATACTCACATTCGCTGCCGCTTCGTTGGAAAGCATTAAGGCAGCAGAGAGCGGAGGCAGCCGGTTTACGCCGGCATTCGGATCAAAATATTTTTTGTAGGCCGTTTCTACGACATCGGAGATGCCGATTCCGACTCCCGTTACGATGCCCGCATTAGAGGCGCGTAACGCTTCATTTGAAAAACCTGCATCGGTGAATGCTTCTATGCCTGCGCCAAGCAAAAAACTGGTAAATCGAGAGATTTTGCGGAGCATTTTCCGGTCAACGCCGTATGAATCGAGGGAAAAATCCTTTACTTCCGCTGCAATCTGCACCGCAAAGCCGGTCGCGTCAAAAAGCGTAATCTTTCCGACTCCGCTTTTGCCGTTTTTTACTGCGTTCCACGAATCTTTTGCAGTGTTTCCAATCGGCGAAACCGCTCCCAATCCGGTTATGACAACACGTCGCCGCGTCATAAAAACTCCTGTCCGCGCCGCTTGCACGGAAATATAAAATTTTCGCGGAGTATAGCATAAAAAATGCGGCGGTGAAAGTCTTTGCTGCCTGCATCCGCAAAGCCGCCGCGGCCCATAGAATGAAAGCTGCCGCCTGCCCGTTTTATTTTTCCGCCATAGGCCGCAGGATTTTGCGATAGGTGAGGAACGAAAACTGTTCGGCAGCTTTTTCGATGGTCTTTTCGTATTTTGTTTCATCGAATCGGGGGAAAAATACATCGCCATCGTAGTTTTCGTGAATCTCAGTAAGGTAGAGAATATCCGCATCGTTTACAGCTTCTTCGTAGAGCCGCTGGCCGCCGGCAATAAAAACCGTTGAGTACCCGCGTGTCCGTGCAGCGGCTATGGCGGCATCTAATGACGAAACCGTTACGCACTGCGTTCCGCCGACTGTTTTTGTTGCGGAAACGAGCACGGTTAGCCGTCCATCAAGCGGATGACCGATGCTTTCATACGTTTTCCGTCCCATGATGACTGCGTGTCCGCGCGTCAATGCCCGAAAGCGCGCACGGTCTTCCGGTATGTCCCACGGAATCCCGCCGCTTTTGCCGATGACTCGCCTGTTTTCGCTAAATGCTGCAATCACAACAAGCGTTACGCCGTTCATACTTCGACGGCAACAAGGCGACCTGCCGTACCGCTTGCAGCGTATGCGCTCTGCCGTCCCCGATACGGATTTTCAAGTTTTTCAAGCTGTTCCCGCACCTTGGCCAGATGGAGGCGCAGCAAGGCGCGATTCTGTTCATTTTGCATGAGGACGCGCAGTTTAAGCCGCTCCAAGTCAGCTTGAATCGCATCAAGTCGCGCGTCTTCCGTTTTGTCCGTTCCCCGCGCAGAATGTTTATACAATGCGGCAAGCGGGTGCAGGACTTTTTGAATATTCCCGATGCCTTGCACAACGCGCTGACCGAGTTCAGTATGAGCGGAAATAATTTCCGCATTGTCGTTTTCTATAAAACCCTGCTGCATTTCGAGTACGGTAAGGTATTCTTTGAATTTCTTGCACTGCATTTCGAGGAGTGAGCGGAAGCGGCGGACGATGCAGATTCGTTCAGCCAGTTCCGTTTGAGAGATTGCTTCCATTAATTTTCCTTGCGGGATCCGTTTATCCTTCAATATTGACGCCTGCGTGGGGAACGGGAGTTTCAGCCGGGGCGTTTGCGGTACTGTTGGACGCAGCTTTCCATGAATCAAGCAGTTGGCGCAGCATATCGCATACAAAATCAATCTTCTTTTTATCATGCTTTATCGTAGCATCCGTCAGCTCGCTGTTGAAATAGATATACAGCGACATCAGATTTTTCGAAAGCTCTCCGCCTTTTTCCATGTCGAGCGAAACTTGCAGCTCCGTTATGATTGACTGCGCCTTTTGAATTAATGCGCCGAATTTTTCAATCTCCTGCACCTTAATTTTTCCGTCCGCTCCAATCATTGCAGATGCTCCGCTTAAATTGCGGACTGCCGCTTCATATAAAAGAACGATGAGATGCCCTTGACTTGCAGTTGTGATGCTCATCTTTTGATAAGCCGTGTACGCATGATTGTACCCCATAGAATACCTCCGGCAAAATAGCAATATTCGTACTTTAGATTATCGATCGCCTGTCTGAAAACTTGATCCGAAAGCCGCCGTGAGCGGTTGAAAATTGCCGATTGCTTTTTAAAAATCGTACGCAAAAGCTGTACAGGCCAACAGCAGGAATGGGGATTCAAGTCCCCGACGCGCCATGTATGCATAAAACGCCCGCTTATATCCAATAAACGCGCCGGCGCGTCCGTGTTCGACTATCTTTTACGCCCCGCACGTGCCGGTGCGCTTATCCGCCGCAGTGCGCCGAAGCGGAGCGCTTTGAAGCGAAAGATTCCAAGTAAAATCCATCGCGACAGCCCGCCGCAGAGAGGCTTGATGCCATTTTGCAAGACAAGTAGCTATACCGCGCTTGCGTATACATGTATTTCTCTTTGTCCAGCGCGATTGTGTCGATGGACTATCCTCATTCGCCAAGCTCCCATTTGCCGGATGGACTGTGCTTTTAGCCGAATTGCTCTTGACGGAAAGCGTATCGGAAGAGGAATTAACAATTCTCTATCGCGTCGCTTTCTGCGGTTCAAGCAAGCAGTTTACCAAACGGACAAGCGGAAAGAAAAATAGGCAAGCTTTTTCATGGCCGCACCATACTCTCTTTTTTCGAAGAAAATCAATCGAGCCGAGCTTTCGCGGCACAAGCCGGAACTTGACAACGCTGCCCCTTTTTATGGAGGAGTTGCATATTCCGCCGTCCGGTATTGCGCAATCTTCTGGAGCGTATGGCGCTTGCGGCTCAAAAACACTGCGGCGCGGTAGCCGGTCGCTTCTTTGATGCGTCGGACTAAGGCCGCAATATCCCATCCGACAAGTTCTGCATTTGTTCCGCTCGCCTCCTGCTCATCCCATTCCGATGCGGATGGGGGCGCATGGCCTGCCTCGTAAGAAAAATCCGTTCCGTTCAGCGCATCCCAATCCAAATCGGCCGACGCTGTTCCCTCCTGCCATGAATAGGGATGATTGACGCGGTACAAGATGATGAGAAGCGAATCTGCAATACGCTGCATTTCCATGAGCGCCGTGCACGGATCGCTGACAGTCTCCCACGCGCCGGCAGCAATCACAACAGGATACGCACGATCGGCGAACGGGAGACATTCGGAGCGGACTGCAATACCGTACGCCTCCTCCGAAAGCGTCGAAACGACGGTTATATTCGGAAAATCATCCTGCGCGGTATACGCTCCCGTTAACGCGAGGAGCGGCGCCTCTGCTATTCGTCCCCACCGTTCAGGATGCGCGGCCTCAGCCTTTTCCGCAGCATCTGAAATGAGGCGGAGTGCGCGCAGCTCTCTGTCCGCCGCATGACGCTTTTCCGCGCGGTTGGCAGACGCAAAGCGAATGCGCGTTTTGTAGAATGATTGCGTATAGGCGGAAATGAGATGCGGCAATTTTCCGCGCAGGAGGAAGCCGCAAACATATAGGTGCGCACTGACAGAACGTTCAATGCTCCACGCAGCTCCGGTTCGGGCGGCCTGTTCGCGCAGCGGCGCATAGGAATCAAAATTGACGGCGGCATTGACAAGCGCATCGCGCATTCCCGCTGCGCCCGGGCTCAGTTCCAGACAGTTTTCGCCGTATTCTGCAAAAGCAGCCGCGCTTTCGCTTCGGGGAATGATGAGGAGAGAGGCGGATGCCATCGCTTTGAGCGCATCGAACCAAAATGAATTGCCGGAGGCATACGGAATAATAACAATCGTGCGGCAACTTTCAGGCACAGCCGTGATGCAGTCAACGAGATTTGCGCCTGCATAGCCGACATATCCGAACGAACTTGGATATTTTGCAGGAGTTAACGCATAGCGTAGCGCGTATTTTTCTTTAAATCCGCTTCCCAACTGATCGATTGCGGCCAGGAATGTTTCTGCACCGCCGCGTGACGATGCAATGCACAATACGGAAATGCGGTCGGCCATTTTATGGAAATCCGGAGCGGCGCGGAATGATTGCGAGCAGACAGCAGGCGGAAGCGGCGCAATTCCTGCCGGAAGCACGAGCGGCGCACATTTTCCGCCGCACAAATTAATCGCAGAACGCGCATCTCCTTTAGAATAAACGATGGATGCAGAACTTGCAGTGAGCGCGTACCGCCGTATTTTCAGCTTTTGAAATGCAATGGCATCATAGCCTCCCGCATCGTCATCTTGCCAGTCCGAATATACAACGCCGCCGTCAAAGCGAAACGGCAAAAAAGCCCGCATTCCCATGCAGTGAATGATGTCCGGCTCAAAGTCGGCGAGAAGCGGCGACAGCGTATGACGAAAACCAAGCGCCTCCTCAAAAATGCGCATATCGGGCGAAATCGCTTCAAAATCCGGAACCGGCGCACAGTAAAGCCGCTGCCCGCTGCATACAACCGCCGCCGCGTTACCAATGTCCCAATGAATGTGCAAAACCTCGCACCGTTTTTTTAGCTCCGCAACGTATTCTTCCGGAAAACTCCCCGCATCCAGAACCGCTCCAGCCGTAACAAACAAAATGCGCATACGCCCTCCCGACAACGACTGCGATGCTCCCCATGGTCCGGCGCATACCGGACTTCCCTTGCATAGTATTTAGCATAAGCCGCACAAAAACGGCAGTTTTTTGAAGAAAATCAGCGCGGAAGTTTTGGGAATTCTCTAAAAGTTGAAGGTTTTATACTAACCTGCCTTGTAAAGCCGTATCAAATGTCTCTAAGACGGAGCTGTAGGGATAGCTTTGATTTGTAATATTCCCTGGGCAAGTATTTTAATAAGTCGAATGCCGAGTTTTTGAAAAATGATATTGCAATCTAACCATTTCGTAAAAAACTCAAGGTAGCAAAAACTTCTTTGTTGAAGCGGAAGTTGAGGTTCCCGCTGTAGAGCGTAAGATAATAACCGCCGCAGTTCTTGCTCAAAACAAAGACGAAGCGCGAAAAATATAAAAAGGAGCTGGAAAATAATGAAATTGCATTAGACCTGTTCGATAACGGAGTTATTGAACAGGTCGATTTATAAATATTTCAAAGCGTGCAAGTCCCTTTTCCGGCACCATACTTTTAAGCTTCAATGTTCTTATGAGTTTGTTCAAATATTATGAGCCGGACGGTTTTCGATTCGTAACGCGGTTTCCGAACATACCGTCTATTTTGTTTTCCATCATAATATATGCAAGTTTTGTTATAAGAATGAAAGGGATGAAAATACATTTAAAAATTTGCCGACAGCATTATTTCTATTCTATGTATTGTAGTCATGGGCATCTTTATAAGAGCTTTTACCGGAGACAGTACAATACCGAAGGGGATCATCGGTAAAATTTTAGCGCACACAGGTTTTGGAAATAATCACTTTTTAATTTTCTTCGCCGCACTTTGTCATGGCCGGGATAAAAGCAATTTTGCAGATTTGTTTGGCTTGCTGTTATAGGTTTAGGATTTATTGAATTTGCTACCTGCAGAAAGTATATAGGAGATTTCATCGGTAACGGTTATCAACAATCTTTCTGAAAAACTTGTCAAAAACTGCAAACTTATGACGGCAAGCGGTATCCAAATAGTCGAGACAAATGAAGAAACGTATGAAAACATCGTTTTTCTCAATTTCAATGGAGCGTCAGTCTTCAAAGATGAAATTAATTTCAAAATTATATTGCCTGTCCGTTACGGATTAAAATATGAAAAACTCTTTACGGCGCCTGAAAGCAGGAACACCGATGTTGTTATAGAAGAGGCGGATTACGTTAAACATTCCGGCGACTGGAAAAGAAAAATAGAGAAAAAGTTGAATCATTAACCGTGTTTCAATACATAGATTAAGCGGACAGGGCGGTTTATGCGGCGCGGCTCCATTCTCCGCGTCCCGCCTCCTTTCCTACTCCGCAAGTGCAATCTTTAGTATCAGCTGTGTACGCCGCGCGTTTTTTGCTGCTCATACTATTCGATTTCATTGCGTTGCTAAGCGAATCCCACGCAGAAGTCATAAGCTCGGTTTGAAAAAGCATACGCTTTCTGCCGACTGATTCTTTTTACGAAAAACAAAACGCTTGCGGGGATGAGATAGGGCGACGTTCTGTGCGAATTGTGCTACCAGCAACACATAAGCGGACGGTTGGAACTGCCCTGTTTTTAGGCGCATTCCACTCCCGCCCGCCTCGTTACTTTTCCATTAATATGACAAATCCGTTTG
>CAUTOX010000032.1:0-19986 GCA_963539665.1 uncultured Treponema sp.
TTTACTTTGAACACCCTCGCAGTCTGTGTCAATGAGTGTCCTTCTTTTGCATATTTGATTGCTCATAGTCTTAAATCTCTGTCATATGCCATGTAAAGATTGTATAGGATTTTTAGTTATATTACAAGGCAGTTAGCTATACTTCGTGAAGTTCAAGCATGGCTGAATAACTATCCAAGGAAAATTTTAAAAGGCTCAACTCCGGAAACGTAATTTCAAAAATGTATAAGCAAGGAATTTACGATTCCAACATAAAATAAAGCGGCGGAGCAAAGAAACCGGCGACATTATATTTTACTGCTTGCGGTTCTGCGACTTGTATATGGTACTATTTTGATTTTCTAAGATAATTAGCTATGCTTTAGGGACTTCGGCGCACTCTTGTTGTTAGCTATATTTGATTCACTTGCTCTCCAAATGCCGCGCAGGTTTGATTCGCTGCGTTTGGAGTGATAAAATGGACGAGGCAGTATTGAAAATTGCCGTTATCCTTTGGAGGTATCATGAAGCAGGCTGTTGTCTTTTTAGCGGACGGATTTGAGGAAGTTGAGGCGTTGACGCCGGTGGATTATTTGCGGCGGGCGGGAGTGCAGGTGGTAACAGTTGCGGTTCCTGCTGCGGGGCAAGCTGCGGCCGATTCGCCGACTGGCTCGCACGGAATAACGGTCAAAGCCGATTGCAGCTATGCGGAGTTTTTTGAGGGGGAAACTGCACTGCCGGACGCGGTGTATGCGCCGGGCGGGATGCCCGGTTCGGTGAATCTTGGCGCGGCGGAAAAAGTTTTGGCGTTTATCCGAAGATGCTTCGACGAAGGTAAATACGTCGCGGCAATTTGTGCGGCTCCAGTAACTGTCTTGGCGAAAACCGGTGTACTGAAAGGCAAACGCTGGACGTGTCATCCGTCTATGGAAGAAAAACTTTCCGAATATTGCGGCGGCCCCGCCAACGCCGCGGAGTGCATGGAAGATGCAACGCTCGTCCGTAACGCATTTGTTACGGACGGTACGGTCATAACCGGTCGCGGAGCCGGAGCCGCAGGCGTTCTTGCGCTAGAACTGGTGCGCCTCCTTGCAGGCGAAGACTGTGCAAAGAAAGTGCAGGGCGACATCGTTATGAGCGAGTCCGTTTGAGCGGACGCGGCTGAGTCCTCTTAGGCGCGGTGCGCAGCCGGCTTGTACTGGAGACGAACGCACTGGCTCTGCACTGGCATTGGCTATGAATGCAAGAGGCCGATGCTTTTATGCTACGGAAGGAAAAATGTGAATTGTTCTATGAATAGCCGGACATTTTGTGTGTTTTAACATTAACGTGCTGCGGAGGGGATAATGCCCCCGATGCTCTTGTCGGGGGTATTGATTAAATATGTTCTTAGAACCAGTTTAGCATCTTCCATACCTAGTTTAAACCGAATAAACCGAATAAATTTCATATACTTCAGGTCTTTCCCAAACAATAAGACGCTTCTACGGAGAGCAGGAATCTATGTTAAGGACATCTCGAAAAACTCGCTTTTTGCGATTTTTCGAGATTGCGACGAGTTGTAACTCGCTGGATTATCGCGAGTTACAACTCGTCGCATTTTCAAAGTTACCTCTAAAAACTGAAGTTTTTAGAGGTTTTCCCTTAAACTTTTTAGCTCCCCGCTCGTCCGTCTTCCGCGCCTTTATGATTCTGTGAATGCGGCTCCGAGCGTACGCATGGCTGCAAAAAAGTCGGGGAAGGAAACGCGGCTGCATTCGGCATCGCGGATGGTAAGAGCTTCGCCTTCCGGCAGTGCAAGCGACAGGCAGGCAAGAGCCATTGCAACGCGGTGATCGCCGAAGCTGTCAACGGTTCCGCCGTGCAGGGCGAACGCGTCGTTTTTCGTTCCATCGGCGCAATACGGAGCGTGGCCGCTTACCGCAAGATAATCGGCGCCGGATTCCACCTCGGCTCCGAGCGCACGAAGATTCGTTTGCATCACCTCGATTCGGTCTGTCTCCTTGCTCCGGCACACGCCAATATCCTCGAAAATGCAGCGGCCTTCGGCGCAACACGCAGCGACCGCCAGCGCGCACAGCGCATCAGGATAGCCGGACAGGTTTACGCGAAGTTCTTGCGGTGCGCAATGTTCGGCGGACAGGCGGCTCTTTTTTGTGCGGAGCGCACTTCCAGAAATCGAAATATCTGCGCCGAGCATTTTGAGCGTATCGACAATCGCCGCATCTCCTTGCGTACCCGAACTATCGATGTTTTCAATTTCAATTTCGCTTCCGGTGATGAGCGCGGCAACAAGCGGAAAGGCAGCCGCTTCCCAATCGCTTGGAATGGTGCGGTCAAATGAGCGGATCGATTCAATTCCCCGTACCGTTATCTCCTTGTACCCGCTGGAAATAGATACGCTCACCCCGATACTTTCCAGCCAGCTTCGCGTCATCTCTAAAAAGGGCGCTTCCTTCGGATCGGTGAGCCGGATGGTCGTTACGCCGGACAGCCGGGCAGCTGCCATCATCATTCCGCTAATATATTGAGAGAGCGTTCCGTCCGTCGTTACCGTTCGATTCTCCCGCATCGGCCCCTTGACGAGGAGCGGCGGCGCGTTGATGCCGGGATTGGCAGTGTGCGCTTCCGCCCCCAGTTGTCGGAGCGCATCGGCTAAATGCAAGACAGGACGGCGGCGGATGGATGCGTCGCCTGTAAAAATCGACCAGCCGTCAAAAGTCGCCGTAATGGGCGGCATAAAATACAGGAGCGAGCCGGAATTGCCTACGTCTACCACATCGGAAGGCAGATGCGCCGCGCGCCCTGCGCCTTCGACCGTCCAAAAATCGCTTCGGGAAATGTCAGCCTGCGCTCCCAACAAATTGACCGCATGAGCTGCCGAAACGCAGTCGGCTCCGCCAAGCGGATTACGGATATACGACGCGCCTTCTGCAAGAGAAGCCAATAGCAGCGCGCGAATGGTGTGGCTCTTGGAGCCGGGAATGCGGACGCTGCCTGAAAGCATGGATTTTCTACCGATTATATTCATGGAAACAAAGTGTATCTGAAATTATCGATTTTGTAGAGATCCGTCAGCGGTGGACGATTTGAGTTTTTTACGTTCAACTGCCTCGCACTCAGTCTTTCATCTGAAAAGCTGCTTTAGGCTTGCTTTAGAAAAATATTTGTTTTAATTTATAAAAACTTGCAAATGCAAGAGATGATATTCCGCTCTTTCTTCCGTAAGACGCGGAAATTCGAGGATTGAGGTATGGAACAATACAAAAAAGACTTTATTGATTTTATGATCGGCTGTCAGGCTCTTCAGTTCGGTTCATTTACGCTGAAAAGCGGGCGGGCGTCTCCGTTTTTTATGAACGCCGGAGCCTATGTTACCGGCAGCCAACTTGCAAAGCTCGGCAGCTACTATGCGCAGGCCGTGCATGAGAACTTTGGCGATGCTTTCGATGTGTTCTTTGGCCCGGCATACAAGGGCATTCCGCTTGCGGCTGCGGCAGCGATTGCTTACAGCGCGCTCTACGGTAAGGATGTGCGCTTTTGCGCGAATCGAAAAGAAGCAAAGGATCACGGGGATGCGGGGATTTTACTCGGCAGCCGACTGCATGACGGCGACCGCGTTGTGATTATCGAGGATGTCATTACGTCGGGGAAGTCGATTGATGAAACCTATCCGATTATAAAAGGACAAGGCGGCGCGCCGGACGCCGTAAAAGTTGTCGGAGAGGTAGTTTCGCTTGATCGCATGGAGCGGACGGAACGCGGAGATGGCAGCGCGTTGGATGCGGTCGAGGCGCGGTACGGTTTTCCGGTTCGCGCGATTGTTACAATGGCCGAAGTTATTGACGCGCTGTACACGAACGGAACGCGGACGGTTATTACCGATGCAATAAAAACGCGGATCAACGCCTATTATGCCGAATACGGCGCCTGTTCCGCTCGCGTTTCCGAGGATGATAGCTAACGCCGGAAATGGACGGCGGTCGCTTTATAAAGCTTTGCGCCGGTAAATTTTTCAATAAGCGCATTACTGGCTCCGAGTACGGCAAAGGCTAGGGCGGTTAAAGCGAGCGAAAGCGCTGCGGCTTGTCCCCAGTCGCCGTTTTCCGCAAGATTGAGAATGCTGATTGAAATGAGCGGAGTGCCGAATGAGACGAGGAAGATCACGGCGCTGACGGTGCTCAAGCTGCGCACAAAGGTGTACATGAGCGAGGAAAAGAAGCCGCTCAGCGACATCGGGAGCGTGATGGTTCTAAACACCTGCATCTGCGATGCGCCAAGCGAGCGGGCGCTATTATCGAGGGAGCTTTTGAGTCGCGCGTATGTTGTTGTCATAATCCGGTAAGAAAAAGGCAGGAACGTTACTGCCATTACAATGATAATGAGGCAGCGGGAAGAGGCGATCCTGAATCTATTTGCCGTAAGGGAAAAAATAAGTCCCATGAGCGGATTGGGAATGGCAACGGTAAGCTGGGCTGCGGCATCCAAAAAGCGGCGGCAGGGCACATTCGTCCGGTGCGCTAAATACGCTGTCAGCGCGGCAAGCGCGGCGCTCATTCCCGATGCGGCGGCGGCAAGAGCAAATGAGTTTTGAAAGTGCGTAAGCCAGCGCGGAATCTTTTTTATGTGAAGGAGCGTCAATTCGGTATTAATTCCCCATAATTTTTGAAAACTCCCTGCAATAATTGCGGCAAACTGCGCCAATATCCCAAGCGAAAGAAGCGTACAAAAAGAGAGCAGGATAACGCGCGTACTTGCAGAACCTTTTACGAGCGCAAGCCCGTCTTGGACATCGCCGGTTGTCGCGGTAATTTTTGCATTCTTGTTGAAAAGCATATTATGTATCGCCAGCAGCAAACAAGAAGGAAACAAGATAATCAGACCGACCACGATGCTTGCGCCTGCATTAATCCAGCCGGTCAGCTGGGTGTACACTTCAACTGCAAGAACATGAAAGCGTCCTGCAATGAGCAGCGGGGTGCCGAAATCGCTTAAAACCGAAATTGCAATATAAAAAAGAGATGCGAGAATGCCCGGAAAAGAAAGCGGCAGCGTGATGGTCAAAAATTCATAGCTTGCGGAAGCGCCCATAGAACGCGCCGCCTGTATGAGCGATGGATTGATGCCGCACAGCGACTGCCGACATATCAAATAGGCAATCGGAAAAAAAGAAAATACCTGCGCGATGACAAGTCCCGGTAAGCCGTAGAGCGAAATATCAAGCCGAAGGAGGGTATGGGTAATAAAGCCCTGCCGCCCTGCAAGTAAAATAAATGCAAGGCCCCCAACGAACGGCGGGGTTGCCAACTGAATGAGCGGAACAATTTCAAAAACTTTTTTGAACGGAATATTTCCCCGTATGACCGCATAGGCGTAAATGTATCCCGCCAACACCGAAAGGGCGCTTGACAATGCGCAGAGAATGAACGTGTTGAAAATCGTCGCTTGTCTGCGGGGATTTGCAAAGATTTCGATAAAATCATGCGGCTTTACGACAGTTGCCGTGTACAGCAGCGGAAAAACGATGACAACTGCAAAAAAAAGAACAACAAAAAGCCATGCGCCGATTAATGCATTGCCGTTGTCTGCCAGTATGCGCTGTAGATAATTTTTCCGTTTTAGCATACTCCTCTTCCGGTTATTTTATTTCTTTTTTCCAACGCGCAATTACTTCATTCCGCTGGCTGGCCGCTTTTTGGAAATCATATTCAATAAGATCAATCTTTTCGATGGGAATAATGCCGGCCTTGGCTTTTGCATTCGGATTTACCGGCGTTGTAAATGCAATGCTGCTCATCAGCTCTTCACCTTCGGCGGACAGGATAAAATCAACGAATTGCTGAGCCGCCGCAAGCTGTTTTGCGCCTTTGAGGATTGCAACGCAGTCAACATCTCCGACGGCCTGCGGGACGGGGATTAAATCGACGCCGAACCCTTGAGCGCGGTATTTTGCCAGCGCGTGCAGATAGGAAATGCCGACTGCGTATTCTCCGGTGCCGACCAGTTTTGACGGCGCGCTGCCTGAATCAGGAAACTGCCCGACAAGCGGCGCAAGAGCGAGCAAATAGTTCCAGCCGTCGTCCCAGCCGAGCCGCTGAAGCTGGTTTTGCACAAAAAGATAAGCGGTAGAGGAAGCCGCAGGATCTGTCATTACAATTTCGCCTTTAAACGCAGGATTTAAAAGGTCTTCCCATGTTTTCGGATACTCCTGCTCAGGAAATTTGGATGCAAAGCGATCCTTATTAATGCCGACTCCGATTGTCAGTACGCAAAAACCGGTCCATGCGCCGCTGGAAGCGCGCGCATATTCGGGAGCGTTTGCCGCATTCGGCGACACGTAAGGAGTAAGCGCATCTGCATCTTCAATTTGAATATGGTGCGAACGCGCGCCGCCGAGCAGGACATCCGCCTTAGGATTATCTTTTTCCGCAATGACGCGGTTTATGATTTCGCCAGTGGACGCATGGAAATAGCTGACAGGAATGCCGGTACGCTCGGTAAATAAATCCGTTAGCGCTTTTGCTTCTTCGTCATGGATGATTGCATACACGTTTAGCGTATCCTTTCGCTTTTGCGCACAGCCGACAAAAAACGTTGCTGCCAAACAGAAAGACAATATTTTTGTGAGTTTCATTTTTAGCTCCTAATAAAAACATCCCGTGCAAGCTGCTCCTTCCGTGAGAAGCAACTTGCACGGATTGCGGTTCAAGCGCTGAATCGGTACGTATCTGCCTGCCTCTTACAAAAAAAGCAGCGGGATTTTAAGCGCGGTTTGGTTTTGATGCGGGTAAAACTCCGTAGAATCCGCCCGCATTGCATCGGTTTTATTCCAGCGGCGAAAAGTAACCGCTTTCATCGCGTCCGCTCCGGTTTAGAAGGTAGGTTTCAACTTCAATCGGAAGATATTTTTCTCCGAAATTCGTGCTCATGCTCGATGTAAAGGTGAAAACGTATTTCCCCGCGGGAATGGCGATAATGTCCTGAAAGATGCCCGAAAGTCCTTCCGGCCGGAACATATAGTAGCTGCCGCCGGCGGTATTATCGACGATATAGTTTATTTCTTCGTCCGCGGCATTTTCCGTTACGATGAGCGAAAGGCAGGCTACCGAATTGTTGTTCATGTAGGAAGTCAGATCGTTCAGGCTGTATTTTTCAAACGCGCCGTGCGTAATTTTTCCGGAAGAAACGAAAATAATTGCCCGTTTCCGTTGCGATTTGAGCAGATCGTTGCAGGCAAGGCGGAACGCAAGGTCAAGCGGCGCGGTTTGAGCGTACGGAGTTTTTAATCCCGCCGCACTGAATTGCTTTGCGCCTACAGGAGGGCCGACATATTCGACTGCGGGAATCTTTCCCGCGCTGATGATCCGGAGCGTCGAATCTTCGCTGAACGACGGAATGATCTCGCGCACCGCCGCATCTATTTTGGAGGCAAGCGGGGACATTGCCGCGCTCCGGTCAATGATGAGCGTTACGTCGGCATCTTTACCCGCGTTCCGTGTTCCCAAGAATTTCAAATTGGCGACCGGACGCTTGCCTTCCGTTATATGAAAATTCTCTTCTTTTAATCCGACTACCGGATTGCGGCTCCGGTTTTCGACCTTGATACCGACTGCAACTTCCGGAAACTTGTCCGCGTTCACATCCTCAATCTGAACGAATAGCCCGCCGATGAGTTCTTGCATACGCGACATCACGTAAATCTCGTTGTTTTTTATGTCGGTAACGAGAATGTTGCCGTTTACATCGGGGACGGCGCACGTAATGCGGGACGGCGCATTGCCGGTTTTTGCGTTTTCGTAGAGTTCGCCCGAATCGGCATCTACTGAAAACACTTTGTTCGAATCGCAAATGACGAGGAACCCGTTCCACGCCTTCATGGATTCCGGCCGGCGGAAGGTCTTGTCGTTTACCAGCTTCCGCCGGTAGTTTCCGGAGCGGTCGAATTCATAGATGCAGCCCCGCACATCGTCGGCGACAAAAATGCTGTCCGCAATTGCGGCGATGCCGGTCGGGCCTTTGACTCCTTCAAAGCCTGCGCTTTTGGTTCCGAAAGAAAAGATGCCGTTGCCTTCATTGTCAAATACGGAGATACGGCGGTTTCCGTAATCAGAGACGTAAATATTGCGGTGCGAATCCTGCGTCAAATACTGCGGCCCCAAAAGTTCTCCCGCGCCGCGTCCTTTTTTTCCGTAGTATTTAATGAAATGCCCTTTTGCGCTAAAGAGCGCAAGGCGATCCCCTGCCGATTCGCTGATAAGAATTTTGCCGTCGTCAAGCCGCAGAATGTCGATCGGGCGGTCAAATCCGTTGAGCGGCCCCGTTACGCGATTGATGATGGCGCCGTTGACGTTCATCAAAATCATTTCGTTTGAATTATACGCAAGCGTCCAAAACGTGCCGTCATTGTTTACCAGCGCCGACACCGGGCCGCTAAAAAGCTGCGTACCGTTAAATACGCCCGGAAAAACGCCCGCTTCGGAAAAACGCGCATTATACGAGGAACGGATCGGATTTACGCGCCGCTCCCCGATGATTTCGATTTTGTTTTGCAGTAAAAGACCGCCGTAACCGTTTTCGGCGGCAATCTTCCACTTGTCGAGCGCGGTTCCTTCAAGTCCTGCATGATAGTAGGCTTTGCCAAGCCAGTCGAGAATCAACGTGTCCTCATTCATGTAGGACAGCGCTTTTTCAAATTGAATAACGGCGTCATTGTAGGCGCTGCGGTAGTAGGCCTGTACGCCGCGTCTAAATTCGATTGCAGCAGCTCCTTCTTCGGCGCTCCTCATTTCTCCTGCGGTATATAAACCTGCATTCTTCGTTTCTGCGTACGCCGGAACGCAGAACAGGCACGCGGCAACTATCGGTAACATATATTTCATTTTGCATCTCCGGCAAGGCTCACTGCCTTTATGTGTTCGGCGATAAGTTCGTTTTCCTTGTCGATCTTTTCCGCCATTTCAAGATATCTGATCGCTTCGGCATAAATGCCCATTTTGTAATACACCCACCCAAGCGAATCCAAACAGGCAGCCGATTCGGGCGATGCTGCGACCGCCTTTTTGCAGAATGACAACGCTTTGCCAAGATCCTTTTCTTCGCACGCAAGGACATACCCAAATCCATTCATCGCAGTAATGCTGCTCGGATCGGTATCAAGCGATTTTTGGTAGAATTCGAGGCAGGCATCGACGTCATTATCTTCCCATGCGATGTGCGCCATCGCCGCATACACGGAAGCCGGCTTGTATTTTGCCTCCACCAGCCTTTCAAGTTCATAGGAAGCAAGGCGTTTCCGGCCGGTAAGCGTGTAAATGAGCGCAAGAATGAAGCGGCACTGCATGGTGCGTTCAAATGGAACATTGGTAGAAGTAACTACTTGTTCAAGATAGAGCATGGCGTCTTCATACCGCTTGAGTTTGGTATAGCACAGGCCGATGTAGTACGCCACTTCCGCGCTGTCGGCTCCGCTGTCTGCCGGCAGTGAAAGAAAAAACACCAATGCGTCATCGTGTTTTTGCTGATTGTACAAATCGATTCCCTGATTGAGTATGCCCGCCGGGGTACGGGATGCCTTTCCCTTATGTGTTTGCATTCTTTCCCACCTGTATTACGAATTGATACGGCAAGGGAGAAGCGGATCGGCTGCCCCCTCATTGTTTCCGCCGCAACGCCGGAAAGCGCCGCGTTTTACGAAAACGTACTATTTTATAGTATCGATATTATATTGAGAAATTATAATTCTTCTTGCCGCCGGACAGAGCCGGAAGCGGTTCAGAGGCCACGCATGAGATAGAAACGTATCCGTCCATGCAAATATGATAGTCGGAGGCTTCTGCTTTTTCGGTTGTCGGCTTTCCGGCAATGAAGGAGGACGTATAACCGCCGTCCGTTTGGGTCAGCTTCATCTTATCGCCGTAGTCGCGGGCGCACAGGGATTGGGCTATAGCCGCCCCTTTGTATGCCGGAAGCGATAGCGCGTTCATGTTAACGAATGAAACGGGACGCTCGGTGCAAGCAAGAGAGATGAGCGTCTCAAGGTTTTGCGCGGCAAAGTCTGCGAGCGTTTTGTAGTGCTCGTATTTTTCCGCCGGGTCTACAAGGCTCAATGCAACCGACGCAATGCCTTCAAGCGTTCCCTGTCTGGCGGCCGCGCAGGTTCCCGAATAAACAATATCCGTTCCCATGTTCGCCCCTTCGTTTATTCCTGACAGGATGCAGTCAGGGCGCACCGGAAGCAGGTCGCTTTTTACGGCAACTAGAACGCAGTCGGCCGGAAAGCCGGAACACGACCACACCGTATCGCCGATGCGCCGTATTTCCAAATCCCTGCTGATGGAGATGATGTTAGACGATGCGGAGCGGTTTTCGCTCGGCGCAACGATAAAAACGTTGTGGCGGGATGCAAGACTTTCTGCAAGAATGTTGATTCCCGCCGCCTGATAACCGTCGTCATTGGTCAGTAAAATATTCATTTAATCTTCCAGAATGCGCGCGCCGTCGGAAGCGGTAACTTCATAGCACGCGGTTTTAAATCCGAATATATGTTCATATTCACGGAGTTTGCCTTTGAATTTTTCGACATCTGCGCTGCGGAGCACGGCGTAGATGCAGCGGCCAAAGCCCTTGCCCGTCATTCTGCCGCAGGAAACCGGATTGTGAATGACTTCAAGGCGCGGCTCTATTTCCGCAACGCGCTTTAAAAGCCATTCGATTTCAGGACATGAATGGTCGTAATAGTCGCGGAGACTTTCGTGACTGCGGTTGACGGCGCGGGCGAATCGGAAAAAATCGTCTTTCTGCATGGCGGCGATGCATTCAAGGACATCGAAATGTTCGCGCATGATGCACAATAGCTTCCGCCGCGTGTCTTCCGAAACGATTCCAAGCGCTTCGTTGATGTCCGTAACGTCGCTGATGTAACGCCAGCCGCCGAAGACGTCGTGTTTTGTTTCGCGCAAATCGCCCAAAATAAGCGCGTTCGCCGGTTCAAAAAGCGTTTCTTCGTCCCATGTCGTAATACGCGGAACCGCTGCGTCAACCATCAAAACCGTTTTATCGGAAAAGCAGAACGGCACAAGCTCGTAGGTATTTTTAGTGTGGTCGGTAACAATTAAATGCCCGCGCTTTGCATAGAGGGCGGCGTAATAGTCTGCGATGCGGTTGCCCTGCTGTAAAAACCGTTTATTGCCGATTTCAATCGCTTTGAGCAGCTGCTTATCGGTGCAGTCGAGGTTGTAGAGAGCGCGAAATGCGATTGCGGCAGCCGTTTTGATTGCGGTTGTAATGCCGAATCCTGCGGAGGGGAGAACCTCGCTCGATATGCTGATGTTCATACCGCCGAGCGTAAAGCCGCATTCGATAAATCCGTATATGATCGCTTTAATTGCGTTCGCCCACCGGTCCTCCCGCCGAAAGCGGAGCGTGTTGAGGTTGATACGCTTGCGCTCACCGAGTTGGACAAAGTAAAAGTGTACGGCCGTATCGCTGCGACGGGAAACGCTAACATAGACGGGAATATTTACCGCCATCGATACTGTTTTATCTTTAAAAAACCATGAATGATCTCCGATAAGATGAAATCGGCCGGGCGCCGTCGCGGTGCATTCCGGCGCGGCGTTGAATTCCTTGCAGTGGCATTCGCCAAACATATTCATAATTAAACAGGCAATCCTTTTGATCCGAACGCAACGCATCCGGCACGGCGGCAAAACTTATTGCGTTTTTTTCTATATATAACTACTATACTAATCTAATGAGTGGAATTGTACAAGTTTTTTATATTTTTTTTTCAGCAGCGGCGCTTTCGCTTGCAATCCCGAACGAATTTCTAAAATTCGGCTCTCCGCTTATCGGTCTTTTTGCGCTTGTTCCCCTCTACCTCGTTTTTAAGCAATTTAAATCCTACAAAAGCGCCTTCCTGCTGACGGCGCTGCATACCCTGATTGTGCATTTGATGTCGAGCTTTTGGCTTGCGTTCTTTAAAGATTTTGCCGCGTTGACGCTCGGCGCATCGGCGGCGGGCACTGCGATGATCGGCGGGGCGATCGGGTGGCTGCTGTATTTGCCGCTTTCAACGGCGAGCGCACAGCTTGGCGAACAAAAGCCTTACGCGGCGCTTACCTTTCGGGTATTTTGGTTTCCGGCAGTTTACGCTTTTTACGAATGGATAAAATCGATCGGCTGGCTCGGCTACCCGTGGGGAACGCTCTCGCAGACCATGTTTTTGTGGCGGACGTTTATTCAGCTTGCCGACATTACCGGAACATACGGAATTACGTTTTTGACTGCATTGTTTGCGGCGGTCGTTGCTGAAGGAACTGCGTTTTGGCCGCGTCCATTAAAAAAATCTGCCCATCCGCTTCTGTCTTCATATAAAAAAACAGCCTTTGCTGCGTGCGTTTTGTTTTTTTTTACGCTGGTTTACGGGGGATTGCGCCAATTTGAAGCGCGCCGCCCGATAAAGTTTTTAAATGCGGTTATGGTGCAGCAAAATGCCGATCCGTGGCTCCAGAGGGACGATAGCGATACCATACTTTTGTCCCAGCAGCTGACCGAAAATGCGCTTTCCGAATGCCGAGCGGCGGGAATGCCGGTTAACTTGGTGGTGTGGAGCGAAGGCTGCCTCCGCTACGCCTTCCCGATGAATGAGTCGCATTACTATTATTTTCCGGAGGCGCGTCCGCTTTTGCCGTTTATCCGCGATACGGGCATTCCATTTTTGCTCGGCGGCCCATACACGCCTGACAGCGCGTCCGGTCGGGTATTCAATGCGGCGTTGCTGTTCGACAAGGAGGGGCGATTCCGCGGGGCATACGGCAAAAATCATTTGGTTCCGTTTGCGGAAGCCGTTCCGTTTGCGGCTTTTCCTGCCGTGCGCGCTTTTTTTAAAAAGGTCATTCACATTTCTGCCGGCTGGGCGCCCGGCGATCAATATACGCTTTTTGACATTCCGGCTGAACCGCCTGCGGACAGAACGCTTCCGCCGGTAAAAGTTTTGTCGCTTGCAATGACGGCCGATGAGCAGGAGCGCAATGAGGAGACGGAATATGTGCGCATTGCCGCGCCGATTTGTTTTGACGACGCCTTTCCTGATGTCTGTACGCCGCTGGTAAAAAGCGGCGCCGAGCTGCTGATGAATCTTACTGATGATTCGTGGTCGCGGCTTGAGAGCGCAGAGACGCAGCATTTTGTAATTGCGGCCTTCCGTGCGATAGAATTACGAACAACGCTTGCTCGTTCCACAAATGCAGGGCTTACTGCGGTGTTGGACCCGACCGGCCGGATTATCGGCAGTATGCCAATGTTTACGGCGGGAGCGCTTTCGCTGTCAATTCCCGTATATGCCCATACGGAAACCATATATATGCGTTTCGGAAATTGGCTTCCGAAAGTCTTTTTTTTGCTCATCATCTGGTGCACGGTGCGGATTGCCCGCCTCAAAGATGCAGCAGTGCTTTCCGAACGGAAAAAATTACTGCGTATTCAAAAGAAAATAAATAAAAAGGCGGAACGTCAGCGGGGCCGGTAGCAGGCGCAAAATGTCTTTGGGCATCGGAATCCGCTTTCTTGCGGAAAACTTTTTGATGCGGTACACTGCCTAAAGACTATTTTTTAAGGAGCTACACTATGGCTTATGTTATCGACGCGGAAAAATGCGTAAATTGCGGGACGTGCGAACCTGATTGTCCGACAGGGGCAATCTCGGAGATGAATGACAAGCGGGTAATCGCAACGGAAAAATGTATTAGTTGCGGCGCCTGCGCTTCCGAATGTCCGACAGCTGCTATTTCTGAATAACGCTGTTGCGGTAAAACAGGTTTCTGCGGTGCAGGAACCTGTTTTTTTATGGCCGCCGGTATTCCGCTCCGGCAAAACGATATGCGGGGAGCGTTAGTTTTCCGCTTTAGCGAGGTGTAAGAGGATGAAAAAAAATATTCGCTCGATTCTACAAAGATATGTTTTTGCGGCGGGAAAGGCGCTGCTGCTTGCGGGGCTGTGCGTCCTTTCCGCATTTGTAACCGTCTTTCCGATATGGAAATTTGCGACGACGTTTCCGGCAGCATACACGGCGGCGGCGCTTGCGATCGGCGGTATCTTCCTTGCAATCGTACTAATACAGCGCCTTCGAAACATTCCGGCGCTGCGGATTTTGCGAAGCCTGCTCATCGTTGCCATTGTACTTGGTACGCTCATTTTGGCGGTACGTCTTGCCGCATCCGGCCGCCGCATTCCGGCCTTCTGCGCCATTGCCGCCTCTCCGATCCTTGGTATCGCGCTCTCACTGCTTATTCGGGATCATGACAAGAGAAAGTAACGCTGCTCAAGGCAGCTGCCGCTTCCATGATGCGGGAATGGTTGCCGGTAGAAAAACTTTCCATAGAGGATTTTTGGTATTCTTGCTGCTTGCATCCGCCGCGTTTGCAAATGATGGAAGCGCCGGAGATGCGGAGTGTGCGCTGGAATCCGGCAAAGGGCTTACAGATGCTGCGGAAATTTCGGAAAGTGTTCCGCCGGCGGCTCAATTAAATACCATTATAATAGAAGAAAGCGTATTACCGAAAATTGAAAACTTATCGTACCGCGATGCTGCATTCCGAAGTATTGAAGACACGCGGGCTGCAAATGACATGGCGGCGGCGCGCAGCAAGCTGCAAACGCTGGAGTTTTACCGGTACGTTGCCAAAAAAGACGATGACCTATTTAACATTGCAAGTGCAGTTGGAATCCCCTACGATGCGATTGTAACGCTTAATGCAATTGCAAGCAGCGTTATCCCCCTTGCCGGAAAAACAATCGTCATTCCGAGCGCAAAGGGCATTTTTATTTCGGAAAACCCGCAATCCTCGCTTGAAATCTTGACCGCCCGCGAAAATGCAGGCGATGCCCTGCTCGATGCAAGTCCGGTGTATCGGATCGGCGAAAAGAAGCTGCGTTTTTTGCCGGGAAAACGATTTTCATCCACGCAGCGGGCTTTTTTCCTCGACTCGTCAATCAAAATGCCGATAAAATCAAAAATCGTCTCCAGCGCATTCGGCTACCGCGTCAGCCCCGTCTACGGCCGCTGGAAATTCCATAAAGGCATTGACCTCGTTGCCCCAACCGGAGACCCCGTTTTTGCTTGCAAAGGCGGAGTTGTTACGCTCTGCGTCCGGAATAATGCTATTTTCGGAAATTATATCGTCATCGACCACGGCGGCGGCATGACGAGCACCTACGCGCACCTTTCAAAAATAAGCGTAAAAAAAGGAGAGACCGTCAGCGGCGGAAGCGTTATCGGCGCAGTCGGTACAACCGGAGCTTCTACCGGGCCGCACCTGCATTTTGAAATCCGGCTTAACGGCGCCGCTCAGGACCCGGCAAAGCTGCTTCCGCTCAACTGAGCGCTTCAAAATGAGCGGTTGTACAACGCGCGGGCTTTGACGTATCATGTTCCCATGCAATTAAATATGAAGGTTGCCGCTTTAGCAGCGATTGTTTTTGCACTCGTTTCTACAACAGCAAAAGCCGTTGAAACGCTGACATTTTCATCCGGCAGCATCGGCGGCGCGTTCGGCTATACGAAAAATCAGCCGACAATCTTTCTTGACGGTTCGTTGCTTGATGTCCGGCTTGATTTTGACGTGGGAATCGGAACCGAAATGAAACTTTTCAAATACTATATCACCGAACCTGACAGCGGTTTTTCATTCATTAATGCCGAAGTTTATTATCAAGCGGTGCGTTTTTACCGGCAAAGCTGGTTTGGGCCGTTTATCCGCGTCAACTGGCTCGATTTTATGCAAAACCAAATCGCTGTTTTCACCGGCCTCAGAATGAACGTCAGCGGTTCGTTGAACACAAAATTTTACGGCGCGCCGATTCGCTTTACGCCCCCGTTGATTTTTAAGTATGTCGATTTGGAGATCGGGTATATGTACCGAAATCAGATGAACTTTATTTATACCGCAGTCAGCGTCGATTTGAGCAGCATTGTTGCATTGCTCATTATGGGACTTGGCGAATCGGCTAGAACCACGTTGAAATAGCATCGAGCTGTACCGAAAACGCACGGGCGTTCCTATAGAAAACGGATGCCGAATATTTCCGACGCAGCGGTCGCCCGGAAGTCTTGCAGGCGGAGGCAAGTTGTGCGGTAAAGACCGCTGCGCTTGCCCGCCGCAGATGAACTGTTATCACAAAAGCGCTGTCCCAAAAAATAAGATTCATCAAGTTTAAAAGTTTCAGTTTCTTTTAAACTTTCTTTGATTTTTTTCTCGTATTATATTGAAATATCGATTAATTGCGTTACGATTTACCCCTCGATTAAAAGCGCCTAATACCGCAAAAAGCATCTAACCTTTTGAGCCGTTGCAGTAGCAGTTATCTCCTCTGCAAAACATAAAATTATTTTGTTTATTTTTGTTGTACTAAGTCTCTGATACATAATGACTTATAACATCCCTTTTTGAAGATGCTCCGTCTTTCAAGCGGTTATGGAGATGTTTATATGTCGGAATTAGCTTTTAAGCAACATTCAGCACAAGTTGACATGCTTGCTTCTACTGAGAAAATCAGATTATTTGATAAGATCGTACAGACTTTACATATAGCTGTAAAAACTCATCAAAGAGAATGCTCAGATTTTACTGCTGCCTTTGGCTTATGGAAAGATAGGACGCTTTCTATTGAGGAAATAAGAAGTAAAGCATGGAGACGTTCTTGATGATGTATCTTTGCGCTACTTGCATTCTTCATAGATTACCTTCATAGGAAAACTAAAGTTCCGCAAAAACGTGAACAAGATAAAAAGCAATGGCTTTGCTCTGTTGGGCACTATTAAGCGCGTTTGCCAAATGCAAACGCGCTTAATAGACCTATTTGATAACTGAAGTTTCCGAACAGGTCTATTATGTTTTTTCGGCCCCGCAATGCTTCTAGATTTTGAACTTTTTTACTTCCCTGACCATTGCTTCAATACTTTGCTTATTTGTTTGACTGATTCCATTTACGTCCTGCACCGCGTTGGTTATTTGTACCGCTCCGCTTGCCATTTCGTGCATACTGTTTTCGATTGCAGTTGACATATCGCCAAGCAGCTTGATTTCCTTCGCAACAGTGTTGCTGTTCGTAAGCATTTCGGTGGAGCTTTTCTTTACTTTTAGGGTCTTATCTTCGATATGTCTCATCGATAAAGATATTTGTTCGCTTGCGCTGCTCTGCCCCTGCATATTTTCCAAAATATTTTGTTCCTGCTTCTGCGTCTGCTCCGCCAATGTAAATATATCGTCAAATCTGCGTTCGGCAGAAAATGCCGCTTCGTTCACCTTTTCTATTTTATCTTTTAGCTCGTTTAAGATTGTCGTAATATTTTTTCCCTGAGCGCCGGATTCTTCGGCAAGCGCGCGTATTTCTCCGGCAACAACGGCAAAGCCTTTCCCCGCTTCCCCTGCATGAGCGGCTTCAATTGCAGCATTCATTGCAAGAAGATTCGTCTGAGCCGCAATATTTTCGATTACGGAGCTTGTATCAAGCAGGACTTCGGAACTTGCCGCAACGGATCTACTTAATTCTACCGTATCGGCGATTATCTTTTTGCCTTCGCCTGTCGCTCGGTTCAATTCGCCGAGCGTCTTGAGATTTTTTTCGACCGTACCGGCAACCGCTTGAATATTCGACACCATGTTTTTAACCGACAAAGATGATTTTTCCATACTCGCTGCCTGATCTGCCAAGTGCCCATCCACGTCCGCAATATTTTGCGCCATCACCTGCATGGAAGACGATATTGCGGTAACGCTTGAAGAATGCTTGAGCATCTGCTTTTTGACAGTATCGATATTCGAGTTTATTTCGGAAACCGCGCTTGCAGTTTCAGTTATGTTACTCGCAAGCTCCGCTCCCACCTCCTGCATCGTTTGAGAGCTGCTGCTTATCGATTTTATCACAGCGCTTATTTTTCCAATTGTTTGGTTAAAGTACAGTGATAACTCCGTAATTTCATCATTCCCGCGAACAGGAAGCCTGACCGTTAAATCCCCCTCGCCGTCCGCAATATCTTTGAGCACGGAGACGGTTTTTCTGAGAGGGCGGACAATGCGGTTACCCAGAAAATATGCCGCAGTCAAAAAGACGAGTGCCAGCACTATGCCGAGCATTATAATTATTTTTAGAATGGCAAAATATTCGGCATAGACTTCCTGCTTTTCTACTAAGCCGATAACTTTCCAGCCAAGTCCGTCAATAATGCGCACCTGACAAATCCAGCTTTTACCGTCCTTAGTAATTTCTACCGGCGTCAACTGCTCCGCCTTTATCAACTTTTGAAAATCCGGAACATTTACATCGCTCATGTTCTTAAAATTAAAATCGGGATTGGCGGGATCGGCTAAAATCGTATTGTCCGCCTGAACCAACATAAAGTATCCGCTTGAACCGATATGAGACTTTGCAATCATGCCGGTGAGCGTATCAAGCGAAAACTCAATACCGACAGCGCCAATCAATTCATTTGAAGGGGAAGAAATGCTCTTTGCCTGTGCAACAACCGTATATCCATGCGCGGAAAGAAAAGCATTCATCACAACAAGTTTTCCCGGATTTTTTATAGCCGTTTCGTACCATATCCGCGTACGCGGATCAAAACCGGCAGGAAGCGCGCTGTCAGTATTGGAAATACAACCGCCCCATTTTGTTCCCATATAGACTTCCACATAGTCCGGAAAGCCCTTTTTGACGCTTTGAAAAAGGCTCCTTATCGCTTGACTCTTTTGATCCAGCTCTAAACCTGTCATGGCAGTACTTTTTTCATTCGGAATAAAAGAATAAAGCGAAGTATCTGCATTTTGCACATCAGCTTGATTGACAAGCATTTCCGCCATATTGCCCGCTTGCGTAAATGCTTCTTGAACCGCATTCCCGATTGACAGTAATCCGCTTGCAATAGTCTTATTAAAGTACGTACCGCTTATTTTTTTGATGCGGGATCCGGTAAACACCGATACAATCAGCAAGAGCAAGACAATTACCGCGCAGAAACCGCTCAATAATTGTATCCGTAAAGAAAACCGATTTTTCATACAAAGCACTCCATTGCGCGCGTTCTGCGTATCGCAAAATAACGAACGCGCCTTTTCACATTCTTCTCCGAGCTTGTTTTTAAGCTGTTACTTCATCTCCGATACGCTTTGGGGTATCTGTTTATGTCGTCATTTTTCATGCCATTTCATCGATGCGGACTATAACTTATTTTAAAACTATTGCCAAACACGTCCAAAGATGAAGTTGAAGCTGCGACTTTCGTTCCGTATTCCGACCTTTCGCGAAAAAATGTTTAAGGTTTAATTGATAACGGAGGAGCTGGTAATTATTGCCATCGGAAAAGGACTGGCTGCCTGTGAGTTTTCTCCGTAAAAATGATGAGCATCGTACCAGCCGATGCTGTTTGCCGTATGCAAAAGAATCGGAAGAAGAGGCAGCGACATCGTGCTCCTGTGCGCCCCCTTCTCTGTCTATTTTGCCCCGCGACAAAACGGGAGCGGCCGGGTAAAGTCCTTATTTTTTTTAGGCGTTATTTTTTCCCCAGCCGCTAAAGTCGGACTGGCTACAAAAGAACAATATTGAAGGGCTGACAACGAGATGAGGAAGTGCAGTGTTTAATTTGTAAAGCTATACGAAGCTGTTTAATATCATAAATGAGCCTGTGAAGTCCTTTCTGTAAATTCAGTAGGCTGCGATAAAAAGTGTTAACGCGGGTATATCCCGCGAGCAGCTGACAGCTACTGTTTATTTTTTTGAATATAAAATACTGCTGATTTTTTAGATCAGTAAGGCAGGCGGCCCCCCGTACATTATGCACATTTGCCCGTAGGTCTGAGCCCAGTTGTGAATCGGCTGAGTCCATTTTTTTGTTGCTTCAAAAGTTGCAAGATATAAAGCTTTCAGCAGAGCCTGGTCGCTTGGGAACACACTGCGTCGGCGGTTCTAGTTTTCGGTAACTGGAATTCAGGCTTTCAATCGCATTCGTGGTGT
>CAUTOX010000033.1:0-18673 GCA_963539665.1 uncultured Treponema sp.
AGTTTTTTGCGGAGGCAAAAAACACCGCTTCTGTGTAATACCAGCGACATCCGTGCCAAAAATCTGCACGACAGACGAGTTTATGTCAGAACCGTCATCTTCTATGAAATCTGTATAATCTTAATTTTGATACCGTATGAGCAATATACGTATACAATAAGTTCTATTTTTCTTCGTTGTAATACACTTTGTAGAATTTACCTTTTTTGTCCGTACCTTGTTCGATGTTTTGACTGTTACCATCGATAACGATTTTGATTTTTTTATCCAGTTGAATGACTCGCTTAAACGATCGCTGCTGTTTTTTACGTGCTGCTTCGGAAATAGGAAACTGATTGTCTATTGAAATGCCAGTTTCATCTTTGTTAATAATTAGTTTTATGCATTCCAAAATTTAATATCTTGTTCTTTACAATCCTTCTTTTCCCATAGTATACATACATTATGTCTTGCTCGTGTTAGTGCAACATAGAAACGCGAACGAGTTGTTGCTTTTAATGAATATGAATGATCTTCTATCCAGTCGCATATATCTTTCGTTGGATAAATCAAAACATTATCGAATGTAAGTCCTTTAGAATCACCAAAATTATAGACTGGATAGTTATCATTGCAAGTAAATTTACGGTTATATCTTAGTTGTACGGCATTAAAATCTTTTAAGTATTTATCAGTATCAGATATTTTTATCAGAAATATACCTTGCTTTGTATTTTTCTCATCACATCTTGATATAGTTTTTGGGAGAGCTTTATTTAGTTTAGAAGCATATTCACATATTTCTTTATTGCACCGAAACGAAACATTTAATGTTTTCTCATCAATCTTTATAATCTTGTTATGGTCATTGAGAAAATTTATAATTTTATCAAATTGATACTTTGCATTTTTTCTCTCGTAATGGGTTAAATAAATTGCCTGCCTTGGATCTCCCGCAAGGATAATGTTTGACTTTGATTTAAATAATAGCTCGATTATATCTAAATCATATCCGGCTAAGTCTTGTAATTCATCAATGTAAATATTGGGGAAAAGTTCTGTTATTCTATTAATTACTTTTCCATGAGATTCTTTGTTGCATCTTATAACAAATTTAGAAAGTTTATCAGAATATATCTTGTGAGAATCTGTTAAATAATATTTAGCCCCCTCTTTTTCTTTTATATATGGTGCAGACTTGGAGTTGATAAGAAGCATTCCGTTTATATCAATATCTCGAAATACCGGAGAGAGGCAATCTTGATATGGTTTTACTCCGTGCTGTATAAGAAATGTGAACCATGTTTGTACAGTTACATTCTTAGGAATGCACGCATTTCTTTGATAAAATTTCTTTTTTATTTCCTCTTCATTAGCAGTTGTATAGGTTAATAACAAAACCCGTTCTGCTTTTGCTTTTTCCAATGCTGTTTCTACCAGCTTTGTCGTCTTACCGGAACCTGCAGCAGCTATATAAGCAATATTTTTACTCATGACATATCCATTCAATACATTCATTGATATAATCGGGAAAATTGAATCGTTCACTCGATTCGAAAATTTTCAACGCCCAATAAGTTTTGTTTTTTTGTAAATATTCGGATAAATCTTGTATCGTTATATTTGGAAATAATTTGTCTAATTTCTGTTCATTTTTAGCATCACAGTAAACAAAACTGGGTTCCAGAGTATTTTGATTATTATCGCGATTTGAAAAAATTTGAATAGTGGAGCAATTTTCATATTTCTTGTATCTCTCACCTATGTTTTTTTGATAATTACCGTCATTATCAGTTACAACAGCAACTTTTATTTTTAATTTTTCTGCTAATTCCAAAAATCTTGGAGCTGACAATCCAACCGATATGACATCAATTCCAGATTCTATAGGTAGCCTCTCATATTTATCAAAAAAACATTTTTGCACAATTAACTCATCTGATGGACCTTCCACTAAAATACATTTTTGAGCTAGTAATAATCGGAGAGTATTATAACCGGGCAATCTTAAAAAATAATTTTGTGTCTCCTCTGTTAATTTTTCAAATTTAAGGATATTTTCATCATGAATAAATAAAAGATTTTTCAATCCCAATTTATTTGCAACAAAACTACTGTGAGTTGTAATTATAAGTTGTTTTTCTAAATGCTTTTCTGCAATATTTTTTAATAATACATTCAGATTTATATGTGATAGATGGTTTTCGGGTTCTTCAAGTAAAATAAGGTTAGACATATCATTGCGGACATTTGATAAGGCTAAATTTGTTTTTACAATACACTGTTCGCCTTGCCCGATTTGATGAAAAGGTATCTCATTAAAATAAGTTGTAAGAATATTTTCCCAAGCATTGATATCTGCCGTGTTTACAGATATGGCTATCTCTTTAGCTGATATTTTTGCCATACGACTTATTTTTGTATTTATTGACTGCAAGGCTTCTTTATCTTTGAATTCATTTTTTAATTTTCTATAAGCCTGTGTTATTGCTATTTTTTCATTTTCTTCTAACTGTTCTGTAATGATCCGTGAAATATAGAAATCAGAACCATTGCGGTACTTAGCACTAGAAGAATTTATCATATTCGGTTTCAGAGGGATAGAACGAGCTGTAATAGTATCTCGGTTAAAACCCGACCAAGTTATTTCATAGTATTCGATAGGTAAGTTTGAAATACCTTCTTTTATTAATGTTTCATATTCAGCTTGAAATTTTTTATCAAATGCAATCTTCAATTTTACACCGACTTTTTCGCCACCTTCGGAATGACCAGTTCCCTTTAATTTGCTAAAATCAGCATTATCTTTTTCATCGTTATCAAGATAAACTTCTAATAATATATGCGGAGGTTCTATAGGTGTACCCGTTTCGAATGCCTGTAAATACTTATGAACAGCATTATAATTAAAGAGATGTTCTGTCAATTCATTTTTTAAATACCTGCCATGTAATAAGCCTGATAAACAAAGATTTATTGCCTCTAAAATTGTAGATTTACCGGCTTCATTATTTCCGACAATAATATTTACATTTTTTTGAAACTCAATAGTAAGAGTTTCAAAACATTTATAATTTTCAATATGCACCTTACTAATAAATATCATGGTATCGACTTCTCCTTCTTTTCATAGTTATATCAGTTCCCCTCTACAACCACTTCTCCAATATATTTTTTTTCTTATCAGCACAAGCGGACAGTACCGATTTTGCAGCAGAGATAGCGGCTTCATAGATTTCGATTTCTTGTACAATGCGTTCCTGCTCCTCAAGAGGAGGCACGGGGATTTGAATAGTTGATACTCTGGTTGTATTTAAATTTTGTACAACTCCACCGAGTGCATTTTCAGTAAACTGCTTTTGAATACTAAAGGAAGATAAAATATAGTAAAAATAATCTTTATTTATTCTTTCTGAAATATTTGACATTAAGAGCCAACCATCGTGAATACAACCCGATATTTTTAGAATATATGGGCGACCGGTACTCATTGAATTTGAAATGATAAAATCACCGGGTTTTACATATTTTGATTTTTCGGCTCCTTCTTTTGTAATCTTTTGAGCGGTTTTTGTAATGTATTTTTCTCCAACAGCTACGTCTCCTATTTTTATCCAATTTACGCCATTGCTATCCTCTGTAAGATATTTATTAATAGGTCTTGGAGAAGCTCCTCGTGATATTTCAACCAAAGAGCCCAATTTTTTCCTTTCTCCTTTTACTTCGCTCATCAGTTTTTCAATCTTCCGTTTATTTTCTTCAATAGCATATTGAGCAGCACTGTACTCTTCATCGACTTTTTCACACTCCGCAACAATTTGTTGTTGGATATTCAGAGGCGGGACAGGGATTTTTGTATTTTTTAAATATTTATAATGTCTTTCATATCTATCTGAATTTTCAATGTTTGTATCCTGCAGAACATAAAAAAGATATTTTGTTATAATATCTTTTTGATTTACCTTTAATAATTGTGTTCCATCTGCACCACGAATAAATGGAAAATCAATGTATTTAACAGTGCAACTATGATCTCCAAATACAATTAAAGGTAAATCATCTATTATATTTTCATTGTCTGTATATCCTGAAATAATTTTATCTTTTTCTTGTGTAATGACAGGATATTTTCCGCTAGGATTAATTTTGCTTTCTTTTATTTTAGTTTGATTGCCAATGATAGGTTTTAACAATAAATCAAGAAATTGCGTAGGATACTTACTCTTTATTTCACTTTTTTTATCTGTGGCGAGTTTAAGAGCTTTATCAAATTTTACTCGGTTAAAATCAAGCATAAAGCGTAAAGGGATGAGCGAAGCAAATTCTTTTAGATTATCCGGGATTATTACAGGCTTTTTTTCAAAAGCGGTACGGATAAGCGTATTCAGTTTTGCGGTGTCCTCCAAGTCGGCAGGATTAAAAAGCGGTGTTCTAATATGCTGTATGCCCTTATTATGTGCAAGCTCGTCATCTTCTTTTTCATTAGTAACGCCGAGATATTTTATCCCCTCATTGCCCTTTGCACCGCTCCATTCGTAGCCTAAGAAAGCTTTCATTTCTTTAGTTGCGGCAGGCGATCGTATCACCGCCACCTCTTGCCCGTTCGTCATAGCCAAACAAAAAAACAAAAGCTTTTCCTGTTCAATTTGACAAACCGAATAATAAATATGCCTTTCAAGCTCATCATTTTGCATTTCTTTTGTATATTTACCGCTTATCTTCTTTTTTTGAATAGCTTTTGCTTTGGCATCATTTGAAAACTCTGTAATATACTCCTTAAATATTTCATAAGAGCCTAATGCTTTTTTCCAATCAGCGGTATAGGTAAAAAGAGTTTTATAATCTTCCGGTTTTACGCCTATATGTGCGCAATAGGCTTCAAATAAATGATAATCTTCAAAGACAATATCTTTACGTGTATCATTATGAAACCAGCTTTGTATGCGGTTTTTATAATGGTCATCAAGTAATGGATGTGTTTTCTTTTTACGTAAAAAAAGTGTTACCGTATTTGTACCTGTTTGACCGAATGTTCCCGAACCGAATTCCGCAATAGCGATAATATCAAACGTGCACAAGATAATTTCACGGCATTTAATATACATACCGCCGTTACTTAAAATAGAAGAAGGGAGGATAAGAGCTGCAATGCCCTCATCACATAAAAGCTGTGCCGCACGTTCTATGAAAAACGTTTCTATGGCATTATTTTTAACCGTATCGTTTACGAATTCCGTTAAACGAAAGCGTTTTCTATCGGCAGCGTTTAAGGTTTCTAAAAATCCCTTTACGCTGTAAGGAGGATTAGAAACCAAAATGGAATAGCTGTTATCTTTGACGCTCTTTTTGCCGGTTATACGTGAAAGAGCATCGGCATAGATAATATTTATATCGTCCTGCCCGTACATAAATGCAGCGACTTTAGAAACCTTAGAAAGCCGGTATTCTTTTTCGATACCGGTAATTGCCGAATAATATTTCTTTAAATGTTTCTTTTCGACAAATCTTTTAATCTGCTGTGCATATTCGTTTAAAAAATGTCCCGCACCGCAAGCATAATCAATAACACGGGGCGCTTGTTCCGTTCTGTTTATCATCGTTTGTAAGGGCAAAGACGAAACGATAAAGCGCACAAGCGGCTGAGGAGTAAAAAACTGTCCTTCACTTTGCTTTACTCCCTGATTTAAAAAACCTTCAAATAAATCGCCTAAAAACTGATTTTGTTCCTCCGTTTTTAATTTAATATTTTCAAGCATTTGCACTACTTTTAAGAGGATAACCGCATTTTGGCGGAAGAGATTTTCATTGTGCACTTCGATAAAAGAAAAATCGCTGTTTGTAAAAAACTTTAATTGCTTAAAATATTTTAAAACGGTATCGCGGGTAGCATCGGGATCATTTTTAAAAAGATAAAATGCATTGTATATATCATCATTATCAATGTAGATAACATCTTCCGATAAAAACTGCTCCATACCTATCTTATATAATTTTTGCAGGCGGTCTTGTAAGCTAAAATAATCATCATAGGCAGCGCCTTTCCAATGAAAAGCGAGTTCTTTGGAATTTTCTTTTTCATCAACTACCTTTGCTAAAAATAAATTGACTAATTTGTCAAAAGCATTTTCTCTGCCCGATACATTATGCTGCCGTAAAATTTTTGCAAATTCGTGATATTTTTTCTGCATTGAAGCGTAATCAATTTCTTTTAAATCTCGAGCGGTGTAATTTTTTTTACCTATGTTGTACGCTTGCATATCATCTTCAAAAAGCCCTACGGAAGAAAAGTCTTTTTTATATGTTTCTTTCCATACATCAAAAAGCTCTTTGTTGTTTCCAGCCTTTGCATAGCTTTTGGGATTTTCCAAAGTTTCTAAAAGTTTTTCATTATCTTTTACCTTTATCAGATGATATTCGGTTTGTATTTTACCGTCTGCAAAACCGCTTGTATAAAGACAGAGAAAACTTGTTGCCCGCTCTTGCTGAAAGTAACTGAAAAGCTGAGCGCCATCTTTTAAAGTAGTCTCCCACGCATGATTAAATTCGGCACCTTGAGTTTTACATTCAATAATTAAAAGAGATTTTTTTTCTCCATCCTGATCTATTGTCCTAACCCAGATATCCGCCCTTCCGCTTTTGCCCGAATGCCCGAGCTTCCAAAGCGGTTCAAGCTCCATATCGCAAGGTTTATACCCTTTTTCAAGCAGACGGCACACACATTCAAGCACGACAAAATTCTCATTTTGGCTGAAATTCGTCGTTGTAGTTGCACCAGTGGCTATGTCAGGCGGATAGATGATGATTTCTTTGGAAAAATCAACTTGAATATCACAATTATGTTGTTCAAAATGCTTGGAAAATATTGAATCCGATTGAATAAACCTTAGTTTCTTTAATACGTGCTGAAAGTTTGTTTTTGTTATCATCTGCCTATGCCCTAATACTCTCAAAATGCCGAACAGTTTTATACCCGTTTTATGCAAAAAAACAAAGAGGGTATAAGGCAAGTTTCAAAGATTTCGCATTATCGAGAGGTAAAAAATGCTTCAAGACCGTTTTATCATTTATTACAAAGTCTTTTTTGTGATTTATACCGTATTTTTTGATAGTCAACACTATAAAATACCTGTTACCGCTCTTTATTCCCCCATTACCCTTTCCAGCTTCCAGTTCCGGCTCTGCACCTGCGTACTCCACAGCTTTGCATACAGCGGTGATTGCTTCAACAGTTCGCCGTGTGTTCCCGTGGCTGCGACCGTTCCGTTATTCATCACGATAATTTGATCGCAGCCGGTAACTGTTGATAACCGGTGTGCAATTACAATGAGCGTTTTGTCTTTACACAATTCTTCAAGCGACTTTTGAATTTTGTGCTGATTTTCCATATCAGCATAAGCGGTTGCTTCGTCAAGAATCAGTATCGGTGCGTTTCGCAATAGAGCACGTGCAATAATAATCCGCTGTCGCTGTCCTCCCGACAATTTTGCACCATCATCTCCTGCACTCGTGTTGTAGCCATTTTCAAACGCAATAATAAACTCGTGGCAATATGCCTTTTTTGCCGCTTCAATCACTTCCTCATCGGAAGCATCGGGCTTACCAAGCCGTATGTTTTCCATAATTGTCATGTTGAATAAAAAGGTGTCCTGCGTTACATAGTTGACCCGCTGCATCAGCTGTTCCAAAGATAAATCCCGATAGGCAACACCGCCTATTGTTATACTTCCTTCCTGCACATCCCAGAAGTGTGCAATAAGATTTGCGATAGTCGTTTTACCGGAACCCGAATGCCCGACAATCGCCGTCTTTGTTTTTTCAGGGAACACAAGCGAAATATCATGCAGCACCTGCACATCTTCATACGCAAAAGAAACATGATGCAGTGCAATTTCGTTATTCGGTATTTCACCGGCGGCTGTATCGGGTTCTTGTAATTCAGGAGCAGAGAGAACTTCGTTGATGAGACGTTCACCGTTTTTAATGTAATAAAAGTTATCCATAAATTCCGTGAACTTCAAAAGTGAAGTGCCGATCCCGACGGACACTAACACGGAAAACAAATACAAGTGTGCACTTAAACTGCCGCCGCAATATAAAAAGCCGCCGACACTCAGTACGCTTGCTAAAAGCGAGGAGAGCACAACAATTGAAGGAGAAGCGGCAATATACATTCTGTTATAAAGCCGGAGTGTCGCCGTTTTGTATTTGTCAATGGAAGTTTCATATTGAGAAAGCGCCGCATCCTCTCTCCCGAAAATTTTGATTTCCTTATTTCCGCGGATATATTCGATAACTCTCCCATTCATATTTTCGAGCATGGTATAATAGGTGTCAGCAAATTCATTCATAATGCCGATATACATCGGAAGATAAAACAACAGCGTCAGCGCCGCGGGAATCAATACCGAAAGCCCCATCCGCCAGTCAAAACCGAAAAGCAGCGCGATAACACTGACAGGCAGCACTACATTTGAAGTCGTTTCGGGGATTGCGTGCGCAAGCGGATATTCGAGGTGTTCGAGGCTGTCAATCAAGAGACTGTGAAAGTAGCCGCTCCCTTTTGTTTGCATGTAGCCGAGCGGCATACGCATCATTTTTTCCGTAATGGAAAGCCGCACTTTTTTCAAAATAGAAAACGCCGTCTTATGCGAAAGAGCGGTTGAAAGACAGTGCATCAGTATTTCGAGCGCAAGCGACAGTAAAATCAACAGCGCATACCACAACACCGTCCGCCCATTGCAGCCCTGCACAATACGCAGCAGCAATCGGTACACCGCATAATACGGCAACAATCCGAAAAACACGGAAGCAATCGCCAAGGCCACTGAAACACTATAAACCGGAATATGCTCTTTTACAAAATCCTTAAATCGCATAGTTTGTTTATACGTCTTTTTGAATGAGCTGTCCAGAAAAACGGGAATAGTTTGTCTGTTAGGTTTTATTTCGAGCTTTGGAAAAACTCGAAATTGGACAATAGTAATTGACTCTCAGCTGCGCGGCGACTTTTTTCACCCTATTTCACCCGACAATAGCAGCGCCTGTTCCTTAGAACTTGTTTAAAGTCTCTAAAAAATGCTGTACTAACACTAAATACAACTAAAAATCCCATACTACTTTACATGGTGTATGATAAAGATTTTAGCTTGAGAGCGATCAAATATACAGAAAAAGACCACTCATTGACGCAGGCTGCGGCGGTATTCAAAGTAAATGTCGGTACACTCATTGGCTGGAGAAAACGATACAGGGCAACCAGAGACGTGAAAATGAAAATCCGCCGTCCGGTTAACAAGAAAATCATTCCTGAAAAACACGCCCTGTTCGGCAACATCGAACAGGTCTACGAGTTCACAAGCGCACAAATATGACGATTTAGAACATCGCATTGCAATTAAATCAGTTCCGAAACGGAGGTTTCCGAACTGGTTTAATTGAAAATTTGTGAAAGCTCCCCCCGATGCCTACTTAAAAGAAATTCAGAAGTCTTCGGCTGCCATTCATCTTCTGTAGGGTGAATATTCGCATCCGCGGTAAGCGTCATGCTCGAATCGGGCTGGTTGCGGCACAATGTGAAGGCGCTTTGCTTGCTCCACACATCTACAGCGGAACGATGAAGGCTTCTTTGTTCGAAATGTGGTTTGAAGATGAATTGTTGAACTGTTTACCGAAAGGGCACGTCATCATCATGGACAGTGCGGCGTTTCATAAAAAAGAGGTTTTGCAGAACCTTGCGGAGAAATACTCGCAGGAACTGATTTTTCTGCCGCCGTATTCGCCTGAATACAATCCTATTGAGCACTGACTGCAAAAGCCGTGCGGGACGGAAAAATAATACATTTTCGTCCCGTAATGCGCCCATATACTTGCTGTAATTTTTCTGCAAGAAAGGCTTTAAGCGCAAAAGCGGCAACTTTTTTGTCCGCGCCTTCAATGCAGGCATAACGGCATCGCCCATTTTTATCCCGGGTGATCATGGGCTCGTCCATGCGTTTGCAGTCAACCTTTTTTCCGGTAACGGTTAGGGATCTTTCAAAGTTTTTTGCAGGCGCAACAAGTTTTCCTGCCGGTCGTATATACAATCCGACTGGGATGGTAATCGAGAATCAAATATTTGTATGCATCCTCCTGTAAAAAGTTTGCAGAGGGGCATCGTCAGCGCAGGTTATTTACCCCCTGTTCAGACTTTTCCATGCAGCACGTTAAAAAAGCATTCTTCCCCCACCCGCGGCTTCAGCGCAGTACAAACCGAAAGCGGCGCCGACAAAACGCCATCCTTCCGGCCGCGGTCATCCTGCATCCCCATCCCGTCTGCCGGGAATGGATGCGATGAGCGATTTGGTGTAAGCGTGCTGCGGGCAGGTCATGATGCTTTTAGCGGGGGCGGTTTCAATGATTTTTCCGCGGTACATGACGGCGATGCGGTCGGATATTTCTGCGACGAGTTCGATGTCGTGGCTGATAAAGATGATGGACAGCCCTTTTTCTTCTTTGAGGCGGAGCAGGAGCGAGACAATTTGCGCTTGAATCGTAACATCGAGCGCGGTTGTCGGTTCGTCGGCAATGAGCAGCCGGCAATCCTGCGCCAGCGCAAGCGCGATTCCTATCCGCTGGAGCTGGCCGCCGGAAAACTGGTGCGGATAGGCCGAAAGTCGTGTGCGCGGATCGGGTAAGCCGACATCCTGCAAAAGCCGTTCGGCGCGGAGGTATGCCTCTTTCTTCGTAATTTTGCGATCGGTCGCGCGGAACGCTTCGAAAAACACGCTTCCGATATTTTGGAGCGGATCGAATGAGCGTCCCGGCTCCTGAAAGATTAATGCAATCTTTGCGCCGCGGTACGCGCGGAGCGCATCTTGATTAAGCGCCGTCAACTCCGTCCCCTCGTAAAAAATCCGGCCGCTCCGCCATGCGTTAGAAGTCAACAGCCCCGGAATGGCCGCAGTCGAAACGGATTTGCCGCTGCCCGACTCGCCGACCAGTCCCAAAATCTCCCCGCGCATCACGTCAAACGAAATCCCGCGCACCGCTTCTACCGCACGCTGTTGGCGCCCGCGCAGGATGCAGAACGTTACGCGAAGATCGCGGACGGAAAGGAGGGGAATCTCTCCGTCTTGACGCTCGCCCTTGCCGCATTCCGCTTCATCTGCAAAATGCCCGCTGCCCTCGTACTGCTTGATATGTTTTTTCATAAAACGCTGCAAACTTTTTTTCCGGAAGACGGCATTGTACGGATCGAAAAAATCGCGCAGCGCGTCCGCAAAAAAATTAAATGCGAGCGTCGTAACGAGCAGGGCGAGTACCGGAAAGAGCAGCCACGGATAGTTATGCAGATTCGAAAGCGTCGAAATGTCCCGATTGATGAGCGAGCCCCAACTAACGGCCGGATCGCAGATGCCAAGTCCGAGGTAGGACAGCGTCGTTTCGCTCATAATGAAGCCCGGAATGCTGAGCGCAACGCTGACAATCAAAAGGCTTGCCGTCTCTGGAATGATGTAGCGGAAGATGATGACGTGCGGCGGAATGCCCTCAAGATGCGCGTTTAGCACAAAATCCTCTCGTTTGATAGAATGAACCAACCCGCGAATGGTACGCGCGCTGCCGGGCCAGCCGACAAGCGCAAGAATCAGCGTGATAATCATGTACGATGCGCCCGAATCCATCTGCGTATTCAAAAGCGAACGCAAAAAGAGGATAAAATAGAGCGCCGGAATAAGCATAAAAAATTCGGCAAAGCGCATGATGCTCCAGTCAGCCGCCCCGCCCCAATAACCGGCCAGCCCGCCGAGCATGACGGCAAGCAAGAGCGACACGGCCGTCGCGACAAAGCCGATGGTCAACGAGATGCGGCTGCCGTAAACGATGCGGCTCAATAAATCCCTGCCGAGGTTATCTGCGCCCAAAAGATATGCCGGATAGTCGGACGCGCTGCCAAAAAGATGCCGTGCGCAGGGAATCACGCCGAACAGCTTGTATTCGCTGCCTTTTACAAACCAGCGCAGCCGGTGGATGCATTCGGCATCTTTGACCCGCGCGTATTTCCAAACCGTCCGGTCGATAACGCGGTATTCGCGCACCTTGATGCCGCGTGCCGAAAGCTGAATGTTCGCCGGATGAAAGGTGTTGTTTTCAAACGTAAGCGCGGCAGGATACGGCGCAAAAAACTCCGCAAACGCCATCGCAACATAAAGCGCGCCAAGCACAATGACTGAAGCGAATGCCAGCGGCCGCGTTTGTAAATATTCAAAAAATCGTTTCATAGCTTCTTCCTGTTTCTCTTTTTATGAGCGTTCTCTTCTTCTACTTGCAGCGCACAAAAGCTCCGTAAGCGCGAACGGCAAATATTCCTTCAAGGCCCCCGCGCCGCATTGCAACCTGTCCGCCTGAATGCCGTTTCCTCCGCGCGTGCCGCTCACCCCTTGCTATATCGAATGCGCGGGTCAAGGACTGCAAGCAGAATGTCTGAAATAACCATTCCGGAAAGCACGAGGGCGGAAATAAACATACTGTTTGCAAGCACAAGATTAATGTCTTCTTGCAACGCCGCTTCGTACATCAAGCGACCGACGCCGGGATAGGCGAAGATGATTTCAAGGACGAGCGACCCGCTAAACAGCGATGCAAGCAGGTTCGCGCTGCCGGTGATATACGGATTGAGCGTGTTGCGGAATGCGTGATGCAAATAGACGCGCCGCTCCGAAATGCCGCGAGCGCGCAGCGCAAAGATATACGGCATCCCCATCTGGTCAAGCATGGTTGCGCGGATCATGCGCATGGTTCCGCCCGCGCCGCCCAAAAACGCAGCGAGCAGCGGCAAAAATACATGACGCGCGTAGCTGAACGTAAAGCGAACAGGATTTTCGGAAAAAGGAAACGGCGGATACGCAGTAACCGGAAACAGCCCCGTTACGCCTGCAAAAAGCTGGAGGAGAATCAAAAGCAAAATTCCCGGAAAGGCGTGCAGAAACAGTGCAAAAAACGTAGCGGCCGCGTCCACGGAAGACCCCGCCTTACTCGAAAAATAAACGCCGAGCAAAAACGATGCGGCCGTGATAAAAACCAGCGATATAAGATTGAGCAGCGCGGAATTCCAGATGCGGGAACGCAGCAGAAAGCCGACCGGCGCGCGCGACACCAGACTGACGCCTAAATCGTGATGCACAACCACTCGTTTAAGCCACTTGAAATACTGCACGTAAAACGGCTTATCAAGCCCCAGCTCCGCGCGGAGCCGCTCCCGCAGTTCCGCGTCAAAAGCGGCCTCTCCGCGCGTCAAAGCCGCGCCGTTCGTCTTGTCATCGCTCATGCCGGAAAGGAGCTGCTGCGTCATCATTTGATCAACAATGTCGCCGGGCGCCAAATCCATCAGCGCAAACAGCGTAAAGCCCAACAGCGTCAGCAGCGTCAGCATCGTCAGCACGCGCGACAGAATAAAACTCAAAAGCGGCGCCTTTTTTCGTATCCGCATAAATGGGGCGGCAACGCGCCAAACGCCTGCCCGCAGCATCATCTGAATGCTCATATTCATGTTCCTTCTATAATAGATTCAATCGATTAAGGCGAGCGGAAGCGCATCAGCGCCCAAGCAAAACGCATCCGCACAGCACAGCGGCAGCTTCTTAAAATCGGAAGCAGTCCAGCCGTGCCATACTGCGCGGAAAAACAGCGGCTTTCTGCCGCGTGTTTACTCCTCTTCCGCCTCTTAGTAACGGTTATTTTCCCGTAAATCCAGTACAGCCGCCGCCATCTCTGCATTCGGCCGCGCATAGCCGGCTCTTGTCAAAAGCTCCGCAAAAAAAGCCGATCGGTCAATGCGCCGTTCAGGTTGTCGTAATAAAAATTCGATAAATCCCATCGGTTCCGCACCGCCGCAAAGCTACGCGGGCGCACTAAATAAATCAGCGGGCATTCGTCGAGCAAAATGCGCTGGTACTCGTCCCAAATCTTTTTCGCCGCATCAAAATCATTCGTAAAACACCCTTCATTATACAGATAATCAATACGCGCTTCCCATGCCGTCGCCGGTTTCTTTTGCAATGGGTGCCACAGATGCAAGTTGCCGCCGGACGGCCAAACATTGCTCCCCTGCGACGGAAACAAATCCGCCCCCAGCGCAATAATAACGCTCTGCCAGTCGTACGTAACCGTGAGCATTTCGATAATTTTCTGAAAATCAAGCTGCCGCACATTGAGCTTAATGCCCGCCTTTGCGCATTCATCCGCAATCACCTGCGCAATGTCGTTTGCAGTAGAGTCCGCCGCCGCAACAGTCAAATCAAAGTCAACCGCATTGCCCAGAGCGTCGCGCAGTACGCCGTCAGCCGTTTGGGAAAAGCCTGCCGACTCAAGCAGCCGCAACGCGCGCTCCGGCGCATACCGATAGCTGACGGTTATGTCTTTGTCATAAAAGGGATTAGCCGGCGGAAAGAAATCGTACTTCGGGTCGGCAAGGCCGCGGTACACTTGATTGATAATGCGCTCGCGGTTTAAGAGGCAGCTCATCGCCTGCCGGAACTGCTTAACGGTAAAGTAGCGGTAAAAGCGCGAATCGGCATTCTTCGGATTCTGATTGAACGACCAAAACGGTGCGGTCATCGCTCCATCCGCATAAAAAACGGTGTAGTCATCTTTTTGATTGTCAACAACCGCCCCAATTTCTTCAGGGCGCGGCGCATAGGATTCAATCTTTCCCTGCTTGAACAAAAGAAAATCAGTGTTCTTATCCCCGACAATCTGAAAAACCTTGCGCTCCCGGTAGGGAATGGAGATGCCGGCCTCATCCTTTTGCCAGTAATGCGGATTGCGCGTAAAGACGATCCGCTGTGCGGGAGAATACTCGGCAATGTGCCACATACCGCATGAAGGAATCGAAGCGGGATTGCAGTCGGCGCTGAACAGATTTTTGACGCCTTCGGCTCCGCCCGCTTCCTTTGCCGGCCGAAACAAAAACGACGGGCACGGCGCCATATTCGTCGCAAGCAAGGGTTCGGCCACAATGCGCGGAAAGCGGAACTCAAATGTTTTGTCGTCTATTTTGATGCAGTCGATATGCCGCGTCGAGCCGTCGCTCATCGTAACAAACTGCTGAGAATACCCGCTGCTTGCAAATGTTTCATCTCCGGCAATTTCGTTATACCAAAAGACAAAATCATCGGCTGTCAGCGGCACGGTCTTTGCAGAATTAGGATACGACCATACCAGTCCGTCGCGCAATGTGTAGCGCACCGTCAACGCATCCGCCTCCCGATCGGCGATAATGTCGAAAAACGCAAGCTGCGCCTTCCATTTGCGGAATGTCGGATCGTAATCCGCCAGCCCATCGAGCGTATTGTTGATGATGGCCGCACTGCTGCCATCCCGCTCCGCAATGAGCTGATTGAATGTCTTGGGATCGCTGAGAATTGTCCCGTTCCACACGCCGCCAACCTGCCCCGCCGCATATTCGCCGCCCGCCCACGGCTTTGACACCGATTTTGCAACCAACGCCGCACTGCCGCCCGAAAGCGCCGCAATCTCCTCAAGCGTCAGCTCCGGCGTCCTCGTACACGAAACAAAAACCGCCGCCAAAACCGCCGCCGCTCCCCGCACACCATTCATTTTCATGCGCGTATATTTACACGTCCCCCCGCGAGGGTCAAGGCAGCCGGAAAAAATGAACGCGTAAAAGAGCGGATGCGGGGGGAGTTTAATTACAGTCTTTTTTAAGGAGAAGAGCGGCAAGCGTTAATATCATCGATTTTCCTTAAATAGAGATGTAAATGGATTCATAAAAATCTTTTTGAAATCACGGAAATCAATTTTTGGGAAATTATTATTGACATTGAATGAGTTATGTCATTTTTATAAAAAATTACAATTTTTTTTGAGTATTTTATGGATATTCCGACTTTAAAACCTGTAAAATGATTAAAATTGAGTTCAATAAACAGATAATAGACAGATGTGATTCAAAAATTGATTTCCGTGTTTTGAAATCAATTTATATTGAAATTATTAAAAACAACTGATATATCTGTACTCATACACACAGAATCATCCCAAAGATTCATAGAATAGTCATCATAAGGATATGTTATGTTAATTGACTTTACTGTTTCAAATTATCAATCAATGAAGGAAGCGCAAACTTTTAGTTTTGTGTCCGAATCACGAACTGAAGATAAAAATGCTCTTTTTAATTTAGAAAATAATACCATTAAACTCTATCCGTTTAGTATCATCTACGGTCCGAATGCTTCAGGAAAGTCAAACTTTATTTCAGCATTGGATGATTTATGTAAATTTGTAAAAGAATCTTATAAGTATGAAGAAGGCGCTGATATCCCTGCATATAAACCTTTTTTATTGGATAAAGAATATATAAATAAACCGACACATTTTGAAATAGAATATGAAATTGATACCAATAGATATTTATACATTTTAGAGATTGGGAGAAATAGTGTATTAAAAGAAGAATTATATTTATATTCTTATAATAAGAGAGCTTCAAAATCAACAGTTTTTAAGAGAGAAATCGGTAAAGCTATATATTACGGAAGTTTATTTTCCGGATCTAAAAAAGCACTTGAAACTTTTTTGCTTTCTAATCAAAGTCTGCTTTCAAGAACGGGTAATTCGAATAATAATTCCCTTAAATCACCATATCAGTTTTTTAAAGAAGAAATCGATTTTTACAAACGAAACTCTGACGAATTGCCTGAGCTTTGCCTTACAACTCTATTGCTAGAAAAAGAAACTAAATTTAAACAGACCGTTCTGAATTTTTTATATGCAGCAGATATTCAGATTGAAGATTTAAAGATTGAACATACTAAAAAATTAGAAAAATTAGAGCATATTCAAAATGATTTTAATAATCTAAAAAATGATGATATTGACTTGCTAAAAAGAGCATATTCTGCAGAGCCTAAAATGGCACATAAAGTTATTGGATCTGATATAAATGATTTCGTATATTTTGATTTAGCAACGCAAGAATCTGCGGGGACAAAGAAATTATACGACTTAGCTGCATATATTGTTGAATCATTATTTTTAGGTACTGTCTTAGTTATTGATGAGTTTAATAATGGGTTACATCCAGTAATACAAAAGATGATCATTGATATGTATTTAGATCCGGAAATAAATACTATGCATGCACAATTATTGGTTACGTCGCATGATACATTTATTATGGATTCATGTGAGTTAAAACGTGAACAAATATGGTTTACAGATAAAAACAATTTTGGTGCTACTGAACTGTATTGCTTAAATGAGTTTGATAAGAATCTTATTAGAGATTATGTAAACTATGGAAAATATTATTTTGACGGAAGATTTAAGGCTTTACCTGCTATTTCCAAGATTAATCTTATATAGAAGGAATATGAAAAATGCCAAAATCAAGAAAACCGGCTGGTTCCAGACCATGTGAGAAACGAATATATATTTTATGCGAAGGTTCTGACAAACATTCGGAATATGCTTATTTAAGAGCTTTAATTAAAGACACGCCGTTAAAAGGTAATAAAATAGAAATTGAATTAGTACCGACGGAGAAAAATACAGGACGTGAATTGGTAGAGGAAGCTGCAAGAAAAATAGAAAGGAAATTTAAGCAGGTTGATGACGCTTGGGGTGTATATGATCAAGATGGATATACCTTACATAAAGAAACTTTTAGATTAGCAAAAGACAAAGGGGTAAAATTAGCTTTTTCAGCAACCGCATTTGAAATTTGGATTTTATTGCATTATAAATATACAACAAAACAATTTCCGAAAAGTGAAGATATTATAAAAGAATTAAAAAAGCAGAATTGTATTGATTATACTAAAAATGCAACAAATGTGTACTCGATTACTAAAGAAAATCTGACACTTGCTAAGCAAAACGCAAAAAGATTACGAAGTGAAGTAGAAAAATACGATAGCGACAAAAAAATATATGAAAGGAATCCATATACAAATCTTGATTTATTAGTTGAAGAAATTCAAAATCCTGACCTTAAAGAAAATAACGAAGCTTTCTGGGCTGATTTTTATAAATAGTTACACTTTTAAATGAGGTGTTAAAGCCACTCCTACAAAACGAACATAGATGTCCGTCACACTTGAGAAAAAACTTGTGAAAAGATTTTGACATGGATGCATATTTTTAGTAGCGGCGCTGATGCGCAATATTCACCGCAGATAGACACTGTGCAAATCCTTCTGTAAATTCCTAAAAAGTAGGCGCTGTGATAAAATAAACACAGGAGCCAAATTATGGCAAAAGCAAAAACACCACCGCACAAAGTTGTAATGACAGAGGGCAAAAGCGAAACTATTAAAGCTTTGCTTTCAGAATACGACATCCAGTCAGTGCAGGACATTCAGGACGCAAGACCTTCTCGGCGGAATCATCAAAAAAATGATGGAAGTTGAGATGGCGGAGCGCTTGGGATATGAAAAATCTGAGCGTTCTGACAACGATGATTAGCGAAACGGTTACAAGTCAAAGACTATAAAATCAAGTATCAGAGAAGTGAAGATTGAAGTTCCTCAAGACAGAAAGTCAAGTTTCGAGCCGCAGGTCGTAAAGAAAGGCCGGAAAGATATTTCCGGCATCGCTCATAAAATCATATCAATGTATGCGAAGGGAATGACGACCCGTCCACGGAAATCAATTTTTGGGAAATTGCTGTTGTCATTGAATGAGTTATGGTATT
>CAUTOX010000034.1:0-18132 GCA_963539665.1 uncultured Treponema sp.
CAGCCAATGAGTGTACCGATATTTACTTTGAATACCGCCGCAGCCTGTGCCAACGGGTGTCCTTCTTCTGTCTATTTGATTGCTCGTAATCTTTAATCTCTGTCATACGCCATGTAAAGATTTCATAGGATTTTACTTGCATTTGAAGGCAATTAGCTATACTTGTATGCAGTGCTATTGAGCGGCCGGAGGCACTCAGCTACAGGTATCGGATGTGCGTTTGTGCAGCGATGGGCGGACAGCAGAATACAAAACGGACGAATCGGCCTGCGCCGGATTGAAGCGGAAATGCTGCGCATTGGAGCGGAAAGCCGTTTGCCGTTGCTTGTTGCGCCCTGATATGTGTGTTGAGTTTGCGGGGCGCGTTAATTATGATGGCGGTATGGCGAACGGGATTTTTTTTGGGGTGCGGTGTGCGCCGGGTAATGAAAAATGGACAGCGGGAACGGAGCGGCTGCGGCGGATTTATGCGCGGAATAATGATATTCGTTCGGAATTTGAGCGGGATTATACGCGCCTGTTGCATTGTCAGGCTTTTCGGCGGTTGAAGCACAAGACGCAGGTTTTTTTTGCGCCGCATAACGATCATATTTGTACGCGCATGGAGCACGTGCTGCACGTAGAAAGCGTTGCAACTACGATTGCGGGGCGGCTGGGGCTGAATACAGAATTAGCGGGAGCGATTGCAATCGGGCATGATATTGGGCATGCGCCGTTTGGGCATCATGGGGAAGACTGCCTGAATTCGATTCTTGCGGAGGAGTCCGGTCTTCCCCGCTCGCCTAAAAAATTTTGGCATGAGCGGAACAGTTTGTTCTTTGCAGATTATATTGAGACGCTGCCGGATCCTGATGGTATTGCGCAGCCGCTAAATCTGACCTATGCGGTGCGGGATGGACTTATCTGTCATTGCGGGGAAATTGATCAGCAAGGTATAAAGCCGCGTGAGGAGGCAGTCTATTTGTATTCAATTCGGCGGCCGGGCGAAACGCAGCCATTTACGTGGGAAGGGTGCGTCGTCAAAGTTGCCGATAAAATTGCGTATCTGGGGCGCGACATTGAGGATGCACGGCGGTATCACCTCCTCGACATGGGGGCATACCGGCAGATGCGCGAAATTGTTGCGGGAACACTGGGGCTTGAAGGCGGCAAGGGGGCGCACGCGCTGAGAAGCGGCAAGGCGGTGAACACGACGGTACTTATCAATGATTTGATTGTCGATTTGTGCGAGCAGAGTTCACCGGAGCGCGGCATTTGTTTTAGCGAGGAATATTTTAACTTCATATTGGAATTAAAGAAGTTCAATTTTGCGCATATCTATACGCATTGGCGGCTCAAGGAGTTCCAACTGTACGCAACCAATGTGATTCAAACGATTTTCAGAATGTTGATGCGGGTGCAAATTTACGCCGAAAATGGCAGAATTGCGCAGGCGCTCAGGAATTATCCGGAGCTGTGCAGAAGTTTTGAGGATTGGCTGGTAAAATACGCGCATTATATGCCGCTTGCTTCCGGCGACCGAATTGACCGCCGACAAATTATCCGCAGCAATACTGAAAAAGTATTCGATGCAGGAGAGCTTGCCTCATACCGCAAATGTGTAATTGAATATATCTCCGGCATGAGCGATGCCTTTGCAATAAAAATTTATGAAGAAATTATTACGTTTTGACGGCGAGCGCTGCGCATAAAAAAGAAAAGACCGCAGGAAAGGAGGAAACCTGCGGTCAAATCATAGACGCATTGCGTTATGCTTAAGTACCTATAAAACTCTTATCAAGAAGAGCGGTTACAAAAAAAGCAAATAATTTGTAATATCAAACGTATTTGAATGCTCTATTTTGGAGCAGGCCGTTCTGAAATATGATTTTTAAGTTGCGGGGTATGTTCGATAGCAACGTTTTAGAAAAGATTAGACCTGCCCGGAAACTTCAGCTTCAGAACAGGTTCCCTTCAAATGCGATGTTCTAAATCGTGCTATTTGCACGATTTAGAACTCGTCGAACTGTTCGATAACAGAGCTATCGGACAGTTCTATTTATTATTTTACCGCACGACGGCGCCGCAATGTGCAAAGAAGCCATCTGCATTCGCTGCTGTAGAAATTGTTTTTCCGCTATATAAATTGCAGCCAGAGTTTTATTAGGGGCATTTATATTGGTAGATTTTCGCATTTGTTTCGGCATTTATCCCGCAATATAGCCGTGCTTTTCTGCAAGAACGCGCCGCTGATATGCAAAGTCGCTCTATTTTATTCTTACTTTGAAATAAATTACAGAAAAATACATTGAAAGACTTGAATATTGAGAATTACAGTATATAATAGTCATTATGAGTGATTACCTTGACCCGAATAACGAAGAGTTGCTTAAGGATTTTTTTGCAGAAGCAGAACAGCAAGTTGATACATTAGAGAGCAATGTTTTAGTTGTTGAAAACGATCCTACAAACCATGAAGCCATTGATGAAATATTCCGAGCTGCTCACACGCTCAAAGGCGGTTCGGCTACCGTAGAGATGACAGAACTTGCCGGCTTTACTCACAAGGTAGAAGATGTTCTGGATGAAATTCGTTCCGACAGAATTCAAGTAACTGAAGATGTTGTAGATATTCTGCTTTCTTCTATAGATATTATTAAAGCGATGCTTGAAGCGAGAGCGAATGGTAGTATCTACAGCGAGAATATCGATGATATTGTCGAAAAGTTGCATAGATACTTACCAGATGGGGATAAAAAGAAGGCAAAGTCGTCTGCACCTGCAAAGCCGGCAGGAATGGTTACGCAAAAGAAGACCGCAGCATCAGCTGCACAGCCATCCGTATTCAAAATCCCAGAGCTTACCGAAGCAGATTACGATGATTTGAAGCAGGCTTGTGAGGGCGGGCAGAAGCTGTGGTGCGTTTCTGTTAAATTCGATGAAAATAATCCGATGAACTCTGTCGGCGGGATTCAGGTATTTGCCGCGCTTAAATCATTAGGCGTTGTCTTAAAAACAATTCCAGATTTTGACGCACTCTATGAAGATGAATTTTATGAAGTCGTATACTATTATATTGGTTCGGCATCGGAGCAGTCAAAAATAGAAGATGCCGCGTTCCTTGATGACGTAACGCTTGTTGCGGATGCTCGTCTTGTAACAGGTCCAGAAAGCGCAAGTGAAGCTGCGGATGTCCCTGTAGCCGTTGAGCGGCCGGCTGAAAAAGAATCTGCCGCAAAACCAAGTGCACCTGCAGCCTCTTCGCCAGCTGCTCCGGCTGTAAAAAAAGCAAGCGAAGGCGAAGCTCGTCCTGCGCCTGCTAAAAATAATGAAGCAAAAAAAGAACATGCGGCCGTTCAGCAGAATTCCGTTTTGCGGGTTGATTCGCGGCGAATTGATTATCTGCTCAATCTTGTAAGTGAAATTGTAATAAATAAGGCTGCATTTAATCAGTTGTCTTCTTTGCTGCTTGAAGAACTTTCTCATTTTATTGCATCAGAGAATGCCTTTAAAGAATCTGTGCATAGCTTGTTTGATCATCTGCCGGCTTATTTCGAACAGTTGCAAAATGGAACATCTCCAAAAGATTTAAAAGATGCCATTGTAAAAGAGTATGGCGGTCTTGATGCAATATTTGATACAGACGACGCTAATTTGAAGAGCCTTGCTTCAAAATTGCGTTCATCGACTCAGAATCTTGGACGCATTGCGGGAGAACTTCAAGAAGGCGTAATGAAAATCCGCATGGTTCCGATCAATCAGATTTTCAGTCGATTCCCACGTGTTGTTAGAGACCTTCAACGCGATCTTAATAAAAAGATTGATTTGGTCATAGAAGGAGAAGATACCGAGCTTGACAAGTCTGTTGTTGAAGATTTGCTCGATCCTATAATGCACTGTGTTCGTAATTCTGTTGACCACGGTATTGAAGCTCCTGCAGAGCGTCTTAAGAGCGGTAAGTCTGAAACGGGGCGTGTTTTACTGAAAGCTTCCAATGAAGGTAACTTAATTGTTATTGATATTGCAGATGATGGCGCAGGTATTGATGGAACGCGTGTCCGCCAGAAAGCCATTGAAAGAGGCCTGATCCATCCTGATAAATTGCTTACGGAGCAAGAATCTTTCCAACTTATATTCTTACCGGGTTTTTCTACGTCCGAAAAAATTACAAATGTTTCAGGGCGCGGAGTAGGTTTAGACGTTGTTAAGACCATGATTGAAAAGCTCAATGGAACGGTTGTTGTTAATTCTGTTAGCGGAAAGGGTACTACCTTTAGTATAAAACTTCCGCTTACCCTTGCAATTATTCAGGGGCTCCTTGTACGGGTTGGAAAAGAAGTGTATTCGATTCCGATTGCATCTGTTGTTGAGAGCCAGCGCATTAAACAGTCGGAAATCAAAACAATAGACAGCTATGAGGTGTTGAATGTACGCAATGAGGTTATCAGTGTGTTACGCTTATCCCGATTATTTAATATTAAGGAATCTGCGCAAGACGATTATTGCAATATTGTAATTGTCGGCTCTGGTGATAAGAAAGTGGGTGTTATGGTGGATTCTCTTGTAGGAGAAGAAGATGTCGTTATCAAGCCTTTGCGTGATCAATTCACAAATTCTCCGGGAATTGCAGGCGCATCAATACTGGGCGATGGTTCTGTATCATTGATAATCGATGTCAGCCAATTGCTTGAGCTGAGTATGAAAGCAGGCGCAGCATCCAGAAAGGTACTCGAAAAGAAGGTTATTTAAAGAGGCGATTATGACTTTAAAATCCATTTTAGTGTCAGATGACACGGTCACAACCCAAGCGGTAGCAGTTGCTGATGATAATTCTAGGGAATCAACGCGAGATAACCAAACAAACATTGATTTTAAGATGGTTACGTTTTCTCTTTCAGGAAAAGATTATTCCATTGATATTATGAATGTAAAAGAAATCGCTAAGGCTGGAAATTTTACCTATGTTCCAAATACGCTGCCTTTTGTCATTGGCGTGTATAATCTTCGTGGTGAAATAATTCCTATTCTTGATATGCGATTATTTTTTAATATTCAGGTTTCTGCGCAGCGCTCCGCATCAAGTCTCGAAAATCTTCTGATTCTCCATGTTGCCGATCAGACTTTTGGTATAGTAGTTGATAAGATTGACAAGGTTGTTGGCGTACAAAAAAGTCACATTCAGCCGCCGCATCCATTATTCGGTGATATAAATGTTAAATATATTTTGGGAGTGGTTGAAAACGATAAACGCTTGTACATATTGCTCGATATAGAGCGTATTTTCTCAAAAGAAACCCTTGAACTTTCTACGTTGCGAGAAGAAATTTCTGTCGTAAGTACAGGGACTGCGACTACTAAGATAAGTACAGTTGCAACAGAGCCAAAGATGGTTGCAGAACCAGTGCCGGAGCAGACCAGCAATACGCCAGAGCAGTCTACAAAACCGGCAGAACCCGCAAAGAAAGTTGTAGATACAAGAGAACAGGATTATAAGTTCATTGCGGAAGGCTTGCATACTTTAAAAAATTTCGTTGTTTCTAAAGTAAATGAGGAATGGGTAAAGAGCCGTTTTGATGATTGGGCAGCTTCTCATGAAGGTGGTAAAAATCAGCTTCAAAATGAAAAAGATGCAGCTGAATATTTGAAACCATTCTGGTCAAAATTCAGTGATAAATGGTGGTCTTCCGAGTATGCTGATGCCATTCGCGCAGCTTTGCCTGATAATGCAGCTCGGCAAATAGTAGTATGGAATCCCGGCTGTGGTAGCGGTATTGAAACATATTGTCTTGCATGTGTCCTCTTAAAACGCTATCCTGCTGCGAAGATAAAGGTTTACGCGCAAGATATTGATTTGTTAAGCGTATCAAATGCATCGATGTTAACTGTTCCTGAAAGTGAAGCGGGTGGGTGGCTTGCCCCCTTCTTATCTAAGAATGCATCCGGGAATGCAGTCTTTTCGAAGCAGATCAAGGATAGTGTGATGTTTGAATATCACGACTGTCGGCATACAAATGCGCTTCCAATGTCAGATATTATTTTTGCGCGAGATCTTATATCCCTTTTTGTAGAAGAGGCACAGCGTAGCATTATTACGGATTTTGAGGAGAAAATAAAAGGAAACGGGGTTCTTATTATTGGTGATAATGAGCGTATTCCTGATTCTTTCGATTTTATTGAGCATACAGTTGGTATGATAACGACATACAAAAAGCAATAAAGGGGTTATTGATGAGAGTCGAGTATATTAATCCTTTCGTAGAAACTTCTTATAGAATTTTAAAAGAAGTTCTTGAAGGAAGTGATGTGAAAAGAGGCGCTCTTTATTTAAAATCGACGGCGATGCCTGTGATGGGAGTTGCAGCTCTCGTTGGACTTGCAGGCGATGTTGAAGGGCGCGTTTTATTTGATATGACATTAGAAACTGCTTTGAATATCGCTTCAAAGATGAACGGAGAAGAGCTTCCTGAATTTGATGACCTTGCAAAAGCGACAATAAGTGAACTGGCGAATCTTATCACAGCGCAGGCTGTAACTAAGTTGCATGAACTTAACTTTAAGTTCGATCTTACACCGCCAGCTCTTTTTGTAGGGCAAAAAATGGAAATTGCGGCTTCTGGCAATGTAGAGGCATTGATTGTTCCACTTATTACGGAATGCGGAAAAGTCGAAGTAAATGTTGCTATTCGAGAGCGAGCATAAAAGGAGATAAAAGATGAAGACAAAACAGGATTTCCCAACAATAAATGAACGGCCGCCTGAAGGCCAGAAACCAGACGGGAGTGCGTTTAGGGTTATGATTGTCGACGATTCTATGTTCGTCGCGAAACAGCTTGGGCAAATTCTTACCAGTGAAGGTTATGAGGTGGTGGCTACTGCTGTTGACGGCAAAGATGGTGTTGATAAATACAAAGAATTGTCACCAAATCTTGATCTTGTTACAATGGATATAACCATGCCTAAAATGGACGGACTTACTGCATTAGAGCAAATTATGGCGTTCGATAAAAATGCACGTGTTGTGATGGTTAGTGCGCTTGGAAAGGAAGAACTGGTAAAGAAATCCTTGCTCTTAGGTGCAAAGAATTATATTGTAAAACCGCTTGATCGGCGTAAGGTGCTCGAACGCATTGCAGCTTGTTTAAAATAGAAAGCGGCTGTTGTTCAGTCTCTAGCAAAAGCTACCGGTTGCACATGTAAGCGGTAGCTTTTATTTTAATATCAATCGGTATCCATCGCCATTTTTTATAATTTCAATACTTTCAGATGAGAAGTCATGGAGTACTTTTCGTATTTTTGAAATGGCGCATATAATTGTGCTGTTTGACGGCAATTTTCCATTTCTTTCTATTTCTTTTTTTAATGTTTCAAGCGGTACCACAATGCCTTCGTTGAGGACAAGTTTTTCATAAATCAAAAGATAGGTTGTGGAAAGATGCGTTGTAATGTTTTTTTGTAAAAGCCTATTAACAGCGTTGGGTTCTTTTCCTATATGACAGAGATATTTTTCTGTTTCCACAGGAATGCTACCGCCATTTTCTTCCATTTCTGAAAATACTCCTGAAATAATCGTTAATAAATCTTTGTGTGACTGCCAGTTAAACCGATCCCTTGGATATACAAATGTTAAGATTTCTTGCCAATAGGAAAGTAAGTCCTTGCGATTTTCCTCATAGGGATCGTTATACAGTAAGGCAGTAATGCGACACCCCACTTCCTGCAGAAAGGAATACACATTCATGATAACGTGATTGAATCCCATATAATCAAGCAATGCGATATCCGGAGGTACCTCAAAATCTTTGAAATTATTATATAATGCGCCGTAGTCATAAAATATAGGGCATTCTACATGCTGTTGTTCTAAAATATCCGCTATGCGCTTTGCCTGATTGCTATTTCTTCTGACTGCAAATAAACAAACTTTCATTTTATTTCTCTTATTTGTAATTGTAGCATAGAACTCCAAATCCTCAAGTTTAATCCGCCATGTGCATGGAAAACATTTTTCAGAAACTATAGTTAATAGGTTCAATTTCGGGTTTTGGAAAAACGTGAAATTTTCTAACTTTCCCTGCACCAATAGAATGTAAAGTTTTGAAATAGGTGCTATTTGTGCGTAGTCATGGTTCTGACGGCGTACCGTTTCGAGTATAAAAGCTCGACTACAGCTAAGCGAACGAAGTTCTTGCCGAAAGTACAGCTCTATTGTACTGCTATTTTAGAAACTCGACATTCGACCTAGGTATATAGAGGGCTTTAAATAGCTCCTTAGAAGAATTTAAACATATTTTAAAAGAATTCCCATCGAGCAGTGTACTCATTATGGATAATGCTGCATTCTACAGAAAACATATTTTGTATAAAATTATAAAAAAATACTTGCACACATTCTACCTGTTCGATAACTCCGTTATCGAACAGGTCAACGAGTTCTAAATGGTGCTATTTGCGCGATTTAGAATATCGCATTTTAAGGTAACCTGTTCTGAAACTAAAGTTTCCGAACAGGTTCATTAATTTTTCTACCGTCGTATTCGCTCGAATATAATCTGATTGAGCGCACGAGGAGCGCTTGAAGCGACATGTTGCAAGTTGTGTGCATTTATACGGCTCTGTATCTCAATATCTTGACAAGGTTTTAAAAAGCAATTAACCATAGCATGGCGGCACCGTGCGGATGCAGCCTCCAGTGTTTTTGGGTCAATGGAAATTGCAACAAACGAAAAGATTTAATATGTCCGATAAACATCGTTGTCGAGTACGTTTATTACATTTAAATAAAATTTTTCTTGACGGCTTGTAAGTTCTGTGTATACAATCATAGCATATTTTTTAAGGGGGTATACGTGACTAACACTGTATTAATTGCTTTTGCATCGTCTACGCATACCCTCCTCTCATATATATATATATATATATATATCAAACATATATATCAAAAATAATCGTCATACTTACGAACATTTTTATTTCTTTTCTCATAAAACAAGCTGGAAGCGATTTGTGCAATATGAATATTCACGCACGGACGTATCCGGCTTTTTTATATTTTATAGGCTTTATGCCGAATTCTATTTTTCATACACCATATTAGGAGGTATTTTATGAAAAAGATTGCTTTTGTTGCTGGTCTTTTGGGTATTCTTGCTACTTCTGCATTGTGGGCGGATTCGAGAGACGAACGGTTGATTGCTGCCATACGAACTCAAAATTTATCGGAATTGCAAACGGCGCTTGAAAACGGAGCAAATATTAACGCTAAGGATCCAAATGAAAAGACTGCATTGATGCTTGCCTGCAGTAATCAATGGTTTCCCGCAGTAAAAATGCTTGTAGAAGCGGGCACCAATACCTCTTATAAAAATGATTTTGGGCAGACTGCGTTAATGTTTGCAGCGCGTGACTGCACAAATGAAGATATTACGAGATATTTGATATCGGCAGGTGCAAACAAAGACAATGCAGACAAGAACGGAAAAACAGTGTTGATGTACGCTGTAGAAAATAAAAGTGACAATACTTTGCTGTATCTAATCAATGACGGGGCAAATCTCAATGCAACGGATAACAAAGGCAACTCAGCGATCATGTGGGCGGTAATGCAGGGAAATGAATTGACCGTAAAACGCTTGGTAAAGCAGACTGGAGTAAACTGGAATGCGACGAATGTAGACGGCAATAATGTATTTATGCTGGCGGTTTTGAATAAGAACGCTAATATTTTAAAAATTTTGCTTACGGAAAATACCGATATGGATCATAACCTAAAAGTAAATAACGACCAGCCGCTCGTATTTTGGGCTATCCAAAAGAATGCTTCTGATACAGTTATCGGTTATTTAATGGATGATGCAGATCCTGATGTTTTACTTACAACGAGAGATTTTCAGAAGCGTAATTTGGAATGGTACATAAAAAGATACAAAAACGATTATGCAAAGCGCAAATTGGAACAAATAAAAAGGGAGTGGGCATCCGATACGGGGGCAAATTAAATTTTCTTTCTACATCACAGCCCTCTATCGTATACACATAGACATGGCTTAGGCAGCGGTGAGGGCAATGGCACTTTATAAAACAGGAGATATGAATGATAAAGAAAATTACTTCGGCGGCATTTGTACTGCTTTTTGCGTCGGCACTTTTTGCCGGCGGAATGGATGAGCGATTAATGAAAGCTGTCCAAGAACAAAGTATAGAGAGTTTACAATCCGCCCTTGAACTGGGCGCAAATCCGAATTATTACAGGGAAGCGAACGACATGACTCCGTTGATGCTGGCGTGTCAAGAGGGCTGGTATGCAGGCATTAAAATGCTGCTGGAAGCCGGTTCAAACGCCTCGCGCAAAAACTCTTACGGTCAAACGGCATTAATGATTGCAGCGGCATCCTGTAGCGATGAGAGAATTGTTCAAGAACTGCTGGCAAGAGGCATGGCACATCCGAACGAGCAAGACAACTCAGGTAAGAATGCATTGATGTATGCTATAGAAAATAAAAATCAAGGCATTATTAAAATTTTGCTTAACTCACCTTTCCTCAACATAAATGCGGTCGATCATATGGGAAATAATGCTTTAATGTATGCCGTTAAGAGCGGCGATGCAAAAATCCTTACACAGCTTCTGAGTTTTTTTCCATCGGAAATTGATTTTAATAGACGCAATGCTGAAGGTCAGACTGTTTTTAGTCTGGCGGTGGAAAGCAATAACCTTGGAATGGTGGGAACACTGCTTGAAAGCGGTGCAATAGATGTGTATGAAAAATTGCCTGACGGCACCCCTGTTTTGTTCCAAGCCTTTAGAATAAATTGTGATGACCGCATTATTGGTTTTATTATGTCTGCCGCCGAGCCGGATATGTTGCTTCGGCTAAAAGATAGAGAAGGCCATGATATCGAATGGTATATTTTAAAGTACAAGAATACTGCTGCCCGTGAAAAGCTGGAAAGAATAAAAGAAATGTGGCGCCAGGTATACCGCTGATTTGAGTTCAGTGAGAAAACATAAAAGCGGAATCATTCAATTCCGCACAAACTTAGGAGAAATGATATGAAACGATATGTATTTTTTGCAGCGGCGGCTGTAATTTTTGCGTCTTGTGCAACAACAAAAAAAGCGATGCCTGTGGATAAGACGCTGACGGCGGAAGAACAGGACAATGCTTTATTCGAGATGCTTAAATTGTGCGTGGACAACAGCGATTCGCTTACGTTTGCAGAATATATTGACGATACGGCTCCCACCCGCATTCGCCGGATAATCAACAGAACTACAGCAGACGGAAAAACACTGCTGCATAAAGCCGTCCTTTTGGAAAATGTGGATATTGTAAAAAAATTACTTGCGGCCGGGTCGGATAAAACGCTGCGCGATCATAACGGGAATACTCCTGCCGATTATGCAAAAAATGCACGCACAAAAATTATTCGTGAGCTTTTCGGCTTTACAGAAAAAAAGGAAAACCCCGCTGCAAAACAAGAGCCGTCAGTCCAGTCGGAAACGGTTAGCGTAAGTCAAGTCGGATATTCATACGACGTTGTTTTAGGGCCAGCTGATTCCGAATTCTTAAAAAATGTAAAAAATCAGGATTATGCAGCAGTCAATAAAATGCTCAAAAACGGACAAAATGTGAATATGTCCGATATGCGCGGCAATAACGCTTTGTTTTATGCGCTCAAAGACAGCAACAGCGGCATTATCAATCTTTTACTTTCATATAACATTAATTGCAACTACCGGAATAAATCCGGTCAGCTGCCGTTTTTGTATGCGGTAGACAAAGGCAATATCGCTATCATTACCGATTTGTTGAATGCGGGTGCCAATATCAATCAAACGGATGTTTCCGGCTTAAATGCCGTCATGATTGCCGTTTTCCGCCGCAATGCAGCTCTCTTAAAATTCCTGCATTCAAAAAACGCCTCACTTACCGGAAAAGATTCTGTCGGCAATACACTTTTACACATTGCAATAAAAAATGAAGACCTTGCTTCAACGCGCTATCTTTTAGAGCATGATGTCGACGTATATGCGCCGAACGATAACGGCGTAAAACCGATTGACCTTTTGCGCAGCTCAAAGCGCATGGAATTGCGTTCAATGGCAAAAGACTATGAATAAAAAATTCTCTATTTTCTTATTTGTTCTGCCGGCGCTCTTTGTTTGTCTGTCGGCGGAACAAACGGAGTATTTTATAAATCCAAATGAATTTTATGCGCCCGTTATTGCCGTCGGCAGGAATGCGGATATTCATAAATACGAGTATTCCTGCTACATCTTAAATGATTTCCACAATACGGTATGCGAACCGGAAGCGCAGGTATGGACAACATGGGAGCGTTTTTTTTCTTCGTTGGAAGACTATCTGCGTCCGAGCCGTGTTGAAGTGCAGTGGAATTTTAAGCAGAATAACATCGACGACAAGAATACGCAGCGTAAAACTCCTGTTCTCCCCGATGGCAGATACGAGCTGCACCTTATTGAAGCAAATAAGCGTAATGTCAATCTAAAAAACGACTACGTTTATTTTATCAACCTCGATACACGGCCGCCGGATATTAAAAACGAGGACTGCACCGTATCAAAATGGACTCTGTATAAAAATAAAAAAGAAGATTTTTCTTTTTCACTTAAAAGTGCGGCAAAAGCGAATGTATGGCGCGTTTTATTAAACGGCGATAGAGACGCTCCGCTCTATCAAAAGGAATTTGCCTACGGCGAAGAACAATCATTCCCGCCGTATATTTTCATTCCCTATACCGCTTACCGCAATTTACCGCTCGGCCGGCATGAGATAAGCGTTACCGCACGGGACTCCGCTGGAAACGAAGCAACCGCCTCTGCACCCTTTATACTTGCCGAGCATCCGTTTAATTTTTCGATTTTTTCCAATGAGGGACTGACATTCGGAAAGAATAATGAGGTAAAACCCTTCTATTATATAGGCTTTGGCATTCAATCGCGGTTTTGGCGGACAAGCATTTGCGATGAAAACGGAGTCGAACATTTTTCCGATACGTTCAATGCGGACGAAGACGGTTTTTGCAAGCGTTTTGAATGGAACGGCGTATCGCAGACAACGCATCAGCAAGTTCCAGAGGGACGATACTCCGTTTTTCTTTCTTGCAGAGACGATGAGGGAAAAGAAATAGAGCAAATCGCAAAGTTTTTTGTTTCTTCCGGACAAAGCGGAGCACTATATACTACGAACGATAAAGAGGATTCCAAAGGCCCGCATTTATCCGGTACTTTTTCCGACGATACATTCACATTGCGCTTAGTAAATTACAAAAATACTGTTCAAGACGCCGTGTTAACAGTTTTGCATAAGGACCGCAAACTGTATAAAGCGAGCGTTGATGACGTAAAAAATATGACATGGGACGGCTATGACGAGGCTGGAAAATTTGCACTTTCGACCGGAGAAGAATATACATTCGTTCTAGAAACAAATGATGGAGCTGATGAACCGCAAAATTTTTTGGCGAGTGTCAGTTCCGGCTTAATCTGCATTGCCGAATCTGATTCCAGAAAAAAAGTGGTAGTTGCGCCCATCTATTTTGACGCAAATGATTCGGAAGTTTTTTCGCTCAATCAATATTTCAAGGAAAATGCAGCAAGTATTCGGAAATCTACGGAGGCGGTTTTAAAACAACTCGGGCAAAATGACTTTGTGATAATCGAAGGACACGCAAATTATACGACCTATCCGAACCAACGGCTGATGAATAGCGAAAAAGCGGAATTGATTGCGCTGTCGAAAAACAGAGCGGACATCATAAAGCGGGTGTTTATGCTCTACGGCATTCCCGAAAACCGGATACGGATACATGGTAACGGCGGAGAGCGTTTTCTGGTCAAACCGAATGCAAAGGACAGTTGGAAAAACCGCCGTGTAGAACTTTTTATCGAGCGGGAAGAATAGACCTGTTTGATAATTTCATTGTGGAACAGGTTTAATAAGTATAGGAGGAATGAATGAAAAATATTTGCAGAATAGCGGCAGTTTTATGTCTGATTGCGCCTCTTTTTGCGCTTTCAGTAGACGAACAATTTATGGATGCCTGTAGGAAAGGTAACTTAAACCGCGCACTAGAGCTCTTGGATGAAGGAGCACATGTGGAAACTCGTGACGGTTCCGACCATCAGACGGCTTTGGTGTGGGCTGCGAATGCCGGTTATCTCCCGATTGTTACTATGCTCATAAAACAAGGGGCAGACATTAACGCCCAGGACGACAAAGGCTGGACTGCTTTGTCGGAGGCAAGCTACAGAGGAAGGACAAGTACCGTTGATTTTTTGCTGCAAAACAAAGCGTCAACATTACCGAGCACCAGCTGGCTTGATTCCCGCGAATACGGAAACGCTGTGTTTTGGTGTATAGAGAGTAGATTTAATTCATACAGTGAAAAAATAGAAATCGTAAAGCTACTTTTGGAGCACAATGCAGAGCCGGAAGGCAAAGATGAATATGGGCAAGACGCGCTAGGAATTGCAAAAGCGCGGAATTATAAAGAAATAGTCGCACTGCTTGAGAAATTTAAAGCGGAACGCATTAAAAAGCAAAACGAATACGCTTTATTGGAAGCGATTCGCGCTCAAGATACTGCCAAAGTCAAATTGTATTTGGAAAAGAAAGTAAATCCGAACAGTTTGCTGCCGAATGGAGAAAGTATTTTAAATTATGCCGTATCGGCGCAAAACGTCGCTATTGTAAAAATATTGCTTGAAGCGGGAGCGAATCCCAATACTCAAAACGAATTGGGCGCATCCGCATTGATGACGGCTGTCCGCTACAGCAACGATACCCTGTTGAATCTCCTTATCAAGCACGGCGTTAATATCAATCAAAAGGATAAACGTGGGCGGACTGCGCTTTTTTATGCGGTCGAAAATAACAATGCTTCCATCTTAGGCATCTTGCTCAGGGCAGGAATCAATCTAAACATTACTGATAACTATGACATGAATGCCTTTTTATACGCCTGTTCTACGGGCAACATTCCAGCTTGTAAGTCGCTTTTGCAAAGCGGCTGTCAAGTTTCCGGCAAAGATTTATACGGAACAACGGCGCTGCATATTGCGGCGCAAAAAGGTTCGCTTGCATTGGTGCGGTTGCTTTTGACAGAGGGGAGCGTTGATGTGTACGCAAAAGACGACAGAGGCAATTCCGCGCTGTATTATGCCCGCAAAAGCGGTAATGACGAAATAGCAACTATATTGGAGGGCGAAATTGAAGAATAAGTTGCTTCTTTTCTTTGCCGTAGGAATTGTGTTTGCATCTTGCCGGACGGTACCGCTTTCTAAAGGCTTATTCGATTGCAATATCGAAAGATACAGCAACCCGAAAGCGGCGAATATTGAATTGTTCAATGCGGCAAAAGCCGGAGATTTAAATGGCGTAAAACATGCCTTGGAAAAGGGGAAAGCGGATATCAACTCTGCGGATAGACTGGATCAATCGGCATTTATGTGGGCGTGCTGGAAAGGTAGCGCCGATGTTATTGAATATATGCTCAAATACGACGCGGAAAACCGCAGCGGTAAAAAGAAGAAATCAAAAAAAGCATTTCTCAATTATGGGGCGGAAAGCAAGGAAAAGTATAATGCCTTATTTTGCCTGCTGATGTCGAATTCTATGCAGGCGCAAAAAACATTGGAATGTATTGCGCTCCTTTTGGAAAACGAAAAAAAATTCACAAAAAAGAATGAATTGCTCACAAAACAAGATGATTTTAACGAAAACGTCTTGCACAAAGCGGTACGTTCCGGCTGCGAGGAATATTTGGAATTTTTTATACGCACATTAAAAAATGCGGAAGGCAAAGCCGATTCGAAAGACAGCCGGGACAAAAAGTCGTTATTTATGGAATTGCTGGAAAAGAAAAATAAATCTTCGGAAACGCCGCTACTGCTTGCCGTAAAATTGCAAAACGCTGACATGACAAAAATTTTGATTGAAAACGGCGCGGATATTTTGGTAAAAGATACATACGGCGGTAGCGAAAAAACATTGTCCGTATTGGCATTTTATGGCGGTCGCGGGAATTTCCGTACTTATCTTGAAGTGATGAAAGGAAAATTAAAACGGTACGAAGAAGAACGAAAAGCTCAAGAGGCAAAACAGGCGAAAAACGGCGGAAAAGAAAATGCCGACGATAATGCCGAACGCCGCTATAAATACACAAGGATGGACGCCGCATTAAAAAAAGAACTTGAAAAATATGCTCCGGATGGTGAGTATTGGGATGTGTACAATAAGTTTACAGGCGAGACCGGAAAAAAAGTTATAAATCCCGATGATTTGGAAAATGAGCAATATACGGAAAAAGTTCGTGTTTTTTTTGCCTTATTCGGAAAAGAAAACATAAGCGGCAGCGAGATTACTGAAGTAAAACAAATGCTAAAAGGAAATCCGTATTTGCTGCAGGAATCGTATTTTGATTCGTATACCAATACGAAAAAATCTGCCTTGCAGATGAGCATAGAAAACGGAAATAAGGATTTATTTACGGTGATTTTTCAATCGCTTGATATGAATACGCTTAAGCAAGTCAGTACTGGGTATGGGGATTATTTGATATGCGCAATTATAAATAACAAGCCGCAAATCATAGAAAAATTGTTGGACTACAATCAGAATCCTTCTGGCTCAGTAGCGGAAAAACTTATGGATTCCCGTCATACGCTTGCTCCGGATTTGTCTAAGAATCCTGTTGAGCCTACGCACAATCCCGTCGTTCAGTTTTTGCGGACGCATGAGTTACGGAATAATGCGGAACTCTTAAAGCGAATCCTTGTGTATTACGAGTCTCAATACGCAAATCCGAATTATGCGGGGCAGGTGTACAAAGAAGCGCTCAAACACGGCGAAGCTTTTGTCCTTTTATTATATAAAGCAAGCAGTAAAAACGGCAGGTTTGATGATAATGCGGAGGCTACAAGAGAAGATAAATTTTACAGCGTCGATAAAATTGATGGCAGACCGGTGCAATTTATTCTTTTAGATAACAATTATATGGATGCGTTGAAGTTGTTTATGGAAAATTCCCGATTTAAGCGCAGCTGGTATGCCTACAAAGATACAGATGGGGAGAACCGGACATTCATAGAAAAAGTAGGGATGCTTGGAGAGACTCCCCTTGCTAAAGATATTCTTGAATGGATAAACCAGCATATACCGCCGAAAGGAAATGCCGATATACAAAATAAACCGGCAAAATCAAAAAAACAAAAACGATGATTTTCAATGCAGGGGCAATGTGGGGCGGGCAGGAGAGCCTTACCAAGCCTGCTGTCCGTCTCTCCAGCCTCCAGCCGGCAAACGCTCCGCTTGCGGCCTCTGCGTTTTACCTTCTTCTTGCCCCACGAAACTTCCGCAAATCCCTCTGCGCTCAAATTGAAACGGTATACGTTTTTATGATAGCATGGCGGCATGATGTCTTTGCAGTTTCTTGACGGTAAGCCGAATGCGTTTGGGGCGCTTCCGACGGCGGATGGGGTTAATTTTGCGGTTTTCAGTCGGGGCGCGGTTCGGGTGTTCCTTGACTTGTTTGAAGCGGCAGAAGATGCGCAGCCGTATGCGACGATTGAACTTGATCCGGTCAAAAACAAAACGGGCGATGTTTGGCACGTGTTTGTGAAGGGAATCGGGGCGGGGGCGCTGTATTTGTACCGCGTTGACGGCGAGTACAATCCGCCGCGCGGCGACCGCTTCAATGTGAATAAATACTTGCTCGATCCGTACGCAAAGGCGTTTACGCGCGGCTCCGTATTCCGCTCGTATAACTTGCAGCGTACGCGGGGGCTTGCCGGTATCGAAAACGGAAAACTTTCGGATTTGTCCGATTTTCCGAAATGCGTTGTCGTTGATGACACTGCGTTCGACTGGCAAGGCGACCGGCCGCTGCATCTGCCGCTGAACCGGACGATTTTGTATGAGGCGCATTTGCGGGGCTTTACTGCGTCCGAAACGTCTCAGGTTTCCGCCCCCGGCACGTACAAGGGATTTATCGAAAAGATTCCGTATCTAAAAGAGCTTGGCATTACGGCGATTGAGTTTTTGCCGGTCTTCGAGTTTGACGAAGATGAAAACGGTAACATTAATCAGCGGACGGGCGAAAAGCTTGCAAATTACTGGGGCTACAGCACGA
>CAUTOX010000035.1:0-18053 GCA_963539665.1 uncultured Treponema sp.
AATTTACGGTCTCAATGTCGTAAAAATTGAAGGACAGGAATACAGTAGTAAATACAAAGACATAGTATCAATCGTGATTCCCTCAACTGTCAGAACTATAGGGAATAATGCGTTTTACAGGTGCAGCAGCATAGAAACTATTTCCATTCCCGACGGAGTAACAACAATCGGTAACAAAGCATTTATGCACTGTTCTTCTCTAAAAGAAATTACGCTGCCTGCAAGCGTAAAAGAGATTGGAGAAAGCGCTTTTGAAAACTGTAAGGCTTTAGCGTCTTTTAATGCAGGTGAAACGGCAATAACAGAGATAAAAGCGCGGACTTTTGCCTATTATGATGTTGGTTATAGTGTTCTTAAACAATGTTTATTGCCTTCGTCTCTTGTTTCTATTGGAGAAAGCGCATTTGGGAATTGCAAAAGATTAGAGAATATTGCTATCCCGGACAAAGTAGTAACTATAGAAAAAGAAGCATTTAAGGGATGTTTTTCACTTAAAGAAATTACGCTGCCTGCAAGCGTAAAAAGTATTGGAGAAAGCGCCTTTGAGGACTGTAAGGATTTAGCGTCTCTTAATGCAGGTGAAACGGCAATAACAGAGATAAAAGCGCGGACATTTTACAATTGTACATCGCTTGAAAAATTTTCCTTTCCTCCCACGATAAAAGTTATTGGCAATCAAGCCTTTAGTCACTGCGGCATTCCAGGATTCATTTGCGATAGTAACGCTCAACTTGTAAGCATCGGCTTTGGCGCTTTTGAATATTGCTCAAAGTTGAAAGAAATTATATTTCCTCTCGCCTTAAAATCCATTGCGAATAATGTCTTTAAAGGATGCTATAGTCTGACTCGCGTAACTTTTGCCGATACAAACTCCTGGTATGTTCAACAGACTTCCTCTTCTACATGGACAGCTGTAAATGTTACCAATCCTGCAACCAATGCTCAGTACTTAAAAAATACATATAAAGATTTTTACTGGAGTAAAAAACACTAGCTCTGCGCACGGTGTTCCCTCTCTGCGGGGACACCCCGCAACGCCCCATACCGGGGTTTTCTAAACACAAATTTTTAAGAGGACTATCGGAAATGGTTACACCCAAAAAACGAATATTTTTTATTTTGCTTGTATTTATATGCGCGGCGATGGGCGCGTTCCCGCAGGACAGTGAGCCGCAAACGCGGGGATTTAAAGCCGTTGAGCTTGCTGGAGCAAAGGCGCTGCGTTCGGACGTGTATTCGTTGGCGTACAGCGCGGACTCAAAGTATATTGCCGGAGTGGTTAATCCTAGTAGAAAGTTATCTGTCGGAAACAAACCGCAGAACCGCATTATCATTTGGGATGCGCATACGGGGAAACGCCTCGCAGTGTTGGAAGGGCATACCGGAATTATTTGGTCGGTTGCGTTTCATCCTACAAAGCCGCATATTCTGGCGTCAGGTTCAGAGGATAAAACGGTTCGGCTCTGGGATATTCATACTCATAAATTGGTCTTGCCGCCTTTGACGGGGCATAAGGAGACCGTATCTTCCGTTGCGTTTGATAAGACCGGCGAACATATCATCAGCGCATCAAAAGACCGGACGATAAAAGTTTGGAATATCGCATCTCGCAAGCGCGTAAAAGAATTGACAGGGCATAAAAAATTGATTGCAAAAATAGCGGTCAACGGAGATTTTTGCGCAAGCGCGTCATGGGATAACACGGTAAAAATCTATCGGCTGCAAGGAGATACCGCGCCTCTGCTCGATTTTGCCGAACACAAAGACATGGTTTTTGCAGTCGATTTTAATCCGAAAAATGCGGATATGCTTGCAAGCGGTTCAAGCGATAAAACGGTCATGCTCTGGAGCATTGCAAAAAAAGGCAGAACGGCAACGCTCGCCAGCTTTAGCGGAAAAATATGGGACGTGAAGTTCAGCCCCGACGGAAAATTCCTCGCCGTATGCCCGGCGGGCGGCCCGATAACGATATGTCATACGGCGGACGGCACAATCGCCGCAAAGCTTTCCGCCTCAGGGCAATCGCCGCGCTATGTTGAGTGGAGCCCCGACGGAAAACGGCTTGCCGCCGGTTACAATGACGCATCTATCCGCTTGTGGGATGCCGTAAAATTCACGCTGCTTGCGACCATGGCGGAAGACCACAACGGGCAGTGGATTTCGTTTACGCCGGAGGGGTATTTTACCGGCAGCGACGGAGCCTTTTCCTCGCTCAAGATGAAAGTTAGCGGAGCGGAGTATCTTCCCGATCAAATCTGGAACAGTTTCTATGATCCGGTACTCGTATCGAAAAAAATAGAAGACGGCGCGCCGCTTGGCGGAAACATTGCGGAATTGATGAAAACCTTAGTGCCGTCGGTTAAAGTTGACGTAAAAAAAGACAAGAACGACAAGCAAAAAGCTCTCATAACCGTTGCCGTAACGGATGAAGGCGCCGGCATCGGGCGAGTAAACGTGAAAATCAGCGGACGGACGTATTCTTTAAGCGAACAGTCCGACTCGAAGAAAGGCGAAACAAAATTATTTACTTTTGAAAAGAAACTGCCGGCAGGCAATCATAAAATATACGCGACTGCATTCGACAAAAATAATCGGAAAGAAAGCCGTGCGGACGCGGCAAAAGCTGACTTTAAATCGGAAGGGAGTAAAAACGGCGTGCCGCCGCGTCTGTGGCTGTGTACGATAGCCTGCAATGAATTTCCAAATTTGCCGAAAGAAAAAAATCTTGCCACGACGGTGCGCGATGCCGACAGCCTTATGCATACCTTTAAAACCTATCCCGGCGGCCTTTATTCGGAGGTGCGGACGGAAGACATCAAACTGCGGGACACCGCGGTTACCAAGCCGCACATTTCCGAGCTGTTTGACGACAACATTGCGGACGTAAAAGAAGACGATGTGTTCGTTCTGTTTTTGGCGGGACACGGAGTTACGGACGCAGACGGAAAGGAATACTATTTTGTGCCGTCGGATTATAAGCCGGCTCCGGAAGGGCAGGAAGCCGACGTAACGCAGTGCATTTCCGGCAAGGAATGGCGCACGCATTTGGAGAATGTCAAGGCGCACGAACTGCTTATCATCATGGATACGTGCCATTCAGGCGCGTTTATTACCGGTCTGCCGGAAGAACTCCGATCCAACCCTAACAGCGCCGCTGCCGACCGCGCAGGGCGTCTTTCTACGCAAAAGGCGATGGCGCGGCTTGGGCGCGGTTTTTCGGTTATTACCGCGACAACCAATGCGGAAGAGGCGATTGAAGGAAAGGAGTATAAATCCCACGGCGTTTTTACCGCGTGCTGCTTAGATGCGCTAAAAGGAGCGGCGGACGCGAATAAGGACAGCGTCGTCTCAGTCGGCGAGCTTGCAAAGTATCTTGAAGAAAAAGTCCCCGTTCTTGCAGCGGATTCGCCGGATGCGGACGGGTTCGGCCACGAGCAGCACCCGCAAGCGCACCTCGGCGGGGCTGATTTTGCGCTGACCGGCCCCAAAGAGCATGACCAAGGGCGTTCTGCGCTCCGGACGGCAAAGGAGTACGAGCGGGACGGAAAACGAGAGCGGGCAAAGGAATGGTATAAAATCGCCGCGCAGGAAGGCTCCAAAGATGCAGCGGAAATACTCAAGCAGCTTGAAGAAACTCCCGCCCTTGCAGCGCTTCCGCAGGCAACAGAAAAAGCTGTTATCGAAGTAAACAGCGAACTTTCGGGCGTCGTCTACCTCAACAATGAAAATAAGGGCAATATTGCCGAAGGTTCGCCGCTTACCATTGCGGGGCTTGAAGACGGCGCATATACCCTTGAAGCCAATTTTGACGCAGCATCGATTAAAAAAGACGTGTCGGTTGCCGCCGGCGACAAAACATTCCTCTATGCATTGAAAATCCCCGATCTTGTTCCCGATGAGATTAAAGCCGTCCGCGAGGAAAATATCCGTCTGCTTAATATGCTCAAAAAAACGCAGGACATTACCGAACGCGCCGCCGCCATGCGCAAAGAGCCGCATTCGTTTTGGGATTGCGATGATGCGGTCGGGATGCTGGAACTGCACGGCGCATACGAATTGAGTTTTACTCCCGTGTGCAGCGGTTTTACGCTCGGCATTACGCTGTTTAACTGCTATCTGGAACACGTCCACGTGAAAACGGTCGGATATGAATATTCGCTGTCTGTTGCGGACGGCGTTCTCCGGCAAAAGCATAGCTTTATGGTCGGCCGGTACGGATTTATCTATAAACGCTTTGTATGCGGCTCCGGTCTTGATGTAGGGGCAAGCGTAGCCGGTTCGGAAGTCGGATTTTCCATCGGGCTGCCGTTATATGCCGAATGCAGAATCAACAATTATTGTTCGGCTTATACGGAACTCAAAGTGATTTATCCCGGCTTCCCTTCGCCTGACGCGCCATACGGCACAACTTTTGATGCCGCACTCAACATCGGCATGTCTTTTTCGCTGCTTGATTTGCTGCAACTGTAAGAGAGCGGTGCGGAAACTTCCCTTTTGGAACAAGTCTCATATATACGGAGGAATAAAATGAAGTCTTTGAAAAAAACAATTGCCGGCTGCGCGCTTGCATTTTTTGCACTTGCCGCATTCCCGCAGGACGTGAAAAACGCGCTCCTTATTGCAAACGGAGCCTACGGGCGGGACATGGGTGCGTTGGCAGAGCCTATACCGGAAGCGCGCGCATTACAGTCCGCGCTTGAAAGCATCGGGTTTGACGTTACGTTTGTGCAGGATGCCGATCGGGACCGGATGCGGAGCGCATTAAAGTCGTTTAAGGAAAAAACGAAAAACGCAGGCGGCATTGCGTTTTTCCATTACGGCGGGCATGCGGTGCAGGTGAACGGCGCAAATTACCTCATCCCCTTACAGGCAACGCTTGTGGATGAAGACGATGTTGCCTATAACTGCGTCAACGTCGATGACTTGATGGCGAGCATGGCGGGGGAGGCGAACGTCGTCGTACTCGATTCGTGCCGAAATAATCCCTTTGCAGTCAGCCGCCATCGCGGAGCGGACACGCGCGGACTTGCCGCCGTCAAAGTAAAGCCGAAGAGCACCATCATCGCGTATTCCGCCAGCGCAGGGGACACCGCGCAAGACGGCATTTTTACGCCCATTTTGACCAAGCGCATAACCGAAAAAAATAAAACCTTCTCCGACATTCTGATCGACATCCGCAATGAGGTGCTGGCAAAGACATCCGGTAAACAAAATCCGGACGAATACCGGAACATCAGAAAGTCCATCTATCTTGCGGGGCGGGACGAACGCCTTGCCGTCCAGCCCGCCGCTCCGCCGTCTGCAACGCAAAGCGCGGCGGCGGAAACGGCAAGCGGCGGCGATAAAACCTTCCGCGTAAACGGCGTCAGCTTTACGATGAAGCCGATCGCAGCCGTGCGCGGCGCGGTTTTAGGAGATAACGAACAAGACAATAACAAGGAGCACACCGTGAATCTTTCCGCCTATTCCATAGGAGAAACGGAAGTAACGCAGGAATTGTGGCTTGCAGTGATGGGGAAGAATCCGAGTTGGCGTAAAGATTCAAAGAAGAATCCTGTAGAAGAGGTAACTTGGCTTGATTGCATTGCTTTTTGCAATGAGCTTACGGCGCAAATTATGGGAGAAGAACACTGCGTATACACAGTACGGAAAAAAAACGTTACCGCCGATTTCAGCAAAAAAGGATTCCGGCTGCCGACGGAAGCGGAATGGGAATACGCAGCAATGGGCGGCGCAAACTTTCGATGGGCAGGAACGGACAGTGAAGACCGCCTTAAAAAGTATGCGTGGTATAAGGAGAACAGCGGTAAGAAGACGCATGAAGTAAAAACAAAATTGCCGAACGGCTATGGTTTATATGACATGAGCGGGAATGTGTGGGAATGGTGCTGGGATTGGTACAGTTTTAGCATCGCTAGCGGTCAAAGCGACCCTGTAGGCGTGTCCTCAGATTCCGGGAACCGCGTTATACGCGGCGGCGGCTTTTTGGAGGTTGCGGATTGGACTGCTCGTACGAAGCGGAGCTTTGCCTCAATTGGCGATTGCAGGTATCTTATCGGCTTGCGTATTGCGTATAGGGACGGGCGGACGGAATGACTGAATCGTGAGGATGTAACGTTGCCTCCCGTCCGCAACCGTTTTCCTTGGCGGAAAACGCGCAGCGGGTTGTATGCTGTGGACGGAATAACTGAATCGAAGAGACGAGCCGTGCCGGAAACCTTGCCGTTTTTGTTGGCAAACAAAACGGCAAGCTGGCGGGCGGCAAAATTCCATCCGGCAGATAAAGTTTTTCCGCCCGCTCGTTCGCGCCTCGTTTTGCCTTTCGGCAAACTTTTAGGTCGAATGCCGAGTTTTGGAAAAATTTACAAAAAAGGCGTAAGCCTCTAGAATTTTATTTACCCCAACAAAACAAAGGAAATGACGCCATGACAGAAAATAGTCTGACCTCATTATATTAAACCAGTTCAGGAACTTCAGTTTCAGAACTGGCTTCTTTAAAATGAGATGTTCTAAATCGTGCTATTTATGCGATTTAGAACTCGTCTCCCTATTCGAAAACGCAGTTATCGAATAGGTCTATTTGCAGCTTCAAAAGCTATAACATGACCGAAACAAAGTTTGATAGGCGAACAATAAATAAGAGTGAGATTCTACAATTGATTCTCGTGGACGGTACGCCTGCGTTCCGAGCGCCCGTAAAGCAACCGTTCCGGCAAGCGGGAGTAAGCTGCACGCCGCTCTGTCCGCTGCATTTACGCTCCCGAATCGTCCGGCTGCCCGAATTCGCACAGAGCATTTCCGATCCGCGCATGTTCAATAAGCTCAAGGTCTTTGCGTAAACATTTGTAAAGTCGAATTTCGCCTGTGCCGTCCCCGCCTGCAATCAACTTCATGAGCTTGCGGCCGCCTTCCGGATATTCAATATTCCGCACAAAAAGAAGATGCGCCGGACAGAACACGTCAATATCAATGACAAATTGATGGCTGTTGAATGTGGCCGACCAGTGCAGCTTTTCGCCTTCTTGATCTTCGGGCATCTGCACGCAATTCCAAGTTGCAGAATACGTCCGCTTCGGCGCTTCGGCGGAAAATAAAATTTCCGTTCCCCCAAGCCGCATAACAAGCGAAAGCCGCCCGTCATACACTCCCTGCGCCGCAAAGCAGGAATTTTGAAGCAGTTGCCCCGTTATAAGACTCGTTAAATGAGAAGCGGAAAGGTGAAACCAATCGGACGGAAGTGTGCGCCCCCAGTTCCGGTCAAGATAGCCGAACGAGCTTTTTGGCAGCACGGTATAATCTTTGCCGTCGATGGAAATTGAACCGGCAAAAACCGTATACGCGCCCGTGGCATACCATGACATTTCTTTTCCGGTAAATCCCGAAACGAAAGCGCAAACGGTTTCGTACTTTAAATCCCAGCGGATCAGACCTGCATCGCAAAAATATTCGGGATGCTTTTGTATTTCATCGGAATCCAGTTCAATCAATCCGCTCAGGTTATGCTCGGAAAAAGAACAGTTGCCCGCTTCAATGTCAAAAATATACGGCGCAACCTTTATGCTCTTAACCGGATGATACTCGCAAAGCTGCTTTGCCTTCCCGCCGAGCACGCCAACGCGCACTGCCGTATATGAAGGTACGATGATAGATTCTGTTTGCATTGATTCTGTTGAAGCGGTACCGGCAAGAACATTTTGCAAATCTTCCGCAGAAATGTTTACGCGCGGTTTAAATCCCAATAAAACTTTGGAAGCGGAAAGAAAGGGATTGAGCATCAAGAATTCAATGAAGAAAGTCCGCTCAATCCCTGTTGCGTTTTCAACTCCGTTAAAGACAAACCGCCAAACATTAATCCCGTTTTTTTTCATGGCGCCGCCGAGCTTGTACCGGTTCAGTTTGAGCGCCTTTTTTGAAACAGACATTAAATCCTCCCGTTTGGGCGTTCGTCGTTATAAAAGCAGATTATCGATTTTCTCATCCATTTTTTCTTTGTCTTCCGGAAAATGTTCATTCAAAAACTCTAAGCATGACACGGCGGCTTTTTGCGCGTGCTCATACCAAATCGTGTACAGTTCGAGTTTTAGATCCTCGCTTGGATACGGCGCGCCTTGAACATCGGAAACTAACTGCCGGAGCATTTCTACACAATCTTGTACTCTTTCGTTCATAATAAATAGCCTCTCAATTATTTTTCGGCATTATACTGGCAAGCTTATGATAACGCCAGTAGTTTTTTCAGCTTTGCCGCAAATAACAACATTCCGCCGCTGTTCCGCCTGCGCTAAGATTCTTTTTGCCGCTTCTTGTATATCGCGCGGCGTCATCTCGAACATCATTTGCAGCTTGGAAAGCCTATCTGTTTCCGAAATACAGCAGAGCATCCGCATAAATCCGGCATTTCCCCGTCCGGCAGGAGAAAACGGCTGCACCTCATCGCCGTAGGTTCCGGTTATGATGTTTTCGCAATCTTCCTGCTGCAACTGCGCTTCCGCCGCATCGGCAAGGCATTCGGTAAACACGCGCAAAGATTGGAACGGAACTGGATCGCGAAATGTCGAAAATGTAAACTTCCCGAGCAAGTTTACCGAGCTTGCCCGCGCTCCATAAGCCCCGCCGGTTGTGCGGATGCGCTCCCAAAGGTAGGCTCCGGAAATCCAATGGGCAAACGCAAGATCATGCGCATTTTCCTTTGTGCCGAAGAACGTTCCCGGCAACGCTGAGGCGCAGTAGCCCACTTGCGCCGGCACGATGAACACTTCTTCGGCCGGAAATTCCGTTTCGCCGTCCAGTAGGCAGAGCTTTTGGAAATCGGATTCATTCAGGTTTGGCCGCGGCAAAAGCGGCTTTACGTTATTCGCCGCTGCAAGCCGCTCAAGCTCCGGCAAAACGGTCTGCATCGTCATAGCATCGGCCGTAACGTGCAAGAGCGCGCCGGCATCCTTCAAGGCGCACTTGATGCGCTCAAAATGAGCGGCCAGCTCCGTCGGCTTTTGCGCACAAATCGCATTGACGGAAAACACCTGCGAAATACCGCGCCATATTTCTCCGGCCATGGCGGAATGGGAATACGGACACTGCGCGCGCACAAGGGCGTATTTATTTCCTTTCGGCACGACGCTGGCAAAAAGCGCGCTCTTTGCTTCCGCGCAAAGATTTTTTAGCCGTTTCAAATCCGTAAACTCAAATGTCGAAACAGCTTCGGAAAAAAGCGCAATCGCTTCATGAGCCTTTTCCGCAATCATTCTGACGGAAAAAATCAAATAATCGCGGTCTACGCAATGGAATCGTTCAAGATTCTTACGGATCTGTTCCGAATCAGCAGTATGCGCAGACTCAAAAGAAGCAAGCCGCGCCTCAATGCCGCCGGTCAAAACCGCTGTATCAGCGGCGCACTCCGCCCAATGTTTGCCGTTCCAGCCTGCGTTTGCCGCGCAATACGTAAAAAGCGGAAGATACGGGTACTCCTCCGGCGGCAAAACATCAACAGGGATGTAAAGCTCAAGGTACGCGATGCCGTTCGTATTTTCCGTATTCTTAAACAGCGGAATTTCATGGGCGCCGTTTTTGATGACGGTAATTTCCGTCGTTATTCCGTCCGGTTCAAGCGAAAGATCCGAAAGTTTAAGGCGGGGAATACACGCGCATTCTTCCGCCGTCTCTCTTTTTTGCTGATAGGAGTGCAGCAGCTGCAACTCCGCTTGAAGCGCAGCGCGATCCGCATCCGCAGAAAGCCGTTGCGTCAACTCCGCTTCTTTTGCATCCCGCTCCGTAAGATAGGACGCGGACGGCGTAACGCACACGCAAGCGTACTGATTATTTTCAAGAATATATTTTTTGATGAGCTTTACCGCATAGCCGTCATCCTTTTCCGCATTTTCCTTTATTTTCTGAAAGGCTGCGCGGTAGAGCAAATGAGAAGCCGGATCGCCGCCGTAGTTCCAGCCGGCAAGCGCACGCTCCAGCAGTACGAGCGCATACGGGCCGCCGGCGCGTACCACTTCGCGGTTTGCAAATTCCGCCGCCATAAGCGCCGCATCAAGGTCTTTCCGGTCAATCCCGTGCGCGCACAGCTCCTTTAGCCCGCTGAAAATCAAATCGTAGACCGTATCTTCATCGCCTGCCTGAACGCCATGCAAGCCGAGCGAAAAGATAAAATCCTTCATTTCGGCAAATGTTCCGGTCAGCGGCGCAAGGTCATCGCCTAACTGAGAATCTGTCAGCAGCCTTGCAAGCGGAGAGCCGTCATGCCCGACTAACACTTCCGCCAAAAACGTGCATTCAAGCAATTCATCAAGATTTTTTGTCTGCCCGCACAGCCAGTTAACCGTTACCGTTGCGCCGGTCGCCCCTCCGTCAGGAGCCGTTTCCGACACTTTAAGCGGAGATGCAAGCGGGGCAGGCGTTTCCATGCGCGTAAACTCCTCAGCCACTGCCGGATATGAAGCGTGCGGCGCAGGCGCGGCGTATTTTTGTTCAAGGCGAGCAAGAAAGCGTTCCTGCAAAAAGTCAAGCTGCTCTTCCGTTGCGATATTGCCGCACAAGAAAACAAGACAATTATCCGGCCGGTAATATTTTTGGTGAAAGGCTTTAAAATCGTCATAAGAAAAAAACGGAATCGCCGCCGGATCGCCGCCGGAATCAAATGCATAATTTGTATCAGGGAAAAGGCTCCGCAGCTGCACATCGGCGGCAACCGATTCAAAAGACGAGTAATTTCCCTTCATCTCGTTGTAAACAACGCCCTGAATGGAAAATTTTCCGTCAGCATCAAGCTCCAGCCGGTGCGCTTCCTGCATAAAGGCTTCCTTCTTCAACAGCGGGAAGAAAACCGCGTCTGCGTACACATCCATGAGATTAAAATAATCGGCCTTAACCATTGAGCTTGCCGGATAAACGGTTTTATCGGAGCAGGTATACGCATTCAAATACGTGTTTACGCTTTGGTTCATCATATTGGCGAACGGCTCTTTGAGCGGAAAGCGTTCCGAACCGCAGAAAACCGAATGCTCAAGAATATGAGCGGCGCCCGTCGCATTTTTTATGGGCGTGCGAAAGGCAAAGGCGAACAGATTTTCAGAATCATCGTTTAAAAGGTGAAAGACTTCCAGCCCCGTCTTCCGATGCCGAAGATAGATGCCTGCCGCGTTGTTGTCAGGCACGTCAGTAACCGAAATGAAATCAAAACCTTTGTATGACTCTACAATTTTATTCTTATCAAATGACATGGCGCAGAGTATAGCGGAAAGAGCGGCATTGGAATAGCATTGCGCAAAAACACGCGAAACACCTGCACTGCGGTAACTTTCCGATGAGCGGACAGTTTGCATCCTGCTGGGCATCCCGTATTTCCGGCCATATTGACTCACGTAAAAATCTAACCATAGCACTTCTATGTCCAAGTCTGGGCCATTGAGATAAATTTAATCTGCAAGCTTTGCGTTGTTTCAAGCATCTGTTGTAAATCCAATCTGTTCTTCCGATGGAGTTGGTCAGCTTTTACCGACTTGGTTACATCAGGTTTTTTTATCTGCCTGTGGAACGGTATCTTTGCCTGATCATATTTCTTTAGAACCCGTTAAATTCTTCTAAGAAGAATGGCTACAAAGATTAATATCGGGGCGAATACCGAGCTTTGGAAAACTTAATATTCGGCCTAATTCATTGCGCTTGATCACTTGTACTATTACTTCTTCACCCAAAAAGCGCCTTTACTCCATCGGCAAAAGGATTTCTGCAATACCCTCCATCACATAAAATGCTTTCTTTTCTGTCAACTCATCTTTGTTTTGCTCAAACGCGAGTAATGCTCCGTTTCTGCCCGTAACATTTGCCGGCGTTATGGCCAGAGCGTACGGCAGTCCTTGCATAACGATTGCGAAGCGATGCCGTTTATGTTATTTTGCTTTCAGCCGCAAAAATGTGCATAGAACAGATTTAAAACAGGACGATTATGGAAACAGACTATTTTGATAAGAATGCCGCCCAATGGGACAGCAGCGACAGACAGCTACAGGCGTACGCCGTGTATGCACGTATGCGCGAAGTCATGCGGCCCGATGGCGCCGGGGCGGTCTTGGATTTTGGCTGCGGAACCGGACTGTTGGGATTTCAGTTTGCCGAGGATTTTGAGGCCTTGCATTTTGCAGATACGTCGGAAGGAATGCTGAACATCGTGCGCAAGAAGGCCCGAGAGGCAGGCATAAAAAACTATCAGGCCTTCAATCCGGCCGATGAAACAGCCTTATCAACCTACCGCGCGGTCGTTTCGTTGCTTGCGCTCCATCATGTAGAAGATATTTCCGCTCTCTTAAATCAGCTGCACGCGCACATTACGCAGGATGGGTATCTGGCGCTGGCGGATCTCGATCCCGAAGACGGCAGCTTCCATGCGCCGATGCAGGTTCCGCACAACGGAATCGACAGAACCTGCATCCTCAATTTTATGAACGCCTCCGGCTACCAAATTCTGTGCAACGAAACCGTTTACACCAACATCCGGCACATAAATGGAGAACGAAAGGAATATCCGATATTCTTAATAGTAGGCGAGCGGGGCGGACGGAAAAACTGGACGCGGCGAATATAGCTTACTCGGTCGTCCGCTTCAAGTTTGCCTGCGGAAACCGTGCGAGCAGCGATGTCGGCAGCTGGATGGGAAAACTGGACGCGGCGGATTTAGCTTGATCGGCCGTCTGCTACAAGTTTTTCTGCGGAAAACGTGCGAGCAGAGACGCCGGCGGCTGGACGGAAACGCTGGACGCGGCGGACTTAGCTTGCCCGGCCGTCCGCTTTAAGTTTGCTTTTGCAAACTTGCGAGAATGGCATAGATGCAGCGGGCGGGGCAGATGGGAAAACTGGATGCGGAGGACTTAGCTTGCTCGGCAGGCCGCTACAAGTTTGCTTTTGCAAACTTGCGAGAATGGCATAGATGCAGCGAGCGAGGCAGACGGGAAAGCTGGACGCGGAGGATATAACTTGCTCGGCTATCCGCTTCTAGTTTGCTTGCGGTAAACCGTGCGAGAAGGCTGTAGATGCAACAAACCGGCGGCGGGAGCTGCTGGAATACATATTTTTGGGTCTTTATAGAGGAGGATTTCATGAAGACTGGGATTTTTAGGCGGAAAGCGCGGGCTTTCTTTGGGGCGGCGGTTTTGTTTGCCGCGGCATTTCTTGCAGGGTGCAAAACGGAGACGAGCGATACTCCTGACAACGCGGACAGCGGCAAAAACAAGCCTGCGGCTCCAGTGCAGTTTACGCTCTCGTTTAGCGCGGGCGAACATGGTGCGCTTTCTGCGGCGGTTGACGGAAAGGCGCTTACGGCGGATGCAAAAGGCGGCGCAAAGGTCGAAAAGGACAAGACGGTAACATTCACGGCAGCTCCTGCCGATGGCTTTGGCGTGGATACGTGGACGCTGAACGGCGGCACGTTCCTGTCAGGCGGGGCGCCGGGAAACACTGCGGCAACGCTCAAAGTTACTGCGGACGCGACCGTCAAAGTTACTTTTAAGCCGCTGCCGCCCGGAAAATGTACCGTGGTGATAAGCCACGGCCCGCACGGCACAATACAGGCGGCTCCTAAGTTGCCGGAAGACGGCGGCGTTGCCAAAGATACGGAAATTATATTTACGGCAGTTCCTGCTCGTGATTGCAAGGTTGATGCGTGGACGGTTACGGGCGGAACCGTGCTGTCAGGCGGAAAAAAGGGCGAAGACACTGTAAAAGTCAAAATCACAAAGAACACGACGGTGCATGTAACGTTCTCCCCGCCGCCAATCGAATATGTTACGCTCGTATTTAGCGCAGGCGAGCACGGCAAACTTTCCGCAATGGTTGGCGGCAAGCCGCTTACGGCGGATGCAAAAGGCAGCGCAAAAGTGGAAAAGGACACGGTCGTAACATTTACGGCAACTGCTGCCGAAGGCTTCGGCGTGGATAAATGGACGGTGAAGGGCGGTCGGCTCATATCCGGCGGAACGGACGGAAGCGCATTGGCAATGCTTAAAGCGACTCAGGACGCAAAAGTATCGGTCTCCTTCAAACCGCTGCCGCCTGGAAAGTGTACGGTTGAAATGACGTGCGGGGCAAACGGAAAAATCGAAGCGAATCCTGAAATTTCTCCGGACAAAACGGTAAACAAAGGTGCGGAAATTACATTTACGGCAACTCCCGCCGCAAAATACGCGGTCGATGCGTGGAAAATCACGGGCGGAACGGTACTCTCCGGCGGAAAACCGGGCAATGATGCAGTAACGGTCAAAATCACGAAAAACACGACGGTGAACGTAACCTTCAAGTCCGCAGATGAGCCGCCGCCTGCGCCTGAATACGTTACGGTAACATTTAATTCCGGCGAACACGGCAAACTTTCTGCAACGGTTGACGGTAAAGCGCTCGCAGCGGATGCAAAAGGCGGCGCAAAAGTGGAAAAGGGCAAGACCGTAATATTCACAGCGGCTCCTGCAGAAGGCTTCGGCGTAGAGGCGTGGACGCTGAGCGGCGGAAAATTCCTGTCGGGAGGAACGGCGGGCGCGGAATCGGCAACGCTCAAGGTTACTGCGGACGCAACGGTCAAAGTTACCTTCAAGAAGCTGCCGCCCGGAATGTGCACGGTTGCGATGAGCCACGGGCCAAACGGAGAGCTTTCCGCAAGTCCTGCAATTCCGGCCGGCGATGCCTTCATCGCAAAGGGGACGGTTGTAACATTTACGGCAAAACCTGCATCCGGCTTCTACGTTGATGCATGGTCAATTACCGGAGGAGAACTGCAAACCGGCGGACAAGACGGCGATGATTCAGCAAAAGTCAAAATCACCGGAAATACGACGGTAAATGTAACATTCAGCCGCTACAAAAAGGTCGCGTTCGGAAAATTGAGCGCCTACCTTGCGGGAGCTTCAAGCCGTTCCGTCAATTACGTTGAAGTAACCGAGCTTACTGCGGATAACGTAAAAGGCGACGGGAGCGGGCAGCCGTTCGAGCCAAGCGCGTTGGGCAAAATCCTGAATGAACACAAGGGCAAGGAGGTTGCCCTGAAATTCGGCAAGATGCGCGATGAATTAACGGACTTGAGCTATTGCTTTGCCGGCTGCGCAAGTCTTGCAGCTGCTCCGGAAATCCCTGCCAGCGTAAAAATCATGCGCGGCTGTTTTGCCGGTTGCGAAAACCTGACGGAAGCGCCTGCAATCCCTGCAAATGTTACGGATATGCAAAGCTGCTTTGCCGGCTGTAAAAAGCTCACGAAGGTTCCGCCGCTTCCTGCAAGCATTACGAATATGAGGGACTGCTTTTCAAACTGCGGAAAGCTGACGGAGGCTCCGAAAATTCCTGCAAATGTTCAGGATATAAGCGGCTGTTTCAGCTCCTGCGCACATCTTGAGCAACCGCCGGCAATACCGGGCAGCGTCAAAGACATGAGCGACTGTTTTGCCGGTTGCAAAAAATTGGCGCGCGCACCCGTAATTCCTGATGGCGTTACGAATATGAGCGGCTGCTTCTACAACTGCAAAAAACTGACGCAGGCTCCAAAGATTCCCCAAAGCGTTCTCGACATGAGTAAATGCTTTTACGGCTGCGAAAATATGCCGAGTCCGCCGCGTCTCCCGACGCGCGTTACGAATATCAGCGGCTGCTTCCAAGGATGCTCCAGCCTCCTCTTTGCGCCGGAGATCCCAAGCAGCGTTCAGAAGGCGGCCTACTGCTTCGATGGCTGCATCCGCCTGACGCACGCGCCTGCGCTGCCGGAAGGAATTACGGATTTGTGGAACTGCTTTGCCGACTGCAAAAACTTGATACAGGCTCCGAAAATACCGGAGAGCGTGCAGAATTTGACCGGCTGCTTTTCCGGCTGCATTAGCTTAACGAACGCGCCTACGTTGCCAGAGCATATTACCAATATGCGCAGCTGTTTTTCCGGTTGCAAAAATCTGACGCAAGTTCCGGTGCTTCCTGCAAGCGTTACAAACCTGTATCGCGCCTTTAGCGGCTGCGCAAAACTGCCGTCAGTTACGCTGAAGTGCAATTATAATTCCGAAACGCTTGGGGGACAGGACGCATCTCCGTTCCTCGCGTTCGGCGAAACATTCACCGGTTGCTCTCGCTTAACGGCAGGCAGCATAAAGGTTCCAGCAGGCCAACTGGAAACATACAAAAACAACGCAGCCAAAATGGGCGCGCAACCTGCATGGTTCGCCGCAAAATAACGGCATACAGGGCGGATTGGAGCGTCTCCTAAGTGAACGAGGAGGCCGCCGCCCGCCGCAGGTTTTACTACGGTAAAATCCGCTCGCTTTGTACAAACGAGCGCTCTCCCCCTTATCCCATCGGATAAGGGGGACATTTTTCTTTCCGCGAAAAACATAGCATCAAAAACCGAATGGCAAAGCTCTCCCGCCATTCCAAGCGACTGTTTTCAAATCGCTCTCCGCATATAAACGGCCGCAGCTGCCCTACGCGGGGTGCAGGTATGCGAGGGCGGAGAGTATTGACAATGCGCGCGACTAAAAAGCTTTTTTGCAGTACAGAAACAGGATACGCTATACAAACGCGACTCAAAAAACTGACGCTTACGCAATTTCTGAGGCCATCGGTAACCGCGGAGCTCAGTTTTTGCCATTTTCATAGGTTTTGAGGTCGAAATTACCGGAAAATACTAAAAAACGCCTCATTTTTTTAAAAATAATTTCCTTGTCTGTAACAACTTCAAACATTGAATCTGCTCCGCGCATTTGCTATAGTGCACGGCATTTGGATAAATGATGATGGAAAACGGTATTCGGCACATTGCAGTATATGTGGATTCAATTTTGAAAGGGGCGATAACCGGAACCGGCAGCGGGAATCTTTTTGACATAACCGAGAATGATAGCCTTTTGCTCGCATCCCGCGCGTTGGACTTTGAACTGACGAACCGGAGCGTGTTCGGGAGTACTGCCGTAAAAACCTGCCGCCGGCTCATGCGAGACTTGAATAATGGGATGAATGCAGAGCTTGTAATTATTGAAAGCGGCGGAAACGATTGCGACTATGATTGGGCGCCAGTCAGCGCTACTCCTGATGCGCCGCACACAATGCAGACGGATATAGATAATTGCCTTGAAATACAAGTAAAACCCCATTATACTCAAGCTATGTCGTATGATAGAGATTTTAGACTGCAGGCGTGTTCAAAGTAAATATTAGTACAATTATTGGTTGGAAAAGGCGATATGAGGCAACCGGCGACGTAAAAATAAAAGTCCGCCATCCTGTTAACAAGAAAATTATTCCCGAAAAACACGCTCTGTTCGACAATATCGAACAAGGCTACGAGTTCTCAATCGCACAAATAGCACAATTTAGAACATCGCATTTCGTGGAAGCGCATCCTGATGCCTATCTCAAAGACATCATAGACGTCTTCGGCTGTCATCCATACTTCAGTGCTGACGCGGTTGCGAAAGCTTGGTATTACGCGAAAAAAGAGCACTTTCTATAAAGAACAAGCCCCAAACAAGTAGAGGCGTATTTAGAAAAAAACAAAGACATTCCCAAAGAAAAGCTCGTATATATCGATGAAACCGGTCTCCAGACGCAAATGTACCGCCAATATGCACGCAGTAAACGAGGAAAACGGGTCAATATTCGTATCAGCGGCAAGCGTCATGCTCGAATTGGGCTTGTTGCGGCGCAATGTGAGGGCGCTTTGCTTGCTCCGCACACCTACAGCGGAACGATGAAAGCTGCTGTGTTCGAAGACTGGTTTGAAGAGGAATTGTTAAAGAAGCTGCCAAAGGATCATGTCATCATCATGGATAATGCGGCGTGTCATAAGAAAGAAATTTGGCAGAATCTTGCGGAAAATACTTTCAGAGATGAATTTTCCTGCCGCCGTATTCGCCTGAATACAATCCTATTGAGCACACGTGGAGCGCTTTGAAGCGAAAGGTTGCTGGCTGTGTTCATTTATATGGCTCTGTTTCACAGGCTCTTGATGCTGTTTTTCAAGCCAAGTAGCTATAATTGAAAAACTCTAAGCAGGTTCCAAGAAAATCCGATGGAATATAATCTTTGATACA
>CAUTOX010000036.1:0-17917 GCA_963539665.1 uncultured Treponema sp.
AACAAGTAGAGGCGTATTTAGAAAAAATCAAAGATATTCCCAAAGAAAAGCTCGTGTATATCGATGAAACTGGCATACAGACGCAAATGTATCGCCAATATGCACGCAGTAAACGCGGAAAACGGGTCAATATTCGTATCAGCGGCAAGCGTCATGCTCGAATTGGGCTTGTTGCGGCGCAATGTGAGGGCGCGTTGCTTGCTCCGCACACCTACAGCGGAACGATGAAAGCTTCTGTGTTCGAAGAGTGGTTTGAAGAGGAATTGTTAAAGAAGCTGCCAAAGGATCACGGTCATCATCATGGACAACGCGGCGTTTCATAAAAAAGAAGTCTTGTATCGAGTCGCAAAAAAAATACTCGCAGGAACTGATTTTCCTGCCGCCGTATTCGCCTGAATATAATCCCATTGAGCACTCGTGGAGCGCTTTGAAGCGAAAGGTTGCTGGCTGTGTTCATCTATATGGCTCCGTTTCACAGGCTCTGGATGTCGTTTTAAAAGGCAATTAGCTATAGTATCGCCCTACCCTTCAGCCTTAGTTTTACCTCTGGCAAAACAGGCAAGCGCGTTCGTAGCCGGCGGGCGGAAAAGCCGGTATACTCGCCGGTATGTATTTTAGATGGGATAGAAAATATAGCAAACGAGTTGCGCTGGCAGCAGGAGCTGCTCTGGCGTGCGCATATCTGGGGACGGCGGCCTTCCGCGCATACCGGTTCCGTCGACCGCCGCCGCTGCCCCCCTCTTCTCCTGAACAGAGCCGCGCATTGGAGGCTGCGCTCGACGAGCGTTTTCCGCAGCGGAAGGCAATCTTAAAGCCGCTGCCGTATCCGGTAAAGCCTGCGGTTTTGAACATCGGCGCGGCTGCCGCGATTGCCGTTGATGCGGCGAACGGCAATATTTTGTACGAAAAAAACGCCGATGACCTCATTCCCCCTGCTTCCATGACAAAGATTGCAGCGATGTTCGTTGTCTGCAAAGAAATCTCAGCAGGCCGCATTGCGTATACCGATGTTGTTCCCCTGCCGCCTGAATCGTGGGCGTGCAATATGCCGCCGCGCTCATCGCTTATGTTTTTGGGAAAAAATCAGCGGGTAACGGTCGAAGAGCTTTTGACAGGGCTTGCCGTTTGTTCGGGAAACGATGCAGCCTACGCGCTTGCCCATTATGTTTCCGGCGGCATGACGCCCTTTATCGCAAAGATGAATGCGGAGGTTTCGGCATTAGGGCTTACGCACACGCATTTTGAAGAGGTTTCGGGCTACAGCGAAAAAAATACCGCGACGGCGCGGGAAATGGCTGCGCTCTCCTGCGCCTATCTTGCCGAATTCCCCGAAACGCTCGACAAATTCCACGCAAAGCGATCATTTACCTATCCGAAAGAGCATAATCTTGCGCCGGAAGACCGAAAAAAATCCCGCGTACAGGATTTTTCGCGCGGCCTGCCGGAGCATATCACGATGGCCATTCAGCAGGAAAATACCAATCCCCTGCTCGGTACGCTTAGCGGCTGCGACGGTCTAAAGACCGGCTACATCGAAGAAAGCGGGTACAATCTTGCGTTGACGGCAAAGCGCGGCGAGCTGCGCATCATTTCTGTTACGATGGGCGGGCGCGGGCAAAATCATGCGGAAGGCAACGAGTGGCGGGTCAAGGACGGTACGCAGATTATGGAGTGGGCGTTTTCCACCTTTGCCGACTACCGAAATCCGGCCGTCTTCCGCGCCTATCCTGTTCCGGCGGCGTTTTTGACCTGCCAGCAGGTGCGCCTCGTTCCTGCATACCAGCCGGAAGCGTTGTGCGTTCCGGTGCGGGCAGCGTCGAAGCCGGCAGACGCGCTCAACGAAGTGTCGGTGCAGATAAACGCGCCGCGCATCATCAAGGGAGCGGTACAAGCCGGAGATACGCTGGGCTTTATCGAATACAAAATGAACGGCATCACGCTCGAACGCATTCCCTTGACTGCGGATCGGACTGCTCGCCGAGCGAATTGGTGGCTCTGCGCCGCCGACATCCTTGCGCACGTTGCCGTATGGCTTTAATGCGGACAATTCGCCGAACAGATGCTTTGACAGCCGGAGAAAAAAACTGCGGCGGCCGGAAGCGTTACCGCTCAAGACCGCCGCATCATATTAGACCTGTTCTGAAACGGAAGTTTCCGAGCAGGTCTATTGCATCGTTGTAATAAAAGGATGCCGCTTTTTTTGTCAGAGCGTCCGCAGAATGTCGCCGAAGACGCCCGCGGCAGTTACCGCAGCTCCGGCGCCGTAGCCGCGCACCGTCAACGGAATTGGATAGTAGCGTTCCGTCGTAAAGACGAAGGCGTTTTCGCCGCCGCGTACGCCGTACAACGGATCGCTGCTGCCGACTTCAAGCATCCCGACAATACATTCTCCGTTTTTGATGGAGGCCCCCATCCGCAATACCTTGCCGTCTTTTTTGAGCGCGGCAATCTTTTCGGAAAAATAGGAATCGACTTGCGGCAGGCGCGCCATAAATTCATCCGCGGAGCCTGACGGGTCAAAGCTGTCCGGAAAGACGCTGATGATTTTTATATCTTCTAATTCAAGTTCCAGCCCCGCCTCTCGCGCAATAATCAACGCCTTCCGCGCAACATCCATTCCGCTTAAATCGTCGCGCGGATCAGGTTCGGTAAACTTGAGCGCACGAGCCTCGCTGACAGCCTGACTGAACGCAAGCCCTTCATCGAGTTTTCCGAAAATATACGAAAGCGAACCGGACATGATTCCAGTAAAGCCGGTCAACTTATCGCCGCTTTTGAAAAGCAGTTGCAGCGTATCGATAATCGGAAGCCCCGCGCCGACATTCGTCTCGTACAAAAAGCGAGTGCGCATCTTGCTTGCCGCATCGCGCAGCGCACGGTAAAAATCCATCGGCATGGAATTGGCGCGCTTGTTCGGCGTAACAACCGATACTCCGGCGTTCAGGATGTCCAAATAGCGTTCGGGAAGGTCGTAGGAGGCCGTGCAGTCAACAAACACCGGATTTACCGGCCGATTTTCCTTCACGAATTGAATCACCGTGTCCACGCTTGATTTTTCATGCGCCGCTTCAACTGCTTCTCGCCAATTTTTTAAATCAAGCCCGCTCGGATTCATGAGCATTCCGAACTCCGTTCCGATTCCGATTACCTTGATTTCGATACCTTCAGAAAGAAGCGATTCTTTTTGCGCCGCAATCTGATCGAGTAAGGTTCCGCCGATAACGCCTGCGCCGAACAGAATGACTTCCGCCGTCCGCGGCGTACTGAAGAAAAACGTGTGCGTAATGCGAACCGCCGCGTCGCCCGCCTCTCCGCCGATAACGCAGGAGATGCACCGCTCCGATGAGCCTTGCGCAATGGCGAGTATGTTGATGCCGCCGGAAGACAGCGCGTCAAGAAACTTTGCCGCCACGCCGCGGTTTTCGACCATGCCGTCGCCGACAACGGAAACGATTGCGCAGCCGCGTTTGACTTCAATCGGATTTATCATACCGCTGCTAATTTCAAGTCCCAGCGCATTGTGCAGCACGTCTTTTACGCGATCGGATTCCTCATCGCGGACGCAAAATGAAATGGTGTATTCAGAAGATGATTGCGTGATGAGCGCAACGGAAATACCGGCTCCGGACACTGCGCCGAAGATTCTGCTTGCCATGCCCGAATGCCCCCGCATTCCGGTACCGCCGACGCTTATCATCGCAATGTTTTTGAGGCAGGAAATGCCGCAGACCGCGCTTTTGCGGTTTTGCGCAAACGGCCCCAAGCCGATTCGGGTGCCGCGCGCTGACGGATTATGACTGTTGAGGCTCCACGCTTCGATTCCTTTGGCGGCTAGCGGCGCAAGCGTTTTTGGATGCAACACCTTTGAGCCGAAAAAGGCCAATTCCATCGCTTCGCTGTAGCTCATATCGTCAACCAAAATCGCATCTTTTACGATGCGCGGGTCTGCCGAAAATACGCCGTCAACGTCAGTCCAGAATTCGACGCGCTTTGCCCCGAGGCACGAGCCGATAATTGAGGCGGAAAAGTCGGAACCGTTACGCCCCAAAAGGCCCGGAACCGCTTCCGCGCCGCTTCCGCCGATCCACGAGCACACAAAACCCGGAAAAATCAAAATGCGCGGTTGTGAAGGATTTGTGCCGTCGCGGTACTGCTGCAAGGCTTCCGCGCACCGCCCATAGTCTGGGTCGCCTTCTTTGTGCGCGCCCGTTGTAAAAATACACTTTCGGGAATCAAGGAGGAGTACGCTCTGTTTTTTGGCGCGCAATACCGCCTCAAGAATCGGATTGGAAAGCATTTCGCCCATTCCCATGATGCGGCAGTGAACGGTGTCAGGACATTCGCCGAAGGCAACAACGCCGGAAAGCAGCCGTTCATATTCAACAAACAGCGCTTCCAGCGTATTCATGACCGCAGCTGCGTCAAACCCGTTGAGCTTTGATGCAAGAGCCGCACAAATGTCGGAATGCGTCTTCCGCACGCTTTCAACAAATTGAGCGCTCGTCCCGCCGCTCACGCAGGCATCGATACTTTCTTGCAGCGTATTGGAAACGCCTTGAACCGCAGACGCAATAACGCTGATCCTGTCCTCTGCCGCTCGTTGCTCAATAATCGCCGCAGACGCCAATATCCTGTCGGCGCTCCCCATCGAAGTGCCGCCGAATTTAAGTGTAAGCATACTAACTCCAAAAAAGCGATTGTAGACAATGCCGCCCCCGTCGAAAAGCAGCCGCGCCGTTTGCATGAGTTGACTTATTTCAATCCGCAGATTTTCAAAAAGAGCCGCAGTGCGCCCGCAGCCGACCTGTCCGGTACCGCCTCAATAATTTTCCGGATTTTACCGCAATCAAGCCCATTTAACAAGCTGACAGGAGGATGAGCGGCTGCACGAGCATGAAAGATTGTAAATCTAAACTATAGGAAACCTCTAAAAACTTTAGTTTTTAGAGGTAACTTTGAAAATGCAATGTTGTAACTCGCGATAATCCGGCGAGTTACAGCTCGTCGCAATCTTGAAAAAAATCTCAAAAAGCGAGTTTTTCGAGATGCCCTATATAATAATTTACGGTTATCGCCTTTCTCCCATAATTAAATGGAAGTTATTATTACATACCAATTTACATTTTTTTCATGCTCTTGAAGTTCTTCCTATTCTCTCCGTTTTTTATGTTGCGCTCGCGCTTCTCTGTGCCATTCACGTTTTTGTACAACGCAAGAAAAAACTCCCTGTACTTGACGGAGCCGGTAAATGTACCTGCATTTAAGTTCCCTTTTTATTTTTTAGAAGGCGGGAAGCGTTCTATAATATGGCAGTCCCAAATTGGAAAATCTCATGGCCGGGCTGTAGTTTTACAAAGATACGCCGCATCCGCCGTTCGGAAAACATTTTTTAATCTGTTCATCAAATTCTCCTTCAAAAAGATTGTTATTACGGAAACAGTTTATTCCTCAATCGTCTCAACGACACACGTAACATTGCATTGGGGCAGCCTTTATTCACTCCGGAATGTCTCACAGAAGATAAGGAAACGCGAATATTTTCATCGAAGTAGATTTTTGCCATTCTCCGCTTCAAGGCCGCGGCCAATGTTCAGCTCGTTGCAACAGTTGATAATGCCGTTACCATTTTCATAACGGACGTGCAACCAGTAAAATATACTGTCGCCAAAACAAAAAAAGTTGACAAATACAATGAATGCAGGTATAACATCTCCCCGCAATATATAAAATTGCATTCCATTGACTAAAGCTGTTAATTCAATATAATGAGCATCGAGTTCATCATGGAAGATAAAACGGAAAAAAGGCTCGGAAAAGTTTTGCAATATCTCGAGGAAGGCAATCCAGTTGAGGCAAAAAGAGAGCTTGACGACATAATGCCGTATGATTTGGAAAGCCGTGAACTTCTTTTTACCAGCAGCTGCTGTAACTTTTGGATAGATTTCCTTCTTTACAAACTCCCCTCCTCCATAGAGCCGTTTGAGCGGGCGGAAAAATTAGTTGGAGAATGGAAGATATACCTTGCTTCTTTATCGGAACAAGATGCCATATATGAGCCTACGCTGCGTGCGATATGCCGCGGGATATTCTCTCTTGCGCGCGGCTCGTATTTGCAGACTCCCATTGACAAAAATCCCGTCTATGCGAGCGAGATTAAAAGTAAGGCGGGGTTCTGCTTTAAGAAACTTGGAGAATTTGATGTCGCAAAGGAATTCCTAACAGCGGCAAACCGTCTGAATCCGCATCAGCCGTCAATTCTTGCCGAGCTTGCCGATTGCTATGCGCTTTGCGGACAGGAAAAAGAAGCGAAAGTTCTATTTAGAGAAGCATTTTACATTGATTCTAAGCGGGTCGGCATCGATCTACTTGAGGCGCCGCTGATTCGAAGCCTCATTGAAAAGATTCAAAAAGAAAAAAAGTTTTCCGGGGACGCATTAAAGGCATGGATTCCAGTATACGGCGTTTTGTGGGGCGTATTTACGGTCAAGCGATCCCTGACATTCCAAGAAGTAAGTCGGCTGCGGCAAGAAATATATGCGCTTGAAAACGAATACAAAGATCCGTCGCGGAAAGATGAACTTATGGCGCCGCGTCTCATTAATTTGTATTTTTGGTTTATTGATTGGTGTCAGGAAAGCGGGGATCGCGCTCCGCTCAATGAAATACTATTGAAGATAAAAATATTGGATATGGAAGTTTATAATCTTTACTGCAAGTGAGTTTCTGGGAGTTTATACCATTAATAGGAGTTTTTTATGGCGGAAGAATTGATTAAATCTGTTCAGGAGATGCTCAAAGAAGCGTCGTGGACGCGCGCTGAAATAGGTAATTACTCGAAGGAAAAACTTGCAGAACTTGCGGGAATCATCGTTCAAGCGCAAGATGAAGGCTGCCTCAAGGAACTGGAGAATGTCTGCAACGAACAGCTTGCGCATTCAAAGGAAAGCATTATCGCGCTTTATATTGCCGGCATGATTGCGCTGCGTAACGGCGCGCTCGACAATTCAAAGCTGACGTCGCTGGTGGCAATCTTTCAAAACCATCACAAAGAGGCGGTTGTCGAATATCTTTGCACGAGTATTCTGGACATTGATCCGAATAACAAGTTTGCGCTCCGGACGCTTGCCGATTATTACCGCACATCGGGAAACGATAAAATCTGGGACATCTACGAGCAGATTATCAAGCTCGACTTTGAAGAGGCGGATATTGTCAAGGCGCTTGCCGAACATTACGAAGCTATCGGCAATGCGGAAAAATCAACCGAATACTGCAAAAAGGCGATCTTGCGCTATGTGAATGCGGGGAATGTCAGCGCGACGAAAGAGATGTGGACAAAGCTCGTGCAGCTGATTCCGCAGGAGATAGATTTTTTCCAGCTGGTGAAACGCAAGGCGACGAAAACGCTTGGCAACGACAAAACGGCGGGGCTGCTCGAAGAACTCTATACATGGTATAAAGATAATGAGAATTGGGATACCGCAATCGCGCTCCTGAAAGAGATTTTGACGCTCGATCCGAAAGACAACTGGGCGCGGCGCGAAATTACTGAATGCTTTAAGAAGAAGCACGGCGCGCACAGCCATCTTGAAGATTACGTAAAGTCTTCCAATTTAACGCAGAATTTCCGGAATGTTTTTGAGGCAATCAACGATTTTGAAAAGCACATTTCTTTCGATGTCAACAGCTACGTCCATCACCGTTCGTGGGGCGTTGGAATTATAAAAAAACTTGAAAACGATATGCTGACAATAAACTTCGGCAGACGGTCGGGGATTCATAAAATGTCGCTCAAGATGGCGACCGGCGCGCTGGAGCCGCTTGCAAAGGAGCATATTTGGGTGCTGAAGGCGACGGTCAAAAAGGATGAGCTTACGAAGAAAGTTACCTCCGATCCGGTTTGGGCGCTCAAGACAATTATCAAGAGTTTTAACAACAACTGCGATTTAAAGCGGATAAAAGAAGAGCTGGTCGGCACGATTTTGACCCCGGGGCAGTGGTCATCGTGGAACACCAAGGCGAAGGCGATTCTTGAAAAGGATGCTTCGTTCGGCGTAAACCCAGATGATATAAGCAAATACACAGTCCGCGAACATGAAATTAGCTTGGAAGAAAAGCTGTCGAACGAGTTTAAGGCGCAAAAGCAATTTTTCGGCCGCATCGATACGCTGATGCGCTACGTGGACAAAGATGAAACGGATAAAACAAGCGAAATGTTCGCTGAGATGTTCGGGTATTTTACCGCGTATCTCAAGCCGCTTTCGTTCGGCGATACCGTAAAAATCAATGAACAGATTGTCGCCTCGTATCTTGTAGTCAATCATGTTGCGGCGGCAATCCCGCAGCTTGAAAACCCGGTCAAAATTACATTCCAGCAGATTTATTCGCGGATTCAAAATCCGTGCGCCATGTACGAAGCGCTCAAAGATGCAAAGAACACTTTTTTACGCAAGGATTTTATCGCGTGTGTGCGGATGCTGCCCGACTGGCAGGATCAATACATCAAGCTCTTTCCAACGGTGCTCGATTACAGCTTGCTGGAAATGCTTGTTCAAAACGGCGGCGAAGAGAAGGTGATAAAACTGGTTTCCGACTGTTTTGAAAACGCGAAGGATTACCGGAATGCGGTTATTGTTCTCTTTAAGGAAGCGCAGGATGCCGAATGGCTCAAAAAAGCGGGAATTTCGTATGAAAAACAGCTTATTACGCTCATTCAGCTCATTGAACTAACATTCCGCGAAATAAATAGTCATGTCAACGCGACGGAAAATAAAAAGATAAACAAAAAGGCGACCGCCTTGCTGTTCGATACGGATGCGCTCCTCAATTTTATTTTCCTCAATGATACGGATGAAAGCGCAAAGCGTATGTACACGCTCATCAATGATATTATGGATTTGGATCCATCGTACAAGGCCCTGATGCGAAACCGGATTCTTGAAAAATTCCCGCAGTTTAAGTTCAACGTCAGCGAAGAAAAAAATGCCGCGCCGAAGGGGATGCTGGTTACGGCAAAGATGCTTGAAGTAAAGAAAAGCGAGCTTGAAAAGCTGCAAAGCGTTGATATTCCTGAAATTGCGCGAGAAATTGCAGAAGCGCGTACGCAAGGCGACTTAAAGGAAAATGCCGAATATAAGGCGGCAAAAGAGCATCAGCACTGGCTCAACGAGCAAGCGACAAAACTCCAGTCGGAGTTGAATCGGGCGGTTATCTTCGACCCGACAACGATAACGACGGCGATTGTTTCGTTTGCAACTGTGGTAACGCTGCAAAATGAAGAAAGCGGCCAAGAGGAATGCTACACGATATTGGGGCCGTGGGAGTCGGATCCGGATAACGGCATCATCTCCTACATGGCGCCGTTCGGAAACGAGCTGCTGGACAGCAAAGTCGGCGATTCTCTTTCGTTTGAAATAAACGAGCACAAATATCATTACACGGTAAAAGCAATTACGGCAGCTCCGCTTAGCTGATAGCAGGACGCATCCGCCGCGGCTTTGTATTCGGGCGGACGGAGAAATCGGCAGCTTGAGCGCAGGAGTTCTTCAGGGCATCTCGAAAAACTCGCTTTTTGCGATTTTTTCGAGATTGCGACGAGTTGTAACTCGCTGGATTATCGCAAGTTACAACATCGCATTTTCAAAGTTACCTCTAAAAACTGAAGTTTTTAGAGTTTTCCTTCAGTCGGTTTTGAGTTTACCGGACGGAAAAGGCAATAGCTCTTTCCGATACGGCGGACGCAGGCGGAGCGGAAGGAATGCTCAGCGCGACCGAGTATAGGCCTGCGCCGGATTGGAGGGGCGCGGCGCGCGTTCTGAAAGCCTTTGGCTTGAAGAATGGAGGCGAAAGCCGGAACCCCGCAAAGCCGTTTACGCGAACAGTTTGCGCCCAAAATATGCCATTGGCGCCGATACTATTTTTTCTGAAAGTTTGAGGAACCTATGTCAGTGAATAACATGCGGAATATCGGAATTATGGCGCATATCGACGCCGGAAAAACGACAACGACTGAGCGCATTCTTTTTTATACGAAGAAAATCCACAAAATCGGCGAAATTGACGACGGACAGGCGACGATGGACTGGATGGCGCAGGAGCAAGAGCGCGGCATTACGATTTGCAGCGCGGCAACGACTACCTATTGGAACGATTTTCAGATTAATATCATCGATACGCCGGGGCATGTTGATTTTACTGCGGAAGTTGAGCGTTCGCTGCGGGTTCTTGACGGCGCGGTTGCGGTGATTTGCGCAGTTGACGGGGTGCAGCCGCAGACGGAAACGGTTTGGAAGCAGGCGGATGAGTTTTGCGTACCGCGCATTTGTTTTATGAACAAGATGGATCGCGTTGGTGCGGATTTTTTCGGTTCGATGGAAGATGTGGAGACGAAATTCAGCGTTGACTGCCTTGCGCTCCAGATTCCAATTGGCGAAGGCGCGGATTTTGAAGGCGTTATTGACCTGCTTTCGATGAAAGAGCTCCGCTGGGATGCCGAATGCGATGGCGAAAAAATAATTATTTCAGAAATTGACGAGTCCCGCCGTGCAGCTGCGGAAAAATGGCGCGACAAGCTGGTCGAGCAAGTTGCCTCCTCTGACGATGCGCTGACGGAGCGGTATTTGGATGGAGAGGAAATTACGATAGCGGAGCTGAAGGCTGCAATTAGGAGTGGGACGATAAACCGGACGTTTATTCCGGTCGTAATGGGAGCTGCGCGGCGCAATCAGGGTATTCAGCCGCTCATCGAGGCGGTTGTTGACTATCTGCCCGCACCCGATGAAACGCCGGTTCCCACAGGCCTGCACCTCAAAAAAGATAAGGAAGAGACGGTCGAAGTGCCCTGCGATGCGGCGAAACCTGCGCTCGGCCTTGTGTTTAAGATTCAATATGACCGAGAGATGGGCTCGATGTGCTATGTGCGTATGTATTCGGGCAAAATTACGGCGGGAACGCAGATTTTTAATGTCGGCAAGCGCAAACGCGAGCGGGTAAACCGGATTCTCCGGATGCACGCCGACAAAAGCGAGGCCCTGAACGAGGTTTCGGCAGGCGACATTGCGGTGTTCATCGGCTTTAAGCTTGCGCAGACGGGAGATTCGATCGGCAGCGAAGGTTTTCCCGTCCTTTTGGAAAAGCCGATTTTTCCGCAGCCGGTTATTTCCGTTGCGCTTGAGCCTGAAAGCATGAGCGAACGCGAAAAAATGAATGAGACGCTTGCAATTCTTTCTAAAGAAGATCCGACATTTACGTTTCATGAAGATGCGGAAACGGGGCAGCTTATCATCAGCGGGATGGGCGAGCTGCATCTTGACGTGTTGGTTACCCGAATGCAGGAAGATTTTGGAGTAAAGTGCCGCGTCGGTTCTCCGCAGGTAACATACCGCGAGTCGGTTACGGCGATAGCGACGATAAGCGAGAAGTTCAGCAAGATTTTGGGCGGCAAAGAGAACGCTGCGGGGATAACGGTGCGCGTTGAACCGCGGAAGCAGGGAGAAGGCAATGCGTATTCCTGCACGGTAACGGATAATGCCATTCCGGAAGAAATATACGCGGCGATTGAGGCGGGCTTTCAAACGTCGCTTGCGTCGGGAATCCGATACGGCTATCCGTGCACGGATACGGCCGTTACCGTTACGGCGTTGGAATACAACGAGTTGACGGCGAGCGCATTTGCATTCAGCGCGTGCGCGGCAGAGGCTTTTGACAATGCGTGCGCGGCCGCCTGTCCGCAGCTATTGGAGCCGGTGATGAATGTCGATATTTCTTGCCCGAAAGATTTTGTCGGAGAAGCGATGACCCAGATGACGCAGCGCGGCGGCATGATTTTAGGACAAGATTCAAAACCGTCCGGCGAAATTATTCATGCGCAGGCTCCGATGGCAAAAATGTTCGGCTTTTCAACGAATTTACGTTCCGCCACGCAAGGCCGCGCCGCATTCAGCATGGAGTTCAGCCATTTTCAGGCAAAGAGCGGAGCGGACGGAAAAATTGGTATGTGAAAGTTGAAAGGCTATGATGCGGCGGCGGGGGATGAGTAAAGTCATCCATCATACAAGCGCGTGTTCATCCCGCTTGCCGCCTTGAAAATCTCTGTATGAATAGATAAAATCAACGCATGAATCCTCCGTATGTGCCTGACGGCAAGATTTTTTCAGTTTCGGAAATCAACTCGCTGCTCAAAGAGATTATTGAAGGCTCTTTTCCGCAACTGGTCATTGAAGGCGAAATCTCAAACTACCGCCCCAACGCTTCCGGGCATCTGTATTTCACATTAAAAGACGAAAATGCGCAGCTGAGCGCGGTGATGTTTAAAAATGCCGCAGCGTACATCGATTTTACGCCGAAGGACGGAACAAAAGTGCACTGCACGGGTCGGCTGTCTGTTTATGCGGCGCGGGGAAATTATCAAATCGTCATTACCAAAATGACAGTGGCAGGAGAAGGCGAGATTCTCAAAATGCTTGAGGAGCGCAAACGCCGTCTTGCTGCAGAAGGATTATTTAGCCGCGAGAAGCGGCCGCTCCCGCCGTTTCCGCGTACAATCGGCATCATCACCAGCGCGACCGGCGCAGCATTACGCGATATTTTACAAATCATGAAGCGGCGGAATAAATGCGTTTCGGCAATTGTTTTTCCTGCCGCCGTGCAAGGAGCCGATGCGCCGCTTTCCATCGTCCAGCAAATCCGCAATGCAAACCTCTTGCAATGCTGCGATGCGCTGATTGTCGGACGCGGCGGCGGCTCGCTTGAAGACCTCTTGCCCTTCAGCGATGAAAGCGTTGTACGCGCAGTTGCCTCTTCGACCATTCCTGTCATTAGCGCAGTCGGACACGAAATCGACTGGGCGCTCAGCGATTTTGCCGCAGACAAACGGGCGCCGACGCCTTCGGCCGCAGCGGAGCTTGCCGTTCCTGAGCTTTCCGACATCATCAATGCCCTCATGTTTTACAAAAACGAACTCTACCAGCATCTGCAAGCGCGCATCAAAAACATCCGGCTGATGATTCAGAATTTTTCCCCCGACAGTCTGGAGTTGCAATTTCGCTCGATTGAGCAGCCGCTCTTGCAGCGATTCGATTATATAAAAGAGGAACTGCACGGCGGCATGATGCAGAAAATCCGGGACGCGCGGATTTTTGTCGAAAACCGGCGGCTCATCCTTGAAAACGCAAGCCCGGAAGCAATTCTTGCGCGCGGCTATTCAATGGTAAGAAATAAAAATACCGGAGAAATCATCCGAGATAGCAGCAAAACGGCTGCCGGCGACGAACTTGAAATTCTGCCGGCAAAAGGAAAAATATCTGCACGGGTGGAGGAAACGCAATGACCAACTTTGAAGAAAATCTTGAAAAACTTGAACGCTTGACCGCAGACATTAAGCGCAGCGACGTTTCGCTTGAAGAAGCGCTCAAAGATTTTGAACAGGGAATCAAACTTGCCCGCGCGATGGAAAAAGAAATCGACAAAATCGAAGGCAAAGTGCAGCAGCTCATGAATAATCCTGCCGCAGAAAGCCCCGCTAGCCCGCCGAAAGGCGAACTTGAGCTGTTTTCGGGCTTAGGCGACGACGGTTCGGCAGGCGCTCCTACCGCCGGAACGCGCCAATGAGCAGTAGGCAGCCGGTTCGGCAGCTCAATGCCGAAGTTGCGCGAAAAATTGCGGCAGGCGAAGTCATTGACCGGCCGAACGCCATCGTCCGCGAGCTGATGGATAATGCCGTTGATTCGGGAGCGGACAAAATCACCGTAGAAATTGCCGAAGGCGGCATCGAAAAAGTCCGCGTCTCGGATAACGGCTGCGGCATGACCAAAGCCGACCTCCTTTCATGCGCCCGCCCCCATGCAACGAGCAAAATCGAATCCGAAACGGATCTCCTCAACCTAACGACGCTCGGCTTCCGCGGCGAAGCGCTCAGTTCGATTGCGGCAGTGTGCCGGTTGAGCATCATTTCCGGCGGAAACAAAATGCGCGCGTCAGTAACGGAAGATCACCTCATTGAACCGTATGCCCAAACGGACGGCGCAATCGTGATGGCCGAAGGACTGTTTGAAAACTTTCCGGCGCGGCGGCTCTTTCTCAAGCGTGCGGCAAGCGAAGCGGGGCTTTGCAAAACGACTTTTATTGAAAAAGCCCTGCCGTGCCCGCAAAAGGCATTCCGCTTTATCGTAGACGGCGCGATCAAACTCGATTTTCCGGCGAACATGAGCCTTACGGAACGTGTTGTCCAGGCCCTAGGCTGCCCCGAAAGCCCCTCCCTTTTTTACGAAGTTACTGGAGCGGCGGCCGAAGGGACGTGGTCGTTTAAAATCATCATCGGAGAGCCGGGCGTTCACCGGAAAAACAAAAAAGACATTCGCATTTACGTAAACGGCCGGCGGATTTTTGAGTATTCGCTCGTGCAGGCAATAGAATACGGCGGGCAGGGCTACTTTCCGAACGGAACATTTCCGGCAGCGGCGGCATTCATTCAAATCAATCCGTCCCTCGTCGATTTTAATATTCATCCGGCCAAAAAAGAGGCGCGTTTTAAAGACATTGCCGACTTACATCACGGCATCAGCTCTGGATTGCGGAAGTTTTTTGCCGCATACACAAAAAAAACGATGCTCGGCGCAATAAAAGACAGCGATGCAAACCGGCTGCGCCTTGATGCGCTCATCGCGCAAAGTAGACCGGACTTCAAACAAACCGGCGCGGCGCGCGCACACGGCATTTCAAACAGCTCGCACCCATTTCAGCAGCGGCCGCTGTATGCAGGACGGGAACGAAGTGCGCCCGTGTTTTATGCAGGCGATGGCAGCGGCGCATCCTATGGAGCGGCGGAGGCAGAGCAGAGGACAGACCGCATTCGCCGGATGACGGAAAAGGCAATCAGCGCGTACAATGGGCTTAAACAAAATCCCGAAGACTGCCGTGCCGAGATGCCGCAGCAAAATGAGCGCGATTTTTACCGATGCAGAGAGGATAAAGCCGCTTCGCAAACGGAGCCGCCTCTTTTTTCCGCCCAAGAACGTACTGCCGCAAGCGCGAACATTCAGCCCCAAACGCAAAATACGCCGGCCGCTCCTCCCCTACCGACATTTTTTAATTTGCAAAACAGCGCATACGCGGCCTTTGCCGGCGCAAAAGGGAAAAACGCTTCCAGCGAGTGGGCAAACGCGCCGTTCCACTTTTTAGGCAGTGCGCTCGGCACATTTTTAATTGCCGAAAAGGGCAATACGCTCTACATCATCGACAAGCACGCCGCTCATGAGCGGCAGCTTTTCGATAAAATCATCGGCGAACAGGGGCAAAAACAGGCGTTGCTCATTCCCTACGTGCTCAAAACGCAAACTGAAGACGAAGACGCTTACATCAAAAGCATTCAGGACGAACTTTGCCGCATTGGATTTGATTGCACACAGAAGGCGGCAGGCGAATGGGAATTTACGGCTGTGCAAGAGCGGTGGAAAGGGTCGGAAGACGATTTTGCGCACACGCTGCTTGAAAAGCGCGTTGAACCGAAAGATGTCATTTACACGCTTGCCGCATCAGCTGCGTGCAAGGCAGCGGTAAAAGACGGATGGCTTTTAGATGATGCGGCAGCAGCGGAAATTGCAGAACGTGCGCTTGAACTGCCCGACCCGCACTGTCCGCACGGCCGACCGGTCTACACGACCGTTACCCGCGAACAGCTTTTCTCTCTCGTGCGGAGAACGGAGTAGCCGCCCATAAATTGGGCGGGGCGGCCCCGAATGCGCACACAGGCTTGCAGAAATTGCCTCTATCTGCTTTCTCGGATGGATGTCAACAAAGCTGAAACGGCATCTTTTTTATAATTCGGCTGCCGCGACTGCACCGCCGTCAAATACGCCTCCGCGCTGGCCGTGTCTTTGAGCGCAATGCACACCTTCCCCAACTCGATGTACGCATTCCAATCAGACGGCGCGCGCTTTAAAAGCTCAACATACGTTGTCTTTGCTGCGTCAAATTGCTCGGCACCCGCAAACGCCTGCGCAAGATTCGACCACACTTCGACATTTTTCGGTTCAAGCCGCATCGCAGCCTGAAAGTACGAAATCGCCTTGTTATAATCCTTTTTGATAAGATACGCGCTGCCAAGATTATTATTTACCTCGAAACTGTTTTTCTCCCGATTATAAGCCGCTTGAAGCAGCGAAAGCGCCTTATCCGGCTCCTTGTTCATCAAATGCAGCGCGCCCAAATTAATTTGACTTTTCGTGTGATTCGGATTGATGCCGAGCGCCTCTTGATATTTTGACGCCGCCTCGTCGCTCTTTCCCATTTTATCGCACACAAGAGCGTAATTATAAATGACATTCACCTGACTTGCGCCGTCTCGAAGCGACTTCCGCGCATCGTAAGCCTTTTTAGCGTAATTGAGCGCCGCAGCAGACTTTCCCTGCGCCATAAGCGCCGCCGAAAGATTATAGCTTGTCAGCGGATCCTCCGCGCCGGACGGAAGAAGCGACAACGCCTGCGTAAAAGCATTCTCCGCATTCGCATAGCTTTCCGTCTGATAATACAGAGACCCCAGCTCCTGCCATGCCGCGCGGTTACCGTTATTGATGCGGAGCACATTTCGGTACGCGCCGGCGGCCGCCTTGTACTCCTTCATCTGAGAGAGCGCCCTCCCCTCTTCCAAATACGAACGCTCATGCGCCGGATTGATGTCATGCGCCTTCTGAAATGAATCGAGCGCCGCCTTCCGGTCATCAAGGCGCAAATGAGTTAAACCCAAGTTATAACGCGCCGGAGCATAGTTCGCATTAAGTTCAGCCGCCTTTGAAAACGACGCCTTTGCATCCTGAAACTGCTTTGCCATATATTGCGCACGGCCAAGATTGTAATAGTACGCATAATTTTTGCCGTCGCCCGCCGCCGCCTTTGAAAAACTTGCCACCGCGCCCGCATAGTCCTTCTTCGCCATCGCATCCATGCCCAACATGAATTGAGAAGAGGCATCGGACGGGTTTTCAGCCGCCGCCTTCCGCGCATAATCCATCGCCTCGTCATTGAGCCGTTTTTTATCCGCTTGGGCGGCGGCATTTTGAGAAGCATCATATAAAAGAGAGGCGATTTCAGACTGTTTGCCCGCAGAAAAAGCCGGCTCCCCCGCAGAAAGCGGCAGATTCTTTGCCGCCTCGTCAAAATGATTCATCGCCGCCGGAATATTACCGGACTTGAGCGCATCTTTGCCCTGCCGCACTTGCGCATTGACCGTTTCAACTTCCTTCCGAACCTGCTCGCTCTGCCTCGAAAGCGCCGCTTCCGCCGCAGTCCGCGCCGCATCGTCTTTACGACGCTGCATTTCAAGCGCATTCCGCTCAGCAAGCGCCTCATCCCGCTTTTCCCTCGCATTAAGCTCATCGCCAATACCATTCCTACCGCGCCCGCCATCGAACGCAGAAGAATCAGTGCGCATCAGACTTGCAACCTCATCGCGCGAACTAGTATCCAGACGCGGCATGTCGTTACCAGCTCGTCCGCCGATTGCCGCAAGGCCGTTATCATTGCCGGATGTGCGAGAATCATTACCGTTCCTGCTATTGCGGCCGCTACCGCTGCGACGAGAGCCGTCTGTTCGGTCGGTTATGCCTTCGCCCTGGCCGTTACCAGAGCGGCCGCCGCTTCCCGCAAGACTGTTTTCATTGCCGGATGTGCGAGAATCGTTGCCGTTCCTACTATTACGGTCAGTTCCGCTGCGACGAGAGCCGTCTGTTCGGTCGGTTATGCCTTCGCCCTGGCCGTTACCAGAGCGGCCGCCGCTTCCCGCAAGACTGTTTTCATTGCCGGATGTGCGAGAATCGTTGCCGTTCCTACTATTACGGTCAGTTCCGCTGCGACTAGAGCCGTCTGTTCGCTCGGTTGTGCCGTCGCCCTGTCCGTTACCAGAGCGGCCGCCGCCAGCCGCAAG
>CAUTOX010000037.1:0-17699 GCA_963539665.1 uncultured Treponema sp.
GACCATCACCGCGACTCCGTATTCCGCTGCCGCTTCTTCGATGCGCTCGCCGTCATGCAATTCAAAGCATGAGCGGGGGTGAGACAATGTTATGATAATGCGAAGATGAAATCCTTTTTTGCGACGCTCAAGAAGGAGAAGCTATACCGCATAGATACAACAAAATTGAAAAGGGAAGAGGTGAAGAAAATCGTCTGGAGATTTATTGTCTACTACAACCGGCGAAGGATTACCACAAGGAATCCTACAGGCTATCCTCCTGCGATTTATCGGGAACTGTTTGAAACCGGTTCATCAAAACCGGCAGCTTAAACTATAAACTACATTTTAGGGTATTCAGGGGCTGCTCTTTTATGATAACGGTTCACATGATAACAAAATGGTGTCCGCGTGAATAACGTTTCCGCGTTGCAGTGCGCGTATTGTTTTTTTTACAGTCCCGCTATAAAATGCGCCCCATGATTTTCAAACATTGGCTCCTAAGCATTCTCGTTATTTTTGCATCGCTGGTGTGTGCGCTCTGCGTTTCGTGCGCGTCCGGAAGGAATATTCCGAATGATGCGACGGCAAATCAGTTGATTCAGATGGGGCAGGATGCGTTGGACGCATACAATTTCCGCGCGGCGGAACGGTATTATAACACGGTTATTTTTCGTTACGGGATGGATACGGCGTATTATGTCGAAGCGCGTTACGAACTCGGCTATATGTATTTGAAGCAGCGCCGGTATGCGCTTGCATACAAATATCTTGACGAAATTCTTTCTATTTATAACGCGAGCGAATACGGCGCAGTGCCGCCGGCTTTCCGAAAACTTGCGCAGATGGCGATGGAGCAGATTCCTGAAAAATATAAACCGGAGTAAGCGATGTTGCCGATAGAGCAGTCTTCTGCTGTCCGGTAAATCTTTACGCGGACGGCGCGGCGGCGTTTTCCCTGCCGGCGGCATTTTATGCGTCAGGATGCGCTTTTATGCGGCCGTTTTCCTGCATTCCTTTTAAATCTTGTCATTTTCCCTTCTATATTGTAGGTTATCGCTATCTTTCGCGGGGCGGCTCCCCTCATGCGGCGGCTAAACCGGATTACTGGAATTCACTGATTCTCTCCTCCTCTCATTGATCGGCGGTTCCCACAAATTGGAGTTATCATGATAAACAAGAGGCTTATAAAGACTGCGCCGGAAAGCGGGCGATATATAGCGCTCAACGTGCTCTGCCAATGGCTTGTTCTGGCGTCCAACATCGCAATGATTTTTGCGGCGGCGGATTTTTTGTCGAAGGCGGCATCTAACGCGCTGGAGCTGCGGAACTTTATTTTTACCGGTTCCATATTTTTATCTTCCATTATAATGCGAATAATTTTTACTGCGCTCGCAACATCCGCGTCCTTTCATTCCTCAAAATCCGTAAAACACACGCTGCGCTCGCTGATTCTGAAAAAGATGCTGCGCATTGGGCCGTCTTACAGCAATTTTATTTCGACGGCGGAAACGGTTCAGATTGCCGTTGATGGCTGCGAGCAGCTTGAAACGTATTTCGGCGCATATTTACCGCAATTCTTTTACAGCATGATTGCGCCGCTGACGCTGTTCGGCGTGCTGCTGTTCGTCAATGTGCCGTCCGCAATCGTTTTGTTCGTGTGCGTGCCGCTCATTCCGCTGACGATTGCCGCCGTGCAAACCGTCGCAAAAAAGCTGCTTGCCAAATACTGGAAGCGGTACACGAATCTCGGCAGTTCGTTTCTTGAAAATTTGCAGGGACTGACGACGCTCAAAATCTACAAGGCGGATGAAGCGAAAAATCAGGAAATGAACAAGGAAGCCGAGCTGTTCCGGCGGATTACGATGAAAGTGTTGTCGATGCAGCTGAATTCCATCGCCGTGATGGACCTTGTTGCATACGGCGGCGCTGCGCTCGGCATTATAATGGCCGTCATGCAGCTTGAAGCGGGGAAAGTTGACGCGGGGCAGTGCGTTGCTATTGTGCTGCTGTCGGCGGATTTTTTTATTCCGATGCGCAGGCTCGGCAGCTTTTTCCACGTTGCCATGAACGGAATGGCGGCAAGCGCGCGGATATTCAAGCTGCTTGACCTTCCCGATCCGGCTGACGGCGCGCTCATTGAATTTCCGTGCGGGCAAGCGATTCAATTTGAAAACGTATCTTTTTCGTATACGGAAGGCCGGGATGCCGTCAAAGCGGTGTCTATGAACTTTCCGCCGAACGCGGTTACGGCAATCGTCGGGGAAAGCGGCAGCGGCAAATCGACGCTCGCGCATTTGCTTGTCGGGCGGCAAAAAGGTTTTTCCGGTTCAATTACAGTCGGAACGACGCCGCTTACTCATATCGGCGACCGGCTGCTTGCCGAACACATCACCTACGTCGGCGCGGAAAGCTATCTGTTCAAGGGCACGGTTAAAGAAAATCTGGCTGTCGGCAAGGAAAACGCATCGGAAGAGGAGATGCAACAGGCGCTTGAAAAGGTGCATTTGGCCGAATTCTTCAAGTCGCAGGCCGGATTGGAAACGCCCCTGCAAGAACGGGCGGCAAACCTTTCCGGCGGGCAGCGGCAGCGGCTGGCCATTGCGCGCGCCCTGCTGCATGACAGCGGTATCTACATTTTCGATGAGGCGACTTCCAACATCGATGCGGAAAGCGAAAACGATATTATCCGCTGCATTTACGCGCTCGCAGAAACAAAAACGGTCATCTTAATCACTCACCGCCTCTACAATGCGCAAAAGGCTCAGCGCATTTATGTGATGCAGGATGGGAAACTGGTAGAAAGCGGCGATGCGGCAACGCTTTTTGCCGCGGATGGGGTTTATCACAGGCTCCGCGCGGCGCAGAATGCGCTTGAATCGTTTGACGCGGACGCATCGTATGCGGCAGGAGGGCAATAATGAAAAAACGCAATGGTTTTACGATTTCTGCGGGGCTGATTGTATTGGTGCGCCCGCTCATTCTGTTTATGTTTTTTGCAATACTGTTCGGTACGCTGGGACACCTGTGCGCGCTGGCAATTCCCGTGATCGGCGAATGGGCGTTGCGGACGGCCGTCGGCATGGGCGGGCGCGTAGAGCTGAAGACGCTTTTTATTGCAGTCCTTGTGTGCGCGCTGTTCCGCGGCGTTTTGCATTATGCGGAGCAAACGCTCAACCATTTTATTGCGTTCAAGCTGCTTGCCGAACTGCGCGACAAAATTTTCCGTGCGCTCAGAAAGCTCTGTCCGGCCAAATTGGAAGGCAAAGACCGCGGCGACCTCATCGCTCTCATCACCGCCGACATTGAATTGCTCGAAGTTTTCTACGCGCATACGATTTCGCCGGTTGCTATTGCGGTTTTATTTTCAGGTGCGGTGTGCTTCTTTTTGGCGCGAATCCACAGCATCTTTGCGCTTATCGCTGCGCTTTCGCATATTGTCGTCGGCATCATTATTCCGCTCCTGACAGCAAAATCCGCAGACGGCACGGGTATGCGCTTCCGAAGCGGCGCAGGAGATTTGAGCAGCCACGTACTTGAAAGTCTGCGCGGCCTTTCGGAAATCCTGCAATACGGCACTGGAGAAAAACGCTTGCAGCAAATGGAAGATAAGTCCAAACGGCTGATGCGCGTACAAAAAGAAATGCGTACGCATGAAGGCAGAAACGGGGCTGTTTCCTCCGCTGTAATTTTATTTTTTAGCTGCCTCATCCTTTTTGCCGGGGCTGTTTTACAGCGCAAAGGAGCGATTGCATTCGGCGGATTGCTTACCGGCTTTATCACGCTGACAAGTTCCTTCGGGCCGGCCGTCGCGCTTGCCAATCTCGGAAGCACGTTGCAAAATACCTTCGCCGCCGGAAACCGCCTCCTCAACATTATCGAAGAAACGCCGGAAACGAACGAGATAACCGGTAAACCAGCCGTCGCCTTTGACGGAGCGGACGCGCGGAATGTTGATTTTTCCTACGGGCAGAAGCCGACGCTTTCTGCAGTTTCGGTTACCTTTCCGAAAAATAAAATCGTCGGCATTGCAGGAAAGAGCGGAAGCGGCAAATCGACGCTGCTCAAACTGCTCATGCGTTTTTGGAGCGTAAAGGGCGGCGCGGTCAATATTTCGGGCAAGAACATTGAAGAAATTAACACGGACAATTTGCGCGACATGGAATGTTACGTAACGCAGGAAACGCATTTATTTTGCGGCAGCATCGAAGACAATGTGCGCATCGCAAAGGCGGATGCCGCGCGCGGGGAAATCGTTGCGGCTTGCAAAAAAGCCTGCGTCCACGATTTTATTATGACGCTGCCCGACGGCTACAATACTCCGGCAGGCGAGCTGGGCGGCGCACTTTCTACCGGCGAACGGCAGCGCATCGGGTTGGCGCGCGCGTTCTTGCACGGCGGAGATTTTATGCTTTTCGATGAGCCGACAAGTAACCTCGACAGTTTAAATGAAGCGGGCATTCTGAAAGCGATACGAGAAGAGCGCACCGATAAGGCGGTCGTTTTGGTTTCGCACCGAGAATCTTCCATGCGCATTGCCGATGAAGTTCACGCTATCGGCGGCGGCGTTTTTACTTGAAGCGGGTACGGGCAGCAGAACGCGCCTTGAAGCCGGCAGAAAGACGCGGGCATCCGCCTCTCTTGCTGGCCGCAAGCGATACGGCGTTTTCGGCATATCAGCGGGAGCGTTCCGTATGGCGTTCGGCAAATTCCTTGAACGCATCTTCCCGCGCCTGCATCAAAAGCGCGTTGTCGCGGGCAAGGTCCGCAATTCCGAGCATCAGATTACCCGATTGCGTAGTTCCGGCAATTTCGCCTGGCCCGCGCAGCTTTAAATCTTCTTCCGCAATCAAAAAACCGTCGGTGTTTTGGCGGATGATTTTCATGCGTTCAACACCGGTTTTGCTAAGGTTCTTGCTGTAAATCAAAAAACAAAACGATTGCTCGCTCCCTCGTCCGACGCGCCCGCGCAATTGATGCAGTTGCGCCAGCCCGAACCGTTCCGCATTCTCAATGACGATGCAATTTGCATTCGGAACATCCACGCCAACTTCAATAACGGTTGTGGCCGCAAGCGCGCGGATTGCGCCGGCACGGAATTCACGCAGAATTTCGAGCTGCTCGTCCTCGCTAATTTTTGAATGCACCAGCGCACAGCGGAAATCGGGAAAAACGTCCGCCGCCAGATGCGCAAAGGCCTCTTCCGCGCTTTTCAATTCAACGCCTGCATCGGAGCCGTCAATCGCCGGATACACAAAATACGCCTGCCTGCCCGCTTCGATTTGCTTCCGAACCGCCGCGTATGCGTTATGCTCGTTGCCTTCCTTCACCAGATACGTTTGAATCGGCTTTCGGCCGGATGGCAGCATGCGCATGACCGACACATCCAAATCGCCGAATACCGTCAGCGCAAGCGTTTGGGGAATCGGCGTTGCGCTCATCATCAAAAGATGCGGCTCAAACGTAATGCCGCAGCCTTCCTGCGTGCGCCGCCCCTTGTCGATAATCGCCTGCCGCTGGATAACGCCGAAGCGGTGCTGCTCATCGATAACGGCGAGCTGTAAATCGTCATAGACTACGCCTTGCGAAAAAAGCGCGTGCGTACCGATTAAAATGTGGATGCTTCCGCTTTTGAGCTGCCTGAGCAACGCCGCTCGGCCCGCAGCCTTTACATTTCCCGTGAGGAAGGCCACGTTCACGCCGAGCGGCCCCAGAAGATGCGCGGCAGATTCGGCATGTTGACGCGCAAGAATTTCTGTCGGAGCCATGAGCGCGCATTGCCCCTTCCAATTGATGACCCGCAGGCAGGCAAAAAAGGCGACAAGCGTTTTTCCCGACCCCACATCGCCCTGCAAAAGACGCGCCATTGTAAACGGCGGCGCTGTATGTCGCCTGCCGTCTGTCAACGCGCAGCGTTCCCGATAGCCGCGGTCGATGTCCGCATTCATTTCGGCAATGACTTTTTTCTGCCCGCAGGTCAGCTCGAACGGCAAACGGCTATGCAGCTGCTTTTGAAGCGGCGAAAGGCCTGCCGCAAAATCAGCTGCCGCATCTTCCGCCGCCGCGTCTCCCGCCGAATACCGCGTTGTAACCGGCAGCGCGCCCTTATGTTTCCACGTGCGCTTCGCCATCTGGAGCTGGAATTTGAAGAGTTCCTCGTAAATCAGCGTCCGCCGCGCCGCATCCGCATCGCTCAAGGAAGCCGGCAGATGCGCAAGATGCACCGCCTCCTGTTTGTGCAGCAGCGCGCGCGCGGCCAAAAGGCCTTGCGGCAATTCATCATCGATTCCGTGCCCGTATTGCCGCAAGGCCGCCTGCATCGTCTTCCGCACATTCTTTTGATTCAAGCCTTCCGTCAGCGGATAGACTGCAAGCACCCGCGCATCCGGCAGCTCAGCCTGTGCCAGTTCCGCAAGCGTTCCCTGTGCGGAAAGGCGCACCGCTTCAAATGCAGCCGCCTGCAACTGCCCGTACTTGACGGCGAACGTTCCATTGACCGCAATAACAGCGCCAACATTCAGCGTTTTTTCCAAAAAGGGGCGATTGAATGCAATAAGCGCGGCCTCCGCCGTGCCGTCGGAAATAATGATTTTCAGTGTGCGCATCCGGCCAAAGCCGAACCATTCATGGGCGCGAACCAGAGCCACAGTATTCACTTTTTGGGACTGAAATTGATTGAGCGGAACCCGTTTTGTCCGGTCGTCATAGCTTTTCGGGTAGAGCGACAGCAAATCGGCAACTGTAAACACATTCAGCCGCGCAAACTGTTTTGCCGCCGCCGGCCCAACGCCCGGCAAGGACGAGACGGGCGATTTGATGTCCTCAAGCTTCATCGCTTAAATTGGAATCGTTATAATCAGCTTGATCAGCACGACCTGCACGAACCAGCCGCCGATGATAAAAGTTACCAACGCCGCGATGGTTATCAGCAATGCGGATTGATACGAAATAACTTTGCCGCCTGTAAAGCGAGATGCAATTTTCATCACAAGCGGGTTGAGCGTCGCGTCGATGCCGTGCCACACCGAACCGTAATCAGGCCGCCGCCCCTGTTCAATAAACGCCAGCACGATGAGCCGTAAAATCAGCAACGCCAAGAACAAGCCGGCTATCGAAGAAAGGATTGACCACAGCATACTCAGCAGGTTTGCAATGATGCCGGCAAAATAAATGCGTCCCGTGTTCGAGATGTTGCTCAATACCGCCGAACCGACCGACAGCGTACCGATTGCGAGCATCGGCGTAAAGTCGAACGCGCCGAACCGAAACGGCAGTCGCCCGAACAAATTAAGATACGGATCGCAAAGCGAGCTTAAAAAACGTCCGAAGCTGCTGTACTGAGCGCGCGGAAACCACGTAATGATGATGCGCACAAAACAAAGCGCGGTATAAAGCGACACGGTCATCGCCGCCGTCTTAAACAAAAACTGCATGAGGTCTGCTCCCATAAATCCCTGTATAGAAAGGATTTAATTAGTAAAAAAGGATAGTAACGCGGAATTGCAAATCGTACACATTATTATTTATTTGGCAGGAAACTTCAATATCAAATGCGAAGGGAGATACGAAAAGCTCCGGACTGGCAGGCTTTCGGCAAGCTGCTCGACACGCAAGACTTGCGAAGGCGTTGCGGCCTTCGGATTAGCCTCTGCGTTATCTAGTACGCATTCAACGTAAAAGATGTTTCCGCTTCCGCGCCGAGTATATCGGCGAGGGTAATCATAACGGTGTTGTAGCCGGGCGACACGGAAAGTTCCCCGACTAGAATGAGCGAATCCGTCGGATACAGCACGGCTGGCGGGTAGTTTTTGCGGCCGGAAACGCACAATTCCGTACCGTCTTGCCGCAGCACGTCGTATGAAATTGAATCCAAAAGCGTTCCGTTGACCGTCAGCATGGTTTTGTAGGGAACTGCGGCGCTTTGCCGCTTTTGATACACGCGGTAAATCCCCGCGGGAACGGACGTATTCCGCGCGGTTTCAATGAGCTTGCCGTAACGGTTCATCACTTGAATGCCGGAGGAAAAAAGCGGCAGCTCCTTGCCGATGCGCGGCATCATGATACGCGGATTGATGGCAGTATTGTTCGCGCAATCAATCACTTGGAATTCAAGCGAACTGCGTCCTTGCTGCCATGCCGAGTTCCCGCTCATGCCGAGCGCCGTTCCAGTCGCAACTATTTCAATTTCATCTGCATTTTTGGCGATCGTTTCGCTATCGATGTTCGCATAAACCGTTAAAATCGTATCGCTGTGCGACAAAATGACGGCATTGCCGAGCGCAGACGGAAAAAACGCAGTGTCCTCATCGTATTCGCGGATAATAACCGCCGTCTGCCCCGCTTCCGCCGCTTTAATTTCTGACGGCTCCGAAAAGATAAGCGAACTGCTGATAGTATTGCCGCGCCGCTGCCCAAAATATGAATAAAACGCATCCGACTGCACAATATCCGCTTGCGGCCAGTTAAACCCGAAGGCTCCGGCAGCAGCGGCAAGCATCAAAAACGCTGGTGTTTTTTTCATCTCATCGCCTCCGTTATTTTTTTGTAATTCCGATGCAGGAAACCGCTGCGTTTCTGCCGACATATAATTTGCTTCCATCTGTTTCGATGAACGCCGTGTCCGCTGTAAATGCAAAGCGGCCGAGCAGCGTCGCAAATTTTTCGACCGCATAGACCGTATATGTTCCGGCGGATTTCGTAAGCACAAAGGCGCATTTATCCGTCTCTTGAACGCTGATTGCCTGTCCATCAATCTTCAGGTGCGCCGACACGCATTTTTCCACGTCCGCAACGCCGAGCATATTCTTTGCGCCGTAATAAACGGTCTTGCCGTCCGCCGAAAAAGCGACCATTTTTTGTTCCGCATCGTATTTGTCGAGAAATTCGTGCATCACGATCTTCGCTTTTGCATTTTCGATGCGCGCAAGAACGAATCGCTGGCGGTTTTGTCCTGAAACAACGGCGGCATACTTCCCATCGGGAGAAAGCGCCAGTCCCAAGATGACCGGAATATCGCTTCCGCCGGGCGAAAATCGGATGACGAGCGTTCCGTCCGGCGCGAACACGCATACCGTTCCATCCGCAAACCCCGCCGCCGTCCCGATATCCGTCGATGAAAACGCTGTAATTGGAGCAGGTCCGCCGTAGTCCCACAATTTTTCTCCGTCAGGAGCGTATTGCGCAAACGAATTCCCGCCCGGTAAGAAGACAAATATCTTTTTTCCGTAGATTTTTACAAATCCTGCTTCCTTTATGATGCCCGCTTGCGTACCGTCCGGCAAAAAAATCGCCGCCGCTTCATTATCGGCGCTGTAGTGCGTGTAATAAAAATCAGAAATCGATGCCTTGTACGGATAGGTTATATAATGCACGGGCTTTCCGCCGGGCGTAAAGTACCCCATGTTCTGCCCCAGCTTAAAATGCAAGAGGCGCGCGCTGCCGGCAAGGGCTGTATCTTTTTCAATCGGATTCGAAACATCGATTTTCCACTCCGGCGAAAACTGATATTCGGAATTCAGCGGGCGAATTGCAAGAATAGTGTAGATGACGCAGAACGCGGCGGCAAGGAAAATATAAAAAGAAAGCTTTTTTGTTTTCATAATCCGAAACGATGTTATAATATTCCCGCCATGCAGTCAAGAAACGCTGAAGGCAGCCCATTCTTGGAGGAATTTAATGGAAGAAATCGATTTGAAAACACTTTTTGAGCAAGCGCTTGAAGCAAGCAAAAACGCATACGCGCCCTATTCGCATTTTCCGGTCGGAGCTGCATTGCTGCTTGCAAACGGAACGGTCATCTCCGGCGCCAATGTTGAAAACCGCTCATTCGGCCTAACAAACTGCGCAGAACGTACCGCGATTTTTGAAGCGGTCGCGAAGGGATACAAAGAATTTAAAGCGATTGCAATCGCCACTCCAAACGCAAGTTACCCCGTCGGCCCATGCGGAGCGTGCCGCCAAGTCCTCTCCGAGTTCGCATCCGCCAATACGCCTGTCATCTTCGGCTCCGAATACGGCAACACCGTCATCACAACGCTCAGACAACTGTATCCGTTCGACAGCCTGCACGAATTGAAAGACTAACGCGCCCTCCGATGCGTACAGGCAGCCGTGCAAAGTTTTTTTGCAGAACGCGCGGCATCATTTAGGCCGACTTAGTTTTGCCGCGCCGAAGCAGTTGCATCGCATAGATCGCGAACACGCCCGCACTACGGAAATCACAGTAGGCGCATTCTGCCGCAGGGCAGCCGATCTTTCAGATTGTACCGCACGGAGAATCGCCGAAAGCAGCCCATAGAAGTTGTTTGGAGGCTTTTGTGCAGGGCACGTAAATTAATTTTGCCTAAAAGTAGCAATAAATCATAAGGCTTCAAAAGGCAGTGAAACATACTCCCGGTTACCTGCAAAGCAGTCCATCATCGGCGCAATATACAGCTTTCCATCTTTGCATGGAAATGAGCGTTATATCGGTCAGCCATTTCTTGTTAGACGAATCTGCGCTAGAGTCCCCCCTTTTTAAAAAAATCAGGCTTTTTACCGTCGGCTTTGGTAAGACCGTTAGGGTTTCTTCTGCTCTTATGAAGTAGATTTCCCTTCCGCATCGCTCTGATTACCGTCGAACGAGAAACTTTTATGCCTCGTTGCTCAAGCGCCAATCATATTCTTTCTATCCCTTAAGTTTTGTTTTCAGTATCCTGTGAAAAAATAGTGCGTATTTCGACGAGAAGAAGTTGCCTGCGTTTCATCTTTGTACGGTTTCGCTTCCACTTATAGAAGCCTGTTTCGCTTACCTTTAGGGTTCTGCACAGCTTTACAATTGACCACATTTTCTCCTTTGCATTTTCCAAAATCTAGCTGAATCCCCCTTGCGTACTTACTTCTTCCGGCCTACGACAAAAAAACAGAGGGCATCCTTGAGTATTTTGTTCCTTAAAATCGAGCAACTGAACAAAGATTGAACTTTGAAAGGCGTTCAATTCGTGCGCAGATAAGCGCACCTGTTAATAAGCAAGTTTCCGATGAGGATACGAGGCGTTTAACTACGGCAACATTATTTGGTTGCCGCAGTTAAACCTTGCTTTTTTCAGCTTCTGTATTTCTTGCCGCATGGCAAGCTCGCGCTCGTTCAACGGCGTTTTGTCCGATGCGATCCTCTCTTCCTGCGCTTTTCGGCTTCTCTCCTTTCTCCAAACTGCAATCGCGTAATAATTGATTCTCAGGTGCGCGGCAGCCTTTTTCACTCATATATCATTGCGACAATAACAGCGCCTGTTCCTTATATTCTTTATAGAACTTGACCATATCTTTCATTCCTATAAATCCGACAGTTGAAAAAATCTTCAGATTTTGAAACTGCCGAATTCCAGCGCTTTTGCAAGGTGTCAGCCTGAAAAAGCACATACAATAAACAATGTTTGCGATGTAAACTCGTCGTGTTTTTCAGCCGCGCTATTTTAAGCGGCTAAAAATAAACCTTCATTTATTTTCGGGTTTTGGAGACTGCTCTTTTATGATAACGGTTTAGTTTTCTTCTATAATACACGTGCTTGCAAAAGGCGGGATGCCGTTTTAAAATGCGCAAAAGCAGGAGGCTCTATGAGGTGTACTCGGGCGCTCATTTATAAAGACAATATCGAACACAACATAAAATCCGTTCAAGCGCTTTTGGAGCCGGGCGTAAAAATGTGCGCGGCGGTCAAAGCTGACGGCTACGGCTGCGGCGCGGTGATTACCGCACGGATTGCCGAATCACTGGGGGTGGAATTCCTTGCGGTTGCGGCGGTAAGCGAAGGAATCGAATTACGCGAAAACGGGATTCGCGCCAAGATAATCCTTTTGAGCGTATGTGCGCCTGATGAAATCGCTGACGCGGCGCGGCATGATATTATTCCGCTCGTTTTTGATGCGGAAATGATCGATTTATTCGATGCGGCTGGCCGACGATGCGGAAAAAAATTGCCGCTCTTTCTTGCAGTCGATACCGGAATGGGGAGAATTGGCTGCTATCAAGACGAAGCGGCGACGCTTGCGGCAAAGATAGCCGCCTGCAAAAATGTAGAACTCTACGGCATGATGACGCATTTTTCTGTTTCCGACTGCGTAAGCTGCGATGCGGCAGCATATACGCGGCATCAGTTCGCTCTCTTTATGGGCGCAATAAATGCGGTGCGGCGGCGCGGCATCCATCCCGGTATTTGCAGCTGTTCTGCCTCTGCCGCAACGCTTGCCGATTCATCGCTGCATCTTGACATGGTGCGACCCGGCATTGTCCTCTACGGCTATTATCCGGATGAAGTGAACCGTTCCTATCTTGCAGGAATCGGGAAAAAACTCGACTTAAAGCCGGTTATGCAGTTTGAAACGCAGGTGGTCGCAATCCGGCATCTGAAAAAAGGCATGACGGTTTCTTACGGCAGAACGTGGACGGCGCAAAATGAAACGGATATCGCCGTTTTGCCCGCAGGCTATGCGGACGGCATTGCACGAAGCTATGCGCCCGGTCTGCACGTGAGCATAAACGGCGCCGCCTATCCGATTTGCGGGCGCGTCTGCATGGATCAGTGCATGGTTGACATCGGCGCGGGAAACAAAAATGTCCGCCGCTGGGATAAGGCAATTTTTTTCGGCGCAAAAGAACGCGGCGCACACTTCGATGCAGCGGACATCGCCCGACTTACCGGTACCATCGCGTATGAAACGCTTACCGGCATATCAAAACGAGTTCCGCGCATCATCGTTTAACGGCAGGAAAAACCGAAAGCCTGTTCGGAAATGACTGTATTTCCTGCAAAAATGCAAAATCGCCCCCTCTGCGGCATGAGCGCATTCCCCTCCGCACGAATAAAGCGCAGGCAGCCGACAGACCGGACTGCCCGGCCAAAAATGCAGCATCCTGCAAGCGCAGGGGATATCCGCACAAATAAAAAGCGCCCCGTATATGGAGCGCCGTATGCCGAGAACCGGAATCGAACCGGCACGACATTTTACCGTCGAGGGATTTTAAGTCCCTTGTGTCTACCAATTCCACCATCTCGGCATGAGGCGTATCATAATTGAAATTATCAGGTGTTTCAAGACTCGAAGGCGGAATTAAAACAATCGCATTGCGGAATTGTAAGGAGTTCAGCGAATGCCATGTGTTTTAGGGAACCTCTAAAAACTTCAGTTTTTAGAGGTAACTTTGAAAATTCGATGTTGTAACTCGCGATAATCCAGCGAGTTACAACTCGTTGCAATCTCGAAAAAATCGCAAAAAGCGAATTTTTCGAGATGCTCTTTACTGCTTGGAATGAAGGGCGCGGCCGATTGGGCATCACGTTTCTACACCTGCATTTATCCAAAAATCAACGCCTCGATGAATAGTTCAGGCAACGCGGCATCCTGTTGAGCAGTCGACCTGTTCTGAAACTCAAGTTTCCGAATAGATATATTTCAAAGTAAACGGTTCGCACACTTTATTGGCAAGCGGCTATAAAAGCGGAAAGATTCACGGTTGCCGTCGGATTCGGAGAGTGCAACCTGCTGCGCGGAATGGGGATGAGCGGTATGCGATGGCTGCACAATGTGGCGGAAGTCCGTTTTTTTATAGATAGGCGCGCCGCATATTTTGTAGAAAGTTATGAATTGTCAGCAGGACTGCGCGCCGTATCGGTTTTAATTTTGTACAGATTTAAAAAGTTCGCTTTAAGCGCAGCGGAAAATTGCGCCTTCGTGATTCCGTCAGGGCGGAGGGCGTAGGCGGCGCGGTAGATGCGCATAATTTCATCCGGCGCGGTAAAGGATTCGCCTTTGAGCGTTTGAAAGGGCGCATCGGTTTCTAGCAGCAGGCGGTTCAACGGCAATGCGCAAACGCAGGAGATCGTTTTTTTGTTGCCGTTTAAAATTTGTTTTCCACAGCTGAAATAAGCGTTCAAATCTTTTGCCAGCAGCGACGCGGCTTCTCGCATACCGCCGAAAAAAGAGTGAAACAGAACAGCCGGAGCCGCCTTGAGCCGCTTGATGTCGGCAAAAATATAATCAATCCCTTTGCGGCAATGCACAACCAGCGGTTTTTGATATGCGGCGGCAAGTTCAAGCTGAATGCGCCACGCTTCTTTCTGCCGCGCAAGGTCAGCCTTGAATGCTTGCGTAAAAAGGTCGAATCCGGCTTCCCCGATAGCGTCAATTCTGCCTTCTTTGAGCAAACGCTCCAGAAAATCGGCATTTTCTACGAGCGGCTCTTGCGGGTGCATCCCGAATGAACGCGCGATATGCAGATTCCCTCGCCCCGCAAGCTGTCTGCACGCTTTTTCCTGCAACAAAAACTCATCAACATAATGGGCGCAGGCGCACGCAAAATATTCGTCCGGCAGCTTCAAATCGGGAACGGAGCAGCGATATTCATTGCATTGAACCAGATGGAAATGGGCGTCGCAGTAACAAGAAAAATCTAACATCTTTTTTAAGTTATCCGAAAATAGAAATATAGTTAAGGCTATGACCGGCTTTTAGAGGAGTATCACCATTTTTCTGTTGGTATTTTTCAAAATGTTTACAGTCTGTCTTTTGCCGATATTTATTTTTTAGAGAGGCAACTCATGAAAAGTTATTCGCTTAAAAGCCTAGGCAATAAAAACGACTACATGACGATCGTAAAAGAAACGCCAGAAGGCTATGTCATCCGCATCGTACGCGATTTGGACGGCTATGAAGAAGTAACTACGGATTTTTTGAGCAGAGAGCTTTTTGAATGCTGCATACGCACAGGATATTTAACTGAAATTGAAGAACCGGTAAAAATTGCCGTCAATGCGTAAACGCAACTGTATGCGGAGGAGTATCTTCCTCCGCTTTTGCAGTATACGCCCCCTTGCCGGAAAAATATCATTCCCCAACCGGCGCGTTTTATTCAAAATATTTTGAAACTTCATACAATGCGGCATTCGTGCGCTGTCTGTTGTCTGTTGTAGGCGGAAGCCAGTGAATGGCAACGCCATGTCGTTCCATCCTTTTGAACCACGTTTCCTGCCGTTTTGCAAATTGGCGGATAGCGATGTTCAATCCTTCAAAGAGCGCTTCTTTAGATGCAATTTTGCCTTCAAGGTAGCGGGCGCAGTATTTGCACTCAAGTCCGAGCTTTTCAAGCGTTTCCCACGAGCAGCCGTTTTCATGTAAGCCTGCGATTTCCTCGATCATGCCGGATGCAAGGCGGGCTTTCAGACGCGCGGCAATGTTTTCCCGAAGGGCGGAACGCTCAAGCCTGATGCCTAAAATCAGCGGGCGGATGGACGGACGCGCAATCATCGCGCTCTGGAGCTTTTTCGCTTCTCCATTTTGCATACAGACGGCAATCTCGATGGCGCGTACCACGCGCTCGCGGATAAGCAAGTCCGATTTATTGTGCAGGTCGGGCTTTAAGGCTAAAAGCATCGCGCCAAGTTCCGCAAGCGGCTTATCTTTGAGTTCCGCACGCAACGCAGGATTTTCCGGAACTTCGACAAAATCGTAGTTTCTAACCACCGCATCAAGATAAAGTCCCGTGCCGCCCACGATAACCGGCAGCTTTCCGCGCGCACTAACATCGCGGAATATCCGGTAAAAATCCTGCTGGTAGCGGAACACATTGTATTCCTCTGTCCGTACATCAGCTTTGTCGATTAAATGATAGGGAATCTGTGCGCCGCCTGCCGAGTATTCCGCCAAATCTTTGCCGGAACAGATGTCCAAGCCGATATAGATTTGCCGAGAATCTGCAGAAAGGATTTCGCCGTTATAAGTTCGTGCAATCTGTACGCCGGTAGCGGTTTTACCAGTCGCAGTCGCGCCGAGCACGATCACTGCATTGTACGGACAATCAGATATTTTTGTTTCCATTTTGTTCCATTAAAAGTGTTATCAAGCAAAATTGCCGCGGCCATACTGCGCATCCGAACGGCGCTGCCATCAGCAGGCGGCAATAGGAGCGATTCGCCTATGACCGCATTCCGGCCAATCGGATTTTCTACTAGAAGACGCGGCACACGGCGCATTTTAAGTATTCCGACTTAGGATAGCCGAGCAAGGCCGGATGATCGGGGGCTGCCCCGCGTTTTTCAAGAATCTGCACCCGCCGATGACTGTCAGAAGCCGCCCGCGTCAGCATATCATAAAAATAATGCGCGTCAAAAAAATGCGAGCATGAACATGTAACAAGGATGCCGCCGGCATTTAGCAGCCGCATTGCCCGCAAGTTGATTTCCTTGTAGCCGCCGTAGGCTTTTTGAATGGAACGCGCATTTTTTGCAAATGCCGGCGGGTCAAGAATGATGACATCGAATTTTTCTCCGTCGGCTTCATATTTTTTGAGCAAATCGAAAATATCGGCGCACACCGCTTTAACATTTTCTTGGAAACCGTTGAGCCGGATATTTTTTTCGACCAACTCAACCGCATCTGCTGAAATATCGACGGCAATTACTTCCCGCGCACCAGCTTTTGCCGCATTCAAGGCGAATGCGCCGGTGTGCGTACACGCATCCAGTACCCGCTTGCCGCGGCAAAAGGAAGCTGCCGCCCGCCGGTTTTCCTTTTGATCGAGAAAAAAACCCGTCTTCTGCCCGCTGACAATATCAACGTAAAATTGTACGCCGTTTTCTTCTATTATAATGCGTTCGTCCGCGCACCCGCCGGAAATCCAGCCCTTCGCGCTCACAAGCCCCTCCTTTTCCCGCACATCGGCATCGCTGCGCTCATAAATCCCCGTAGGCTTCACGCACTTTTCCAGCGCCTGAATAATTTCCGCACGAAACCGCTCCGCGGCAAACGCAAGAAACTGCACAACCAGATACGTGTTCCCGTCAATGGCGCAATAGCGTTCGCAAATAAATCCCGGAACAAAATCGGCCTCTGCAAAAATCAGCCTGCACGAAACCCCATCGCCATACCGCGCGCGCCGAATATTCACCGCATCGAAAATCCGCTTTTCCCAATACGCGCGCGTGTCGGAAAATATTTTGTCCGCATACGCCGTGCCAATGAGCCTGACCGCAATTTTTGAATGCGGATTGATAATGCCCGTACCGATAAAACCGCCGGCCTTTGTATACACTTCAACGCCGCTGCCAGCCGGAACCTCCGCTTCTTTCAGCGGCTTTCGCAGCCATTCGGCGCCATCGTCAAAACGGTATTTAATATGCGAAATCTCATTGTCGAAAACCCACGGCTCTCCGAGCAAAAGGTCTCGCTCTTCCTTTGCATTCAAAAAAACACGTGCAAAACTACTCATGCCGCCGAGTATAGAGCAAAGAATCCGCTTGGACAATCGCGCTTTTTGCAAAGGAACATGGCGGCAAGACAAAGGACTAGCCTTTTTTTCATTCAGGGCGCAAACCGGTCGCGTAATCGGCTTTCCGCTGCAAACGCCGCATTCACGGCATTTTCCGCTCCAATCCGGCGCAGGCATCATCCGCTATCTAAAATAAACACTTCCGGAGCAGGCGGTTTTCCGCGATATTCTGCCGTCAGCTGATTGCATTTGCCGACAGCCGCTTTAGAGCTTTTATATCGCATAAACACACGAAATGGTACGCAGTAAAAACCTCGTCTGCGTACAAATTCCAGCTATTTCAAGACTTTACATTCTATTGGTGGAGGATAAAGTTAGAAAATTTCGATTTTTTCCAAAACTCGAAATTTGGGCTACTATAGTTAATTGCCTTTTAAAACAGCATCCAGAGCCAGAGAAACGGAGCCATAAAGATGAA
>CAUTOX010000038.1:0-17460 GCA_963539665.1 uncultured Treponema sp.
TGAAGCGGACGGACAACCAAATTAAATCCTCCGCATCCAAGTTTTCCCGTCCGCCGCACACCGCCCCCACTCGCAAGTTTTCCGCATGGAAAACTTGAAGCGGACGGCCGAGCAAGTACAATCCTCCGCATCCAAGTTTTCCCATCCGCCCGCATGCGGCCCCAACTCGTAAGTTTGTCGCCAGACAAACGTGAAGCGGCCTGCCGAACAAGTACAATCCTCCACATCCCAGTTTTCCCGTCCACTCTCCGCCCGCCCCACTAGCGAGTTTTGCAACTGCAAAACTCGAAGCGGACGGACAACCAAATTAAATCCTCCGCATCCAAGTTTTCCCGTCCGCCTTTGACTTTCCGTTTTTCTTCTATATAATCCGCGTATGGCAAAGACATTCGACGATAAGAAAATTATTTACACAATGAACGATGTGAGCCGCGCATACGGCACCAAAGTCGTTCTTAAAAACATCGGCATTTCGTATTTTTACGGCGCGAAAATCGGCGTTATCGGGGCGAACGGCTCCGGAAAGTCCAGTTTGTTTAAGATTCTTGCGGGAATCGATACGGATTTTACGGGCGAGACTTCGCTTGCGCCGGGGTATACAATCGGTTATCTGGAGCAGGAGCCGCAGCTTGAAGCGGGAAAGACTGTGCGCGAGGTTGTGAGCGAGGGCGTAAAAGAAATTACGGATTTGCTTGCGGAGTTCGACAAAGTAAACGAAGCGTTCGGCGACCCCGATGCGGATTTTGATAAACTGGGCGCGCGGCAGGCGGAACTGCAAGACCGTCTTGACGCGCTTGACGCGTGGAACCTTGATAACAACCTTGAACTTGCGATGGACGCGCTCCGCTGCCCTCCGCCGGAGCAGGTTGTTGACGTTCTTTCCGGCGGTGAACGCCGCCGCGTGGCTCTCTGCCGTCTGCTTTTGCAAAAGCCCGACATTCTTCTGCTCGACGAGCCGACCAATCACCTTGACGCGGAAACTGTTGCGTGGCTTGAAAAACACCTGCACGACTATCCGGGAACGGTTATTGCAATCACGCACGACCGCTATTTCCTTGACGACGTTGCCGGTTGGATTCTGGAACTTGACCGCGGCGAGGGCTTTCCGTTTAAGGGGAATTATTCGTCGTGGCTTGAACAGAAAAATCAGCGGCTCGCGCTTGAGGAAAAAGGCGAAAGTCAGCGGCGAAAGGAGATTCAGCGCGAACTTGACTGGATCCACATGGGCGCAAAGGGGCGGCAGGCAAAGCACAAGGAGCACATCACGCGCTACAACGAGCTTATGGCAAAGGAATCCAAAGCGCAGCTCAAGGACACGCAGATTTCCATTCCGGCGGGGCCGCGCTTGGGGAATCAAGTTATCGATGCCGAAAACCTCACCAAATCGTTCGGCGACAAACTTTTGTTTGAAAAACTCGACTTTCATATTCCGGCGGGGGCAGTTGCCGGCATTGTAGGCCCCAACGGCGCAGGAAAGACGACTTTATTCAAAATGATTGCCGACGCAGCGGGGCTTGCAGGCGGAGAAAAACCCGATTCCGGCGAAATCAAAGTCGGTTCGACGGTGAAACTCGTGTATATCGACCAGCTCCGGAGCGGATTGGACGAAAACAAAACCGTCTACGAAACGCTTTCAGGCGGCGCGGATTTGATAAGACTTGGCGCAACGGATGAAAAGGGACGCGCTCTTGAAGGCGGTGTCCGCGAAGTGAACGCCCACGCATATTGTTCGTGGTTCAACTTTGCCGGAGCCGACCAAAATAAAAAAGTTGGTGTACTTTCCGGCGGCGAAAAAAATTGCCTCAACCTCGGCATGATGCTTAAAGAAGCCGGCAACGTCCTCATGCTCGACGAGCCGACCAACGACCTTGACGTTCAGACTGTGCGTGCGCTTGAAGAAGCGCTTGAAGACTTTGCCGGCTGTGCGCTCGTTGTCAGCCACGACCGCTGGTTTTTGGACAGAATCTGCACGCACATCCTCGCATTTGAAAACAACAGCCAAGCGCGCTTTTTCGAAGGCAACTGGTCGGAATACGCCGCATGGAAGAAAGAACAGTTCGGCGAAGACGCAGGCATTCCCAAGCGCACCGTCTACCGCAAAATGACGCATTAAAGAAGCGAGTGCGGGCAGGACTGACAAAATGCAACGTAATGAAGCGGCGTAAAGACGCGCCCTCTTCCGGCGTACGTCTGGGGCAGGGCGGAAACTTGGCGGCGGAACGCCCTTCTGTTATACTGCGCCTCGCCGCGGCGGCCGGAGAATGTGCCGAATACTCGTCGGAATCAAATATGTAGGAGTATGGTATGAAATTAATGAAAAAAATTATGTTTCTTTTTGCAGCGGGGATTCTTCTTCCGTGCGCATTGTTTGCGGGCAGCCGGAAAGATGTCGATAGCTTTCTGAAAACCTATGAAGCCTTTGTCGTTGAATACGAAAAGGCTGCGGAATCAAACGATATGACGGCGATGATGAATGCCGCGGTCAAGGCGAATGAGCTTGCGGAAAAGCAAAAGACGCTCGAAAGCTCTCAGCATTGGACGCAAAAGGACGCGCAGAAAATCCTTGCGCAGGCGGCTCGGTTATCCGCCGCGATGCAAAAGCTCAATGCTCCGGCAAATTCCGCATTGTTTGCGGGCAGCCGGAAAGATGTTGATAGTTTTCTGAAAACCTATGAAGCCTTTGTCGTTGAATATGAAAAGGCCGCGGAATCAAACGATATGACGGCGATGATGAATGCCGCGGTCAAGGCGAATGAGCTTGCGGAAAAGCAAAAGACGCTCGAAAGCTCTCAGCATTGGACGCAAAAGGACGCGCAGAAAATCCTTGCGCTGGCGGCGCGGTTATCCGCCGCGATGCAAAAGCTCAATGCATCTGCCGGAGCTGCGCCTTCATTCTAAAAAAACATCTCCGCAAGGGCGGCGTGTGCGCCGCTCGTTCCGGTACGGCATGGGCTGGGCGAAAACTCGTTCAAACATCTTGCCGTTATTGCGTTCTTTTTATATCTTAATACTAATTAAATTCCGTGCGCCCGCTTGGGCAAAACGGTTATTTACAGGAGTTAATTGAAATTATGGCAAAACAATTGTTGTTCAATGAGGATGCGCGCAGAAAGCTGCTGTCCGGCGTGGAGCAGATTTCAAAAGCAGTTAAGGTTACGCTTGGCCCATGCGGGCGCATGGTTATGCTCGACAAGAAATACGGCGCGCCGACTATCACGAAGGACGGGGTGTCTGTTGCCAAGGAAATTGAGCTGCAGGATCCGTATGAGAACATGGGCGCGCAGTTTGTACGCGAAGTTGCCTCGAAGACAAATGATGACGCCGGAGACGGAACGACTACGGCGACGGTGCTTGCGTATGCGCTCGTTCGCGAAGGCTTAAAATCCGTTGCGGCAGGTATGACGCCGATTGAAATTAAGCGCGGCATAGATAAAGCGGTGGCTGTTGCGGTCGAAGAAATTAAAAAGAATGCAAAACCGGTCAAGGGCGCCGATGACGTTACCCACATTGCGACTATTTCCGCCAACAACGATCCTGAAATCGGCAAAATGCTTGCGGATGCCATTGAAAAGGTCGGCAAAGACGGTGTTATTACTGTTGAAGAATCAAAAAACATGGACACGACGGTTGATACGGTTGAGGGGATGCAGTTCGACCGCGGTTATATTTCGGCCTATTTTGTAACCGATCGCGAAAGAATGGAAACATCCTACGAAGATGCGTATGTGCTCATCTATGACAAGAAGATTTCTTCGATGAAGGATTTGCTTCCGATTCTCGAAAAGATTGCGAATGCGGGGAAATCGTTGGTGATCATCGCGGAGGATGTTGATGGCGAAGCGCTTACGACGCTGGTGCTGAACACGATTCGCGGAACAATCCACGTGTGCGCGGTGAAGGCTCCGGGATTCGGCGACCGGCGCAAAGAAATGTTGCAGGATATTGCTATTTTGACCGGCGGCCAGCTGATTTCCGATGAAGTCGGCCTAAAGCTTGAGACTGCGGATATTGATATGCTTGGCCGTGCGCGTTCGATTAAAATCGACAAAGACAACACGACGATTGTCGGCGGTACAGGCGACAAGAAAAAGATTTCCGACAGAATCGAAGAGATTAAACATCAGATTGAAAAGAGCACTTCCAGCTACGACAAGGAGCAGCTTCAAAAGCGGCTTGCGAAACTTGCCGGCGGCGTTGCGGTAATTAATGTCGGCGCAACGACAGAAACGGAAATGAAAGAAAAGAAATTCCGTGTGGAAGATACGATTGCGGCAACCCGCGCGGCGCTCGATGAAGGCGTTGTTTCCGGCGGCGGTCTCGCTCTGCTTGAAGCAGCAAAGGCGCTCGAAAATATTCCTGCAGAACTTTCCGAAGATGAAAAGGTCGGATTTAAGATTGTCCGCAGGGCATTGGAAGAGCCGATTCGCCAGATTGCCGATAATGCGGGCATCGACGGCGCAATTATTGCCGACCGTGCAAAGGCGGAGAAAAAGGGCGTTGGCTACAATGCGTACGCCGCAGAATGGGTAAACATGATGGAAGCGGGTATTATCGATCCGGCCAAAGTTACCACATGCGCTCTGAAGAATGCCGCATCGATTGCGGGCACGTTGCTTACGACCGAATGCGCGGTAACGGATATTCCTGAACCGAAGGCGCCTGCGGCTCCGGCTGGCGGAGATATGGGCGGAATGTACTAATATCTTCTTCATCCGAAGAAAAACGCTTTTCAAAAAAATGGAAAACCGCTATACTGCGCCGCAGTTATGGTTTTCCATTTCTTGTGCGATTAGCTCAGCGGTAGAGCGCTACCTTCACACGGTAGATGTCATTGGTTCAATCCCAATATCGCATATCGATTTAGCCGGAACAATGCGTTCCGGTTTGTTTTTTAACGATGCGGGAAATATGAATGTCGATAAGCGAACCGTTTTTGCCGCTGCATACTGTCCGATTCGAAGCGCCGTTAGAAAAATGAGCTGGCAATAATCAGAACATGGGAGGCGCGGCTATTCCGCTGCGAAAAATCTTTTATGGAAAATCTTGTCGGCTCTATCAAGCAATGTATTGATGAGTGGCATACGAAATGTTGAAACGTGATGCGGACGGCTACATAATCGGCAAACTGCCGGAGTGCGTGAAGTTGTATAAAATCGGAGTTATAGCTAATTGCCTTCTAAAACGGCATCCAGAGCATCTGAAACGGAGTCATATAAATGAACGCAGCCAGCAACCTTTCGCTTCAAAGCGCTCCACGTATGTGCAATAGGATTGTATTCCGGTGAATACGGCGGCAGAAAAATCAAGCTCTGAGAATATTTCCCCGCAAGGTTCTGCAAAAACTCTTTTTTATGAAACGCCGCATTGTCCTGATGATGACATGATCCTTTGGCAGCTTCTTTTACAATTCATCTTCAAAACACTTTTCAAATAAAGAATCCTTCATTGTTCCGCTGTAGGTGAGCAGAGTAAACAAAGCTCCTTCATATTGCGCTGTAACAAGCCCAAGTCGAGTATACTGTTTCCCGTAAATGCAAATATTCACCCGCTTTCCTCGTTTACTGCGTGCATATTGGCGGTACATTTGCGTCTGGAGACCGGTTTCATCGATATATACGAGCTTTTCTTTGGGAATGTCTTTGATTTTTTCTAAATACGCCTCTACTTGTTTGGGGGGAACTCTTTGTCGAACGTACTCTTTTTTCTTGAATCCAGAGTTTGTTCAGCTGTTTCAACACTGTGAATGACAGTCGAAGCCTTCCGCGATTTCTTTGAGGTAGGCGTCGGGGGGTGGGTGGGGTGCGCTTCTACATATTTGCGATTAAATCAGTTCGGAAACTTCAGTGTCGGCACTGGTTACCTTGCAATGTGATGTTCTAAATCATGCTATTTGCGCGTTTTAGAACTCGTAGACCTGTTCGATGTTGTTGAACGGGGCGTGTTTTTCAGAAATGATTTTCTTGTTGACCGAACGGCGAATTTTCATTTTTACGTCTCCGGTTGCCTTGTATTATTGATTGTTCGCAATTTTAACTCTCTATCATATGCCATACCATGAGTATGAAGTTTTTTTTTAATTAGATTTCAAGGCAGGTAGTGATATAAAAAACAGATATTCTCGTAATTTTTTCCCAACAGTACTGTTGGGAATGAACTTGACAAAGTTCATTCCCCGAAGCCTTGCGCTGCTCGGCTTCGGGGAAAATATTTTATAAACATTACTGGAGGATTGCTATGAATGATAAGCAATTAAAAGAAAAGCTGGTTGAATTATTTCAAATCGTATCTGAATTATGCGGTTATGAACTTTCTAAAATCAACAAGACAAAGCCTATTGATGAAATCAATAAACTTATGGATGCGATGAAAGAACACGGGTTAAAGCCTTATAAGATCAATCCCATCAATATGACAAACTGGGATTCTTGTTCGAAAAAATTGGAAGAATTTATTGACGCATTAAAACAAAGAGGAGATATCTAAAATGAAAAAAACACTATTTTTAGTATTTGCAATCGCGCTTTCTTTTTCTCTGTATGCAAAACCGAAAGTGCCGAAGCTTCCTAAAATTCCTGGAGCAAAAGATAAGATTATAAAAGAATTTGACGCAGTAAAGCAGAGTGCTCCGGAGCCAAAGCAGGAGGAGAATAAAGAACAACCGCCTGCCGCTCCTGAAAATAAAAAAAGCATAAAGGAAATCAAGCAGGACTTATCGACTTATATCTCAGAAAACAATGCAAAGGAAATAGCGAATGCTATATATATGATTGAAAAGTTTGCAGCAAACGATGATGAAAGTCTCATTACTTGTTTTTACAAAGATGAAAAAACGGGGGAGGAAAAAGAAATATACGCAATGGCTTTTGCATTACAGCAAGACCATGCGGAAGCGGCGCTCGCTATTCAAGAAATAAAGAGATATCACAATACTCTAATACATAAAAACTGCGCCCATTATAATGCCGTAAAATGCTATGCTGCTTTTAAGGAGCGTTATGGAAAAGCATTTACACACTGCTACTACAGTGCTACTGGTAAAGGCGAAGGATATAAACAGTTGCCACGGTCCATTAATAAGGCATTAGACATGGGCAATGAAAATATCTTACAGGCAATGTTAGCGGATTTAAATGATGCTGATGACACGGTTCTTGCAGGATGTGCGCGTAACGGCAGGAAAGATATATTTGATCAAGTATTAACAAAGGAATTTGCTCCCGAAAAATCCAATGCCCTGCGTTGGTGCGCAGGACAATCCAATGACATATATTATTGTAAAAAACTTCTGTCGCTCGGAGTTGATGTAAATAAGGCTGATACTTATTGGGGGGAACGACCAGCCATAGAGTATGCGGCTGAAAATAACCGTTTGGAAGTAGTAAAATATCTTGAAAAATTCGGGGCGGTAATATCGAACAGGAACGGGATTCTTGAAAGCATAAAAGGAAACGCTGTTGATACTACAACTTACTTTTTAAGCAAAGGCAGTAATGGGGTATCTTTGGAAGAGATGCTTGAAACGGCTATTAAAAGCGACAGCGAAAAAATTATTCCTCTGCTCCAGAAGCAGGGACTTAAACTGTCTTCGAGAAATTTATACGACGCTGTAACCGAAAATGCCGTGAAGTCAATTCCGTATTTGGTAAAAAACGGCTGCAATATAAATGATCCGGAATATCCCGCTTTGAAAGCAGCGCTTACATCCCCGTTAAAAGACTTTCATGCCGACATACGCGAAGCGGAAATCGAACAAAAGCGGGAAGCACTTGTAACCCTGCTTCTTTCTTTAGGTGCAAAAGTAGATACAAAGTATGAAGACGGCTCAAATGCCCTTTCATACGCAAAAAGCGTAAAAATGCGGCAATTACTAATGAAGCACATGGAATAAATAATTTATATAGAGTATTAATACCGCCTATCCGTTTTTGACTTCAGCGCCTCGTCATTAGGATAGGCTGAAGTCATTTGTATTTGCAGCAAAAATCGTTTTGGACATACAAATCCATAAAGCCCAAAAGAAAAAATAATTTTTTGCAGGACATTCTGCAGCGGAGGGTTGTTGAAAAATGGTCTGCCAAATATCCTGCCTCCATGAAACGCTGGATAGAAAACTGGGATGTTGTCGTGCCTATTTTTAAGTTCTCGAAGGATGTGAGGAAAATCATTTACACCACGAATGCGATTGAAAGTCTGAACTCCAGTTACCGAAAACTCAACCGTCAGCGCAGCGTGTTCCCAAGCAGCCAGGCACTGCTGAAAGCTTTGTATCTTGCAACTTTTGAAGCAACAAAAAAATGGACGCAGCCGATTCACAACTGGGGGCAGACCTACGGAGAAATGTGCATAATGTATGAGGGCCGCCTGCCTTACTGATCTAAAAAACGACAGCTTCCCAAGGAAGCTATCGTTAGTGGTTTACTCTTGATAAAAAATCAGCAGTATTTTATTTTCAAAAAAATAAACAGTAGCTGTCAGCTACTCGCGGGATATACCCACATTAAAACTTTTTACCGCAGCCTACAGAATTTACAGAAAGGACTTCACAGGCTCCCGCAAAGTAGTCTGTTCTCCTTTTATACTCGCATTGCCGCCGCCTGCATCAGGTTTGTCAGCTGACCGGACAGTCGGCGCTGCCGATAAGGCATCCTATCTCGTTGGCTTTTCATTCTTTTTTTGCTGCTGTATAATCCGCTTGCTTTTGCGAAAACCGGAAGGGATGTCTGCAAAGGCAGGAGTTTGATATGCAATACGATATAAAAAATGCTTACTGCCGCCGCGTGTGGGATGATGTGCAAAGCCGCCATGCCGATCAGGGGCATTTTCTTCAGGCGGTTGGGATTGTTTTGGAAACGATTTCTCCTGTAGTCGATAAGATGCCGGAGCTTGAGCGGACGGCCGTGCTTGAGCGTTTTGTGGAGCCGGAGCGCGTGATTATGTTCCGTGTGCCGTGGATGGACGATGCGGGGGCAGCGCACGTCAACCGCGGGATTCGTGTGCAGTTCAACAGTGCGATCGGCCCGTATAAAGGCGGTCTGCGGTTCAGTCCGGAAGCGAATCTTGATGTTTTGAAATTCCTTGCTTTTGAGCAGTCGCTCAAGAATGCTCTGACGACGCTGCCGATGGGCGGCGGAAAAGGCGGCGCGGATTTTGACCCGCACGGGAAGTCTGATTCGGAAATCATGCGGTTTTGCCAGTCGTTTATGACGGAGCTGTACCGGCATATCGGCGCGGATACGGATGTTCCGGCGGGCGACAAGGGGGTGAGCGGCAAGGAAGTTGCCTATATGTTCGGCCAGTACAAGCGGCTGCGCAATGAGTATACTGGCGTACTGACAGGAAAGGGCTTGTCGTTCGGCGGTTCGCTTGCGCGGACGGAAGCGACGGGCTACGGACTGATTTATTTTGCCGAGCGTATGTTAAAGAAAATCGGAAAGGATTTTGCGGGGAAGACGGCGCTCATTTCTGGCGATGGGAATGTTGCGCAATACGCGGCGGAAAAGCTGATTCAGCTCGGCGGTAAGCCGGTTACGCTGTCGGATTCGTCCGGCTACATTTATGATGAAGGCGGCATTACCCGCGAAAAGCTCGAATATGTCAAGGAATTCCGCAGTCGGCGGGAAAAAATCGATGTGTATGTGAAGAAATATCCGGAAGCGAAGTTTTTTAAGGGCGAAAAACCGTGGGGCGTCAAGGCGGATTTTGCCTTTCCGTGCGCTACGCAAGACGAGATTTATCTTGAAGACGCGCAAAAAATGGTTGCAAACGGCATTTGGCTAGTCGCAGAAGGCGCGAATATGCCAACGCGTGCGGAGGCGATTGCGTTTTTCCAAAAGAACAAGGTTATATTTGCGCCTGGCAAAGCGTCCAATGCGGGCGGCGTTGCGGTATCCGGCCTTGAGATGAGCCAGAATTCCGAGCGGCTTTCGTGGAGTTTTGAAGAGGTTGATGCCAAACTCAAGGAAATTATGACGAATATCCACGACAATGCATACGAAACGGCAAAAAAATACGCCGCCGAAGGCGATTACGTCGCCGGCGCAAATATTGCAGGCTTCGTAAAAGTTGCCGCCGCCATGATTGCGCAAGGCTTAGTGTAAGAAGCGCGGCCGTTTTAACCTGCTCGCCCGGCTGCTGCCATTTTGCTATTTTACAAACTGGATTAAGGCTTGTCTTAGCGGCGGACGTAGCATTGTGCAGCGGCGCAATAAGCTGCGCGGGGGCTTGCGTCTTTATTCCGCATCTTGTTCTTTGGAGCGAAAATAACTATTTTCCCCCCTTGAATGATACGGTTTATTCTGTTATAGTCCGCGCATTGCCGGAGTGGTGGAATGGTAGACACGAAGGACTCAAAATCCTTTGTTAGCAATAACGTAAGAGTTCAAGTCTCTTCTCCGGTAAAGGCTGCCTTCTAAAAAGGCGGCTTTTTTTATGCTTTTTGCGGATTGCTCATACGTGGGCCGCTGCCGCTCCGTAAAAAATCGGTCAAATTAAAAAAAGAAATGCCGATAAAATGACTATGGACAACTATACTGAAGCGCTAAAAGCCGCTGTTACTGCAAAAACTGAGTGGTTCGATTCCACTCAGCTTCCAAAACTGGTGGAGGTATATCGACTACACCATACTTGCATCAAAACGATTTATAATACGCTTGTCCAACGCTCTCTTATCACTCCAGATCCGTATAAGACTGAGAAAAAAATATCCGATATTGTATCTCCAAAAGAAGAGGCATTTCCTGAAGGCGAGCGGAGCATCGTTATCGGTTCCCGATTGTCCGAATACGAAAGTATGCTCGATTATATCTGCACGTATCTTAAATTTTCCGTTGAATCATTGACCATCAAACGGATTAAAAAGCTGCATGACTTAAACCGCGCATTTTCGTGGGGAAATTTATCTATGAATAGTACAAGGGCAAATACGCGCAGCCTTGCCGTTATTATTAACGATGCGCGTAAAAATATGCCGCAGCTTGCAGTCAGTTTGCTCAATGATTCCGTGTCAAAATGCGCCAAAGCAGTAGGCGACATTGATTCGATGCTCCGTGAATTGTCGGATTTTCATCGGGAAGCGTATAAGTTCAAAGTACGGAATGAAATACAAAAGCGTCCCGATTACAAAAAAGAATGCGCGTCAGTCGCAGAAGAAATGGCGGAGATTAAGCGGCTGTTTCCTACCGTAATGGGAAAGGAGCCGTATTACAGCGAATTAATTGCAGAAATTGTTGACGAAGATATGAGTCCTATCAAGGACACGATGCGTCAAAATGTATTAAAGCGGCTTGAAATTCAGACCGTAGCGGAAAACTCCGATGAAACTGAAAAAATTGATCCGCGTACGATACTCATTGCGTCTGTAACGGCTTTAGCCGCGCTCGGAGCGATATATGCGGAAATTGCGCAAAAACTGTATGCGAATATCAAAATTATTGAAGCGGGCCATAATACGCTCTTAGATAAATTTAAACGAGCGATGAGAAAGGCGTTTAATCTCAAAGCGCCGCCGCTCATTTATAATTTTACCATTATCGATCCGAAAAAAGAGACGAAGGTGCAGCGTCCGATTGAAATTAACGTGTTTGTCGCAAATCTTGAACGGAAGGCGGCATTTTATTCAGTACTAGAAAACCGGTCAAGTCGGGAATTCCATAAAGTCATGCATGCCGATCCGGAAAGTCTCTTCGGCTTTGTTAGTAAGCAAATTACGGAAAATAACGAAACGCTCATACTGCTTGCAGCGGCCGATGAATATTTTAAAGCGACTGCCCATAAAAAAGATCGAAGTTCCATAAAAGGCCTCAAAATTGACCTTGTAACGGTAAAAAACGCAATCGTCAAAGCTAATTCGCGGCGCGTTGAATATTTAGATACCATCGAACAAGCCCAGCAGCTCCAAAAAATCGGAATTACCAATGCCTAGTCTGCGTAGAATCAAAGCGGCTGTTTCTTTTTCCGTCCTTGTGTGCGCCGTTTTCTCGTCATTTGCCTCCGATAAGCAAAATGATGAGGTCGCAGCCGATATTGATCCTGCTTTAAAAACACTCACCATTATTGAATATTCGCATCAGTATAATTTAAATCCTCATACGGCCGCGTACAGTTCGGAAGCGCAAGTGCTTTGCGGTCTATATGAAGGGCTTTTTTCGTATGAACCGGCGACGCTTGAGCCGAAACACGCGATTGCAAAGGAGCACCGGATTTCTCGCGATAAAAAACGCTGGACGTTCATTTTGCGCGAAGACGCTCAATTCAGCGACGGAAGCGCAATCACGGCGGAATGTATCCGCGAATCATGGCTCCGGCTGCTTGAGCATCCCCGCGCACCATACGCATCACTTTTTGACATCGTATCCGGCGCGCGCTTATTCCGGCAGGGAGAAGGCCGCAAGGCAGATGTTGGCATCACAGCCGCAGATGCAAAAACGCTCATCGTTCAACTGGAAGCGCCTGCCTCCTATTTACCGAAAATCCTGTGTATGAGCGCATTTAGCGCCGTTTCTCCTTGCAAATCCGTTTACAGCGGCGCCTATTGCTTAGAAAAACAAGATGAGGCGGAACTCATCCTGAAAAAAAACGAGCGGTATTATGATGCTGACGCGGTGAAACTTGATCGGATTGTTTTTGCATTGAATGACGACGGCATCGAAAATGTTTTTTCGTTTAATACGGGTGCGGCGCAGTGGATCAGCGGCAGCGCCGAGCTGAAAAACCTCCTTTCATCGGATGCGCTCCGCATTAATGCGCAATTTGCAACCGAATACTTATTTTTTAAACAGCGCGGCGGCATTTGGGACAACGCAGAACTGCGCTCAGCTCTTTTGGAGGCGGTTCCATGGGACAAGCTCCGCGCCGATACGTTCGTGGCGGCAAAAACGCTTGTCTATCCTTTAAACGGCTACCCTACTGTGCAAGGCTATGTATACGCCGATGCCGCAGCAGCCTCCGCATTAATGGAAGATGCGCGGAAAAAGGCGGGAATATGCTCGCATGAAAAACTGCCGTTAGTCTTTGCGGTAAGCGGCGAGCGCATGAAAAAAGAAGCCGAATTATTGCAAGAAGCGTGGCGGCCGCTCGGCGTTGAAGTGCAGGTAAAAGAGTACGCCGCATCGGAATATTTGGCCGCCGCAGCCGGCACGGGCGCGGATATGTTTTCGTATACGTGGATCGGCGATTTTGCAGATCCGCTCGCCTTCCTTGAACTGTTCCGCGGAGATTCAAACATGAATATTTCAGGCTGGAGGAGCAACGAATTTGACCGGCTCCTTGCAGCGGCAGAACTATACGCCGATGAACGCCATCTAAAGCTGCTGTCGGAAGCGGAGCAAATTCTGCTTGATGCGGCGGTTGTGCTGCCGATTCAGCATCCGGTCAGCCGCAACATCATCGATTTAAACGCAGTCGGCGGCTGGTACGTCAACTCATTTGATATTCACCCGCTCAAATACCTTTTCCGCAAAGAAACAAAACCGAAACTACCGAATGTCGTCCGGAAATAATTGAATTTCACCATCCTTGACAACACGCAATGCGGCGGCTATTCTGCCGCCATGGGAAACATTGTACTGTTCGGAGAGATTATGCTGCGTTTGAAACCGCCGGGGAAGGAACGGTTTTTCCAAAGTCCGCAATTTGAAGCGGTGTTCGGCGGAAGCGAGGCGAATGTTGCGGTGTCGCTCGCGTTGTTGGGGCTAAAGTCCGTTTATGTTACCGCGCTGCCGGATACCGCGGTAGGAAAGGCTGCGGCCGCGTCTCTTGCGTATTACGGCGTGCAGGTCAACGCGCTCTGGAAGAATGGGCGGCTCGGCGTGTACTATCTTGAAAACGGAGCGTGTCAGCGTCCCTCGCAGGTTATTTACGATCGGGACGGCAGCTGCTTTTCGCTTTCGGCCGGGAGCGAATATGATTGGAATGCGATCTTTTCCGGCGCAGACTGGTTCCATGTTTCTGGCGTTACGCCAGCGCTTACGCAAAATACGGCTGATGCAGTTTTGGGCGCAATGCAGGAAGCCAAAAAGAAGGGCGTGCAGATTTCCCTCGATTTGAACTACCGGAAAAAGCTGTGGAAATATGGAAAGTCTGCATCGGACGTGATGCGGACGCTTGCAGGCGCGGCGGATGTTTTGATTGCAAACGAAGAGGATGTGCAGAGCTGCCTCGGTATTCCGCTTAAAAATTTTGGTACGCCAACGGAATGCTATCGCCATTTGTGCGCGGACGTGCTTACGCAATTTCCGAATGCGCGGCTTGCAGCCGTAACGCTCCGGCAAAGCTATTCGGCTGACCGGAACGGCTGGTCGGCAATTTTAGCGACACGCAGCGCGTTCTATGAATCCGTGCATTATGATATAGAAAATATTGTTGAGCGCGTCGGCGCAGGCGATTCTTTTGCGGCGGGGCTTATCCACGGCCTTTCGGAATTCAAAAACGAACAAAAGGCGTTGGATTTTGCAGCGGCGGCTTCCTGCCTCAAACATTCGGTTGCGGGGGACTTCAATATTGTTACAAAGGCGGAGATTGAAAATCTGATGAACGGCAGTACGAACGGAAGGATTCAACGATGAGCGATATACTCAGCGCATTGGCGGATGCAGGATTTATCGCCGTTACGGAAATAACCGATGCCGCGCGCGCGATTCCTCTTGCAGAGGCGTTGTTACAAGGCGGCGTCCGCGCGATGGAAGTTGCCTTCCGCGATCCGGAACGCCTTGCAGAATCGGCTAACGCAATCGCGCAAATACGGCGGAGCTGTCCCGATATGCTTGTCGGCGGCGCGACGATACGCAATGCCGAACTTGCGGCGCAGGCGACAGATGCGGGCGCGCAATTCTTGCTTTCGGCAGGATTTAACCCTTCAACCGTTTCCTACTGCGCCAATCGCAAATTACTCTTGATTCCCGGATTATGTACGCCGGGCGAAATAGAGCAGGCGCTTTCTGCCGGTATCGAAACAGTAAAATTCTTTCCTGCGCACGTTTTTGGCGGCACGGCAATGCTAAAAGCGCTCGCAGGTCCCTATCCGAATGTCCGTTTTGTCGTCAGCGGCGGCGTAAATGCCGAAAATGCGCCGGCTTACCTTGCGCTCAAAAACGTTGCGGCCATTAGCGGAAGCTGGGTTGCTCCCAAAGCCGCGATTGCCGGAGGCGACTTTGACGCAATCAAAACGCGGGCTTCGGAAGTTGCCGCATTGATTGATGCTGCCCGCTCGCAATCCTGCTTACCGCGCTGATGCCGCAGCCGTTGCTTTTCCGCCTCATCGACAAGGCTGTCATCGACTATAACATGATTGAAAAAGGCGATCGCATCCTTGTTGGCGCATCGGGCGGCAAAGATTCTACCGCGCTGCTTGAATACCTTGCGCATCGCAGTCGGCGGACGGACGCAGGCTTTTCGTTTTGCGCGCTCCATATCGCCACTGAATTCAGCGGGACTTTACCGGAAAAAATTACATCGCTCTTCCAAAAATGGGAAATCGACATACGCACACTGCAAATCGACGTGCAGGGCAGACTGAAAGCCGGAAGAAAAATGAGCTGCTACTGGTGTTCAACGCAACGGCGGACGGAATTGCTGCATTTTGCGCTGGAAAACGGCTTCAATAAGATTGCGCTCGGCCACCACCTTGACGATGCGCTTGAAACGCTGCTGATGAACGCGCTTGAAAAAGGGGTGTTCAGCGCCATGCCGCCCGCGCTGCGCTACAACAAATATCCGATAACGCTCATCCGGCCGTTGTATTACGCCGCAGTAGAGGCGATTCAGCGTCATGCCGAAGAACGCGGCTACGCAGGATGGACGTGTTCCTGCAACTTTCAGGATAACAGTACGCGGAAGGATGCGCGCCGCCGCCTTGCGCTCCTTACCGACGGAAACAGCGCACAAAAAACAAAACTGCTGTATGCGCTCAAAAATATCCGCAGCGACTATTTGCCGTAACGCCGGCTATGCGCTCTCTGCAATTATTTTTCTTGCGCGGTAAGGACTTACCTACTATAATGCGGGAATACTTTTACAGGTAAACATAACTTCAGGCGTATTCCAAGATGAAAATACAACATTCTACAAGCATACATAGATTTCAACAGGAGACCTTGACGCAAATGGCCGATACATTTTATATTACCCCCCCCCCCCCCCATGTTGCTACTTTTGGGTAATTACCACTCGTTCAACCCTGCACAACGCTTTCTTACACAATAAAACGTCTCATATAACGCGCACAGGGCGGCATCTCCGTCTCTGTGCGTTTTTTATATCGTCGGCGGGAACCACCCGTCGGCAGAAAAACAAAGTGCATGGAGGAACTATGCTCAAGTATTCGTTACGCGAAAACTTACTCACTCCCGCGCCGGATGACTACATGGCGCAGGTGACGGATGTGCGCTCGTACACGCTCGACGAGATTATCGATTTGATGATGGACAGGGGCAGCACGCTCACGCGCGCCGACGTGACGGCCACGCTCCAGATTTACGGGGAAGTGTGTTCGTCGATTATCGCTGACGGCTCGGCCGTAAACACGCCGCTCATGAATACCTCGATGAGCATTGCCGGTGTGTTTGAAGGGGCGGGCGACAGTTTCGATAGAAAGCGGCACACCATCAACTTGAACCTGTCGGCAGGCGCCCTCCTGCGCGAGGCGGTAACCAAAGTCAAGACCGAAAAGACCGAAAGCGCGAACACCGCCCCCTACATCACCGAGGTCTTCGACATCGTTTCGGGCAAGGTGAACGAATCGCTCACCAAAGGCGGGGTCGTGCAGCTGACGGGAAGCCGCCTCAAGTTCGACGCCAAAGATGATGCGCAGGGCATCTTCTTCGTGCCGGAATCGGGAACCCCCGTCCGCGCCGCCGTCATCGCAGAAAACAAACCCGCGCGGGTTATGGCAATCATCCCCGCGGACTTGCCGGCCGGAACGTACTTCATCGAAGTACGGACGAAGTTGTTGGAAGGCAACAAGCCCGGCAAAACGCTCAAAGTCGGAAGATTTAATAAGGAGTTGACCGCCGCAGCATAATTCGAGGGGGGCTAGAAACATAATTCGACAGTGCGTCGAAGCATAATTCGAGGGAGTTTCGAAGCGTAATTCGACACACCCTCGAAGCAGTGTTCGAGACAGTCTAGAAGCATAATTCGAGATACCCTCGAAACAGCGTTCGAGTGCACCTCGATTCCGTACAGCATTTCCGACTTCATGTCGGCGCTGAGAAGAGGAGAAGAAGGAAAGGCGGAAACGGAAAGAACCGTCTTACGGAAAACAGGAGATTGGCGGACGCCAAAGTTCAACCGCCGCTGCAACCCGCTCGCACGTTTGCCGCATGGCAAACGTGAAGCGGACGGTCGACCAAGTAAAGTCTTCCGCATCCAGTTTTCCCGTCCGCCCCGCTCGCTTCGGCAACGAGTTTGCCGTACGGTAAAGGAGAGAGGAAGAAAAGAAAATGGGAAAACAGGAGGCTGGCAGCT